>CACPQA010000004.1 GCA_902635965.1 uncultured Bacteroidota bacterium
GGGGATGTACTGCATCACAGACTTTAGATATGTTCTTGAACGATATTACCTCCTCGGGTAATATTGGACAAGTCTCTACAACGATTTGTGCAGGGGAGACTCCTCCAGCATTTACCAATGTTGCATCAGCTACAGGAGTTGGAACAATTAGTTATCAGTGGCAGTCAAGGACATTTGCAACAGACTTTATCAGTGTACCGGTTTCAGCGACCACGCGAGTTTATACAGAAACATCTGCACTAGGTACAACTACGTTTTATAGACGAGCTGCGATTAGTACTTTTGGAGGTAAACAGTGTGAAGAGTACAGTAATGTTATTGAAGTTAAAGTTGGTACTCCACCAATATCAACTTTACAAGTCCAAGGAACAGCAATTAGTGCACCAGCGACCTTAACACTTTGTGCAGGGGAGGATGTTACCTTTGTTGCTACTGGAGGTACAGAACGATTATTTTACCTAGACAACAATCCACTTGGTGTGAAATCAGGATCCAGTACTCTGTCTACTAGTACATTGATTACAGGCAATAGGATAAAGGTAGAAACATTTGACGCCATTGGATGTTCTTCATTTTCAGATGAAATTGTTGTTCAAATTGTTGACAACCCAATAATTAGTTTAACATCGACTGCTTTTGCATCCTCTGCTTCATCTTCTACATTTTGTGAAGGAGATACGATAACCTTTAATGTTACTTCTACTTCTGCTATAGCGACCTATACTTTCATTGTTGGTTCCAGTGCAGTTTCAGTAACCACAAACAATTTTTATACTACTGTACCACCTTTGTCTTCTACTACCTCTGTATCTGTTCGTGTGGAGACAGCAGGGGGATGTACTGCATCACAGACTTTAGATATGTTCTTGAACGATATTACCTCCTCGGGTAATATTGGACAAGTCTCTACAACGATTTGTGCAGGGGAGACTCCTCCAGCATTTACCAATGTTGCATCAGCTACAGGAGTTGGAACAATTAGTTATCAGTGGCAGTCAAGGACATTTGCAACAGACTTTGTCAATGTACCGGTTTCAGCGACCACGCGAGTTTATACAGAAACATCTGCAATAGGTACAACTACGTTTTATAGACGAGCTGCGATTAGTACTTTTGGAGGTAAACAGTGTGAAGAGTATAGTAACATAATTCAGATAGCGATTGAGGATCCACCTTTAACAGGTCTTCAGGTAGGGGCAATTTCCGCACCTAATACACTTGCGATTTGTTCAGGACAACCGGTGACTTTCAATGCCACAGGAGGGGGTCAGTCTTTTCAGTTTTATATTGACAACAATCCAATTGGAGTAAGGTCAGATTCAAGTATACTAACTACAAGTACTCTAATACCTGGATCTAAAGTTAAAGTTAAATCTTGGACAACTAATACAGCTACCGGTGGTGGGTGTTCATCATTTTCTCCTGAAATTTTGATAAATACAAGTTTAGATCCAACGATAAGTTTAACCTCAGACGCTTATTCGTTAACTTCCACTAATTCTGTTTTTTGTCAAGGTGATTCAATAACTTTCACAGCTAGTTCAACCTCTGCGATATCAACTTACACCTTTTCAGTTGGAGGTATAACTTATCAGAATAGTTCAACAAATATTTTTGAACCACATAACTTATCTCCGCCGATATTAATACCAAACGGTGCAAGTGTTGTGGTAATTGCCACAACTCCTTTTGGTTGTTCTGCCTCTAGTACATTGCTAATGACGGAAAATGTTGTATCACCTGGGTTAATAAATACCACCAGTTCAACCATTTGTTTCGGCGAAGAAGCATCCACGATCTTCAGTGTTGTAGAAGCAACCGGTTCGGGAGTAATAGAGTATGCATGGGAGGCATCTATTGATAATGGTTCTACTTTTACACCATACCCGTCATCATCAAACACTCATACGTTGTCAAGTCCTGGAAACTTATTTCAAACCACTACCTTTAGAAGGAGTGCCAAAAGTACAATTTCAACTCTAACTTCTTGTGTTGAGTACAGTAATGTTATCACTGTTACTGTTTTGCCACAAGTTGTTGGGGGAACAATTTCACCTAGTACAGTAACAATTTGTTCAGGTGAGGTTCCACCTCAGCTGAATGTGGTTAGTGGAACAATTGGTCCTGGAGTTTCATACAATTGGGAGGTTTCAACAGACGGTGTATCTTTCACAAGCATCGCAACTGCCACTGGACAGAGTTTTACTCCCTCTGCTTTAAACACCACAACATTCTACAGAAGAGTAACAACTGCTGGGAGTGGATCTGCTAGTACATGTATTGCTGAAAGTTCAATTGTTGAAATTAAAGTTTTTGATCTAAACGCAGGAGCCTTGGATCCATCGCTTAATATGGCATACTGCTATGGAGTTGATCCACCAACTATTGTAAGTTCACTCACAGGAGGAATTCCTATGGATGCAACTACCAGTATGGGAACTTTAACTTATCAATGGGAGCAATCAACAAATGGAGCAGCTTGGACTGAAATCACTTCGGCAACAAACGTTGATTATGACCCACCTTCATTAATTCAAACAACATGGTTTAGAAGGGTTGCAAGGGCAAGTAACAGTGCAACTGAATTTTGTGAAGATACAACAGATCCAGTTAGAATAGAAATTTTATCTTCTTTGAACGAAGGATTTATTTTAGATGATCAAGTAATATGTCAGATTGTCGGTGGAGCGGATTTACCCAGTGATTTACTCCTTAATGGAGCTGAAACTCTAAATGCTTCCGTAACCTTTCAATGGCAAAGATCCATTGATCAATTAAATTGGTCAGACATACCAGGTCAAAGATCTGCAGCTTTAGCATTTAATCTTGGGGACACTTGGTTACCTAGTTCTACGGATCCAGCGACATACTATAGAGGAATTATAACCTATATAGGGAATCCTCAACCACAAGCAATAGAACAAACAATGATTGAACTCATTTCTACAGGTGGTTTCGTTGGAGGTAAATTATACTCAGTAGTTGTGAACGGGAATAGATATGACATTACTACTAGTTCTACAAATACAATTGACTATGTAGGTGAGTTTTTTGCAAACTACATCAGTTTGACAGATCCTACAGTGAACGGTTTTTATAACTCATCTTCAAATATTTTGACACTAAAATCGATTTTACCTGGTAATTATAATATAGCCGCATCAACTGGAGTTCCCTCCCCAACAGTCGCTGTTGTTATTCCAAAAGAAAATCCTGAAATGAATATGAAAATATTAGTTTCAGGTAACACAGGAGGCAGACAACCAAATCTTTCGAAGGATAGTTGTCAGATATATACAGAGGTTGTAACAATCGAAGTTTTAGATCCTCCAACTATTACACAAGTAAGTGGAGATACTTCTCCTCAAATAAAATGTATAGGTAATGCTATTGACCCTGTAACTTTTTCTTTTGGAGGTGGAGCTACAAGTGTTGAAGTAAGAGACTTAGACCCAGGGCTGAGTATAAGTGCACCAGGCGGAACGGTAACAAACCCCTTTGCTGGTTTAAATAATTGGTATGAAATTGGGGGTACATCTACGTTTACTATTTCCGGAAATGTAACTGGTGATACCACTTTTACAGTTGTGACAAGAGGAAGTAGCTGTACTGCGACTAGTTTACCTTACTCAATAGTTGTAGAACCTGACCCAGTCACACCAGACTTTATTAGAATGGGACAAAATGTTGCAGGGTATGAAATACTAGAGAGTTTCGCAGGATCAGGGGTTTGGTATAATAACACAGTTTGTCAAGACAACCTTCCTGCACCAACAACTCCTGATGTGGAATTCTTTGCTTGCTATGAAAACGATGCTCTCACAAGGGTGTTTAATAACCTTGAATGGGATTGGTCCCCTTTTGCTGCTGGTAATATTGTAAACAATAACCATCAGGAAACTTCAATAAAAATACTTCAAAATCCAACTGGAGCAATTCACGGAGTCTCATATCAAATCTCTATAACTATTTCTGGTTCTTCAAATACATATTCTGACACCACTGAACCTGGTCTAGAAACTATTGATCAGCTTGGATTACGATTAGCAACGCTAGCAAACGCAAATGCTGACTTAAATGCGATTTATAACGATTCAACAAATGAAATTGTGATTGAGGCTATACAAAAGAATACAGCATTTAGTTTAACTGCTTCTCCAAGTGGTCTATCACAATCTTTGAGATTCCAAGCTCCAAGTACAGTTCAAATTGTTAGGAGTGCCACTATGGACTGGACACCTAGCTTTAGTGGAACTGCCACAATAAGAGTTAGATCAATTGGCTGTGATAACCAAAGATCAGGTTGGCATGAGGTTGAAGTGTCTGTTGTTCCTCAAGCAATTACTACACCAACATTAGCTCCGCTTCTAAGTCCCGTGGCACCTAATTTTCAAATTTGTGGTGGAACCTTTACTGGAGAATTACCCGAATGTCAAATTCAAGCAACAGATGAGCCTGTTCAATTTTTTACTGCTAGTGATAATGGCGCTTTACCAAATGATTTTGGATCTTTGGAATGGAGAATAGATGATGTTTTCCCAGGAGCAGGTTCGGCAGTAAGTTCTCCAGGAATTATCGATCCAAATAGAGGTATTATTACTTGGAATGTTGGTTGGTACGGAAGTTTTGATTTGGAAGTAAGACCTGTCACATGTGAGTTTGGAGCCGATGATAATGATTGGGTCACAAGAACTATTGTAATAGGAGCTACTGACGGTCCTATCACATCAGTAACTCCAGTTGGAGCACTACCTGAATGTCCAATTCCAGATGCTGGTTTTTCAACTACTCTTATAACAGGAGGAGAACCGGTTAGGTGGTTTGTAAATAGTCCAGTTGGTTTGACAACTGATACAACTTACCTTGCATCAACTACCTTTTATGAATTAGCTCCCACCAATTCTAGTAGTAATACAGTTGAATTAAACTTTAGACCTGGCTTCTCAGGAAATATAGTTATTAGTGCTGAACCCGTACCTTGCCCTGGAGATAGAGTAAATTACGTTATCAATGTACCTGAGTCTCCCCAGATAAATCTTACATCAGGATTTAATTCAAATAACATAACTGTCTGTAATGGTAGTGCTATTGACACAATTACATATGAAATTACAGGTGCTGCCAATCTTGTTCTTGCACAAAACCTTCCCTCGGGCGTTTTACCTAAATTAGACATTACTTCTCAGGTAACTACAATTACTATTGCAACGATTAGCCCAACAATTATTGGAAGAACTTACACTCTTATTATAAACAATAGGAGATATCCTTTTGAAACAAGCGCAGCACTCGCGAATGCGGCAGACCATATTGGGACTGGATTAGCTAATAAACTTAATACAGAAACTAATGATTTCGTTGCAACTTATGCGGGAGGAAACCTAGTCTTAACACCTGGACCAACTGGAACCCCAGGTAATTCATTCATTATAGGAACTGAAGTTCCTGTAAACAGTTCTGTGAATGTAGCTGCACCAGTAACTCAACCTTTATCAAAAACATTTAGCATCTATGGGACCCCTTCAATTGTTGGCACTGGAGTATTTACTTACACTGTAGAGACACAAGCTCCAACTCCGGGTTGCGAAACCGCAGTTTCTACTGGAACAATTACAGTTGAAGAGACTGCCTCTATTAATGTTATTAATAATGATCCTTCAGGAAGTTCATTTTGTGGTAACGATGACTTTAATGGAGGAAATGCAGTAATTATAGAATTTTCAAATGCAGCGGGTCTTCAAATTAATGGAGCGACCCCTCTTCCTGGAGGACTTTCTTTTGGATTGCAAGGAGGATTCTTTAATAGGTATGCAATTACAGGAACATTAAGTTCTCCAACTTTAGTTGAGACAACTGTTGGGGTACTAATTCAGACATTTGGTGGACAATGTACTGAAGCATCTCAAATGGTATCCTTTACAATTGTTCCAACACCTGAAGCAACACTTACTTCGAGTGCATCTTTAGGAACTGATAGAACCGTTTGTACATCTGATACAATGATTCCTATAAAATTTGAAATTGCAAATCCCGCTTTTACATTAACAGAAGGAGCAACTTCTACATTCCCACCAGGTATTTCGGGTACCTCCTATGCTCAAAAACAAATGACTAGATTGGAGATTAGGCAAAATGGTCCAAGTAATCAAACTCAATTTGGTGATACATTTACAGTAACAATTAATGGAACACCTTACACAGCTGCTACAGGTTCAGCAGATATGGCAACTGGAACTGCAAATCGAAATCAGTTACATTCAGAATTTTCTGCATTCTTAAGTACACAACTTTCTCCAACTTATACAGTTTCATCAACGGTGTTCCCATTTATTGATATTGAAGCTGCCAACGCTGGAGTTGGCTTTACGCTATCTGCGACAGCTTCTTCAAGCCTTGGATTTGGAACTCCCGTTAGAGTAACAGCACCGGCATATTATGAAATTGCTGGTGTGCCTTCGGCTGTAGTATCAAGCTCAACGGATTATTTATATGTGTTAATATCAGCTGGGGCAGGTGGTTGTACAGGAAGTGAAGTTGTATCTGGGACAATTACAGTGAATCCAAGTACTAGCGCTTCTTACTTGTCTGGTGTCGGTCAAAATCCAACTTTCTGCGACACTGGGGTTTCTAGCTCTTCTATCTTTAGGACAACTGGAAGCCCAGTTGCAATTAGTGTTGTTACCCCTACAACTCCTAATTGGATTACTGCAACTTATAATGCTGCAGCTCAAGAAGTCACAGTTGAGTTTAATCCTCCAACTTTAGGAGTAACTGTTACGACTTCATATAATTATGAATTTAATTTAATTGGAAATAATTTTGGATGCAATGTTACTCCTTCACCAATTTCTGGGACGGTTTCAATTTCGCCTACAGATAAAATAACACTACTTACTGGTAACGATAGCCAAATAGTTTGTGTAAATAATACACCAACTCCTACTTTTGCGTTCACTACAATAGAATATGAATTAGGCGGTGGAGCTAATGCAGTTGGGACTATAACCTACTCTCAAGATGGTGCTCCAGCACAGTCTGGATTGCCCCCAGGATTTGGATACAGTTTAACTGCATCGAATACTATCAAGATTCAAGGTGCGGCTGATCCAGCTGCGGCAAATTTAGCTTCTTCTACTACTAGATATGAGTATAGAATTGAAACCAGTCCAGGCGCATGTGAAACTGCAATAGCTACTGGTACTATCGAAGTGAGAACTGCCCCAACATTAGCTTTAGTTAGTACACCAACAACTAGCTCACAAATTATTTGTGACGACACTGATATGGAGACCATAATTTATGAATTTGGAGGAGGTGCTAGAGGGGTAAACTTTACTTGGACTGGATCAAATACACTTTTTGGTAAAGGTGTTACAGCTATAGCCTCTGGAACAAATCAATTTAGAATTTATGGAAAACCAACTGTAAATGTTACAGAAACAACAATTTATAATTATCAAATTGAGACTGTGGGTAGTGACTGTACTCCTGAAATTGTGTTAACCGGTAGTTTACAAGTTAACCCTACGGACTCGATTACATTAGTTTCTGCTGCAAACACAGCTAGTCAAAGTGTATGTTACAATGATACCGACAACGCATCTAACACTATCGCACTACCTATTGAAGATGTAATTTACGAAATAGGAGGTGGAGCAATTGGCAAATCATTAACTGTAACTTATTCTGCTAATGGTGGGCCTTCAATAAACAATTTACCAACTGGTTTAGGTGTTTCCGTAACTGGTACTCAAGTAATTATCTCTGGATCAATTGTCGCTTCAACAACTTTCACTACACCAACAGTTCAATATACTTATCAAATTGTGACAGGTGGAAGTTGTGTAAGTAGCACAATAACAGGAAACTTCACTGTACACTCCCCACCAATTCTTACTTTAACAAGTGCAGCAACAACTACAAGTCAAGTTGGAGTTTTTGCATTGTGCACTAATTTAGAATCGATAGCGGATATCACTTATGAATTCTATGGGGGTGCCACTGATGTTGTCCTTGAATGGACATCTAGCACCTTAACTGGAGTAGGTGGAGCAATTACTCCTGGAACAAATCAATTTGTAATTTCTGGTACACCTACTGTAAATATTACTTCAACTACCGATTATCCATTTGAAGTTAAAACAAATGGAAGTGCTTGTGCTCCTGAAGTTGTTCTCTCAGGAACAATCCAAGTGAAACCAATCGAAACTTTGACTCTTGCTTCTGATCCATCGACGGAAAATCAGACAATTTGCGCAGGGACAGGGACAAATACTTTAGATCCAATTATTTACAATTTTGGTCAAGGAGCCAATTCTGCCGTTGTAAGTTTCACACCCGCATTACCTGGCGTTGGAATAACCTCAATGAGTAGTACTCAAGTAATAATTGGAGGTATTGCCTCTGCAGCTGCTCAGGCCTCCACAACAATTTTGACGTACAACTATGAGATTTCTACTACAGGTTGTGGCCCAGCTACTGACAGTGGAGTTATTACAGTTCTCCCAACACCAGTTATGGAATTATATTCTGGAAATCCAAATCAACCGTCTGTTTGTAACAACGATCCAATAACAAATATTGATTATATTTTCAATACTCAATCCAACGCAACATACAGCATTTCATGGGATGTAACTCCAACCGGTATAACTCCAATTTTAGTTTCTGCTGCTGGAGGGACCAATAATGTTGTAAGAATTCAAGGTACTCCTTCTGTTGATGTTTCAGTTACTACCACATATAACTATAAATTGACTTTATCAGGAACGTGTGACCCAGATGTTATTGAAACAGGATCAATAAAAGTGGATCCAGGCCCAGATATAGATGAGGATTATATACAAAATTTCCTTGTTAAAGATGTTGAATGTTATAATGATAATACAGGATCTATTGTACTAGGAGACACATCATCACCAGACTTCCTAAATGCAATTAAAAATATAAAACTTGGGACAGTTCAAATTTCTGAAATTGCCTTTGCTGGTGTTGCTACATACACGGACATATTAAGAGTAACAATTAATGGAACTACATACCTCGGAAGAGGAGGAGAAGTTCTAGGAGGTGTCCCTTTTGCATATTCAAATGCACAAATTATAAATAACTTTATGACTGATATTAATAATGATCCGTCACAATCTGATCTTAGTGTTTCTCAAACCGGATTTGGTTTACGACTTGTTGGTGAAGTTGAGGGTGTTAGTTTTACTCTCAGCGCTAATACAGCGGATACAAATGCAATAACTAATACAGTTACAACAACTCAAGTTGCTCAGGCCTACACCCCTGTAGTTACTTGGTATTTCCCAGACAGCACAATTGTACCTGCAAACAATATATATAATCTTTATTCAGGATCTTACGCGTTAAATGTT
The DNA here is from genome assembly GCA_902635965.1 of uncultured Bacteroidota bacterium. Taxonomy (GTDB): domain Bacteria; phylum Bacteroidota; class Bacteroidia; order Flavobacteriales; family Flavobacteriaceae; genus TMED96. Next base: position 9,381 of record CACPQA010000004.1, read on the forward strand.
ACAGTTGGAGGATGTACATCATCTGCAACTTTCTTTGTGGATCAACCTGATGAGTTATCTTTTGAAGTTGACTTCTGCGGAGGAGTTACAGGTGCTATCTCAGTGCAGGCTTCCGGAGGAATTGCACCTTATACTTACACAATAGAATATGACGGAACAAGATTACCTGGTGCGAGTGGAATTAGGGTTAGTAATGGACAAGTTAACTTTACTGGTTTAACGCCAGGAAGATTATATATTGTTGAAGTTTCCGATTCTAGTTCTTGTACATATGGACTTACCAGAGCGGTTAGAATACCCACAGCGTTAAACTTTGATCCAGCAATTGTCGAAAAAACTGATAGTTACTGTGTGACAGGGACAATTGGAAACGGAAGTATTGTTACTACTCCGCTTGATGGAGCAGGTAATCAGTTAAATGCTTTCTCAGGAGGTTCTGGAGTTTATACATATAGGTGGGTAAGATCAGATACAGGTTCTAATGTAATATACGGAACCCAAGCCAATTTATATAATATTGAACCGGGTACATATTATGTTACGGTAACGGATGCTATTTTAGGTTGCGAATATCCACCGGTAGAGATTGATTTAGGAGGTTATAGTCCGGTAAGACTCAATGGTGTTGAAACAGCAAATTTTGTAAATTTAAGAGGAGCAAATCCTGCTACAAGTACTGCAACTGCTGATTATGAATTTACCCTCAACTGTAATGGCGGATCGGATGGAGCTTTTGATTTATTTGCAACAGGGGGTTCTGGAAATTTAGATATAACATCATTATCTCCTGCTGGACTAGTCCCACCAGGAACTGGTGCTGCGGTAAGCCTTTCAAATGTTACTGCCGGAGATTATATATTCCAGGTAACTGATCTCAGTCCTCCACTGGACCCAAGGAGCGGTGTCCCTCAAACTGCCTGTATAGATATTATTACAGTTAGAGTTGTTGAGCCTAATCCGCTATCATTAACACTAGTAGATAGTTACAACCCTTTGTGTCCAGATGATCTTGCTAATGGAGGAAGGTTAGAATTTGGGGTAAGTGGAGGTAATGCTCTTGCTTTACCTTATACCATTAATTTAAATGGTGGAGTGCTTTCAGCTAGCTCAGGGGCTTCATCTAGAGTAATATTTAATAATATCAATATTTCTAACCCTCTTCAAAGAAGTATTACTTCGGCTGAGATAGTAGACAATTTTGGATGTTCTCAACAAGTTACATTCACTTATGAATTCCCTGAAGTTTATACTTACACAGTGGATGTTGATAGTAAGGATATTGATTGTTCAGCAAATACCTCAGGGGAGGTCACATTTACAGTAAATCCAAGCGATGTGGCTGGAGATTTGTCTTCTACCAATCCAGCTCAATTATACATTAAAGCAAACAGTAGACCATATGAATATTATCAAACATTAACTGGTAATGGTCCGTTTACAGTTACTAATATAACACAAGCGGATACTTATCAATATATAATTTCAGTTAACAATACAACAACATGTGAAATTGCTAATGGAACATTTACAGTAGAGGAAAAAAATAACGAACAATTAATTTTGGATTTAGAAGTTATTCAGCCTGGATGTGGAAACAGTGAAAGTCAAATTTCACTAATTATAACAAATGCGATCCCCCCTCTTGAGATTAAATGGTATGAAAATCAAAATATAACAACCTCAGCTGTATATTCTACAACTGCTTCTGGAACTACAGTCCAAACTGCAACTTCTACTACAGATAGTTGGGTTGAAATTGTAGCCCAGCGAGGAAACGCTGTAGTTACTGGATTACCTTCAGGTATATACAGAGCCATTGCCACTGATGGAAGAGTTTCATCGTGTGATGGCAACGAATTTATTACCAGAAATGTTGTTATTGCCGAAAGTACGTTATCTGTTTCTAACTTCAGGACTACTGAAAATATTCCTTCGGTATCTGCTGGAGATTGTAAAAACTATCCTGAGCCTTCTGAAACAATAGATTGGTTATCTACTACTGGAGGCTACACCAATGACATATTCTTTAGCATTTCATCCAGTGTTAGAAGAACTACTGCGTACAATGGATTTAATATTTTATTAATTGGACCTGATGGAACAAATGTTGACTTAGCTGGTAATTCAAATCTATTTGGATTACCTACTCAACCTTCTTTGGAGAGACCTGGTTATACTTACAGATTTAGAAATTTACCATCTGGAGAGTACACTTTAACAATTACTGAAAATGTAACAGGAACACTTGTTCCATGTCAAGAAGTGTTCTTTTTTACTATCGAAGAATTTTTACCGATTCAATACGATGGTGAAACAGTTTTTGAAACTGATATTTGTACCGGTGCTGTTGATGGAGGTATAACTGCCTCAGCAATAGGGGGAGTTCCTTACATTGTAGACGGTGCTCCTACTTATGAATTTGAATGGACTTATACTCCAAGTGATCCAACTGCAAATACACAAGTATTTTACGGAGCTACAGTTGATCCGGCATATCCAGGAACATACTGCTTGAGAATTATAGACAAAAATTCTCATTCATATTGTTCTTGTGATGCTGCTGAAGCAAATAAAGTTACTATCGAGGTAGATGACATAGTTGAACCAATTGCAACTGAAGGTATATTGGCTGATCCAAATAATGTTGGAGATTTCCTTAAAGCACTCCCTCCAGATTGTACTGGTGGAGGGCTAAATGGAAAAATTGGTATTCAGGTATCAGGAGGTCAATTACCAAGATCAATCAATTGGTACATCGAAGATCCTCGTTATTTAAATGACCCTGTAAGCCCAGGTTATAGACCCCTTAGTGACTATGACAACAGAACATCTTTGGATGACTTGCTACCTGGGAATTATAAGGTAATAATTAGTTCCCAGTCATTGACTGGATGTGCTAATACTACTAATTACACATACTATGAAGAAATTATTCAGGTTTCACCAAATAGAGAACTCTATATAATGAACGGTCCGTTCGTTGATGAAGATCTGTGCGTTGGTCAACAAGGCAGACTGACAATTGACATTTTTGACAATAATGATGGTAACTTAAGTTTTTACTACAATGATATTTTAATACCTTCATCAGATGTTGTAAGGTTAAGTGATAGGTCATGGTCCGTGGCAATTGTAAATGCTATCGAAACTGCTGAATTTAGAATTGTGAATGAGGAAGGCTGCTGGATAACGACAGAAGTTAACAGGGGTATAGGAGAACCAAACTTCGAATATACTTCGCCTAATTACGAAGCTTCATCAGTAATTCTTGCAAGAGAAGAAGTGACATTTAAAAACACATCAACCGATCCGTACGTGAAGTCCGAATGGATTTTTGGAGATAATACAACTCCAGAAATTGTTCCTACGTTAGTAGATAGTGTTATTACTGTGCGTCACACTTATGGAATTTCCGGAACATATTTTGCGACATTGAGAATTTACAATGATATAGAGTGTTCAGAGGAAATAACCATACCTATTTCAGTTGGTAAAGGATATAATATAATGGTTCCAAATGTGTTTACTCCTAATAAGGATCTCGTTAATGACTATTTCCGACCATTGTTTAGCGGATTTGCAAATATGACATTTACCGTTTATGATTTTAGAGGAAACGTTATTTATAATGAGTATAAAGAAGAAGCAGATATAAATAATATAAAAGGCTTTTCTATTGATGGATGGGATGGTAACTTTGCACCTTACTCCCCTTACTATATTTTCACCGCAAAAGGACTACTTTTAGATGGTGAGACAGAAGTTGAGAAAAGTGGAACATTTATTTTAATAAAATGATAAATATCAAGAAAGTAAAATATTGGTTAATTATTTTATTTTTTGTTACCAATGTAATAGATCTCTACGGTCAAGACGATTATATTGTAAATCATAGCAAGTTCATGCAAAAAACAAATCCAAGTTATTTTGGTTTTAATAGCCTAAACAAAGTTGGGGTCCTATATAATCAAATGAAATTAAATGAATTTGATAAAATGGACAATAAGTATGTGTTTGGTGCAATTTCGTTTGATAATCTAGATTTTAGTATTGGATTGGATGTTAATTCTTTCAAAATCCAGAATACTGGACTAACAATCAATTTAGCAAATTTATCCTACGTTTATAAGCTTCAATTTGACAATGACCTTTTCTTTCTCCCTGCTGTTTCTTTAGGTTTAGGAAGTTCAGCGGTAAATCCAGGGAATTTAATTTTTGAAGACCAATTGAATACAACAACTGGATTCATTAATACTGAGTCTATTGATAGATTGGCACCGGTAATAAGCAATGTTAATTATCTTGATTTAGGTGCATCATTTATGTTACACTCTGAGAAATTTATGGCTGGATTAACTTTAAAACATTTAAATAAGCCAAATACATCATTTAATAAAGAGGTACCCTTCGAAAAACCAATTAAAATTTCAGTTCAAGGTGCCTACGAATTCAATATTAACCCTTACGAGAGAAGGTATCTCCCAAGGTATTCTTATCTTTTTGCTTATGGTTCATTTACAAAGTTTGGTGATTCGGTCTTAATCTATTTATCTCAAGATTTTCAATTAGGAGAGTTTTCAGTTGGACTTAGCCAGCAAGCCTCTTCCTTAAATACATTTGCTTTAAATAATATAGGAGTCTCTATTGGCTTAGCAGTCGAAAATTTTGATTTTGGGATTTTATATAATTTCCCTTTTCAATCGCCTGGTGCAGTTTTTTCTCCTAGTATCTTTGAGCTTTTTGTCACCTTTGACTTCAGTATTTACAGAAGAAACAGAAGAGGTCAATACAATAGATTACAAACTGATAATTACTTTTAAATAAGTTTAAAAAGGATATTTGTTGTTTTGTATTACGTTTTTTGCTATAGTTCTTCTCAGTTCAACAACATCTGGGTTGTATTTATACGACAAGAGGCTATTAACAATCTCTAACATATTTTTATGCTCATTATCTTTAGTAATATTAATCGCAACTTCTTTAAAAGAAGAAATTGCTCTCTGGCATGATTCGTATGTATAAAGTTTAACTAAACATTTCTGAATATTTTTCTCTGAATCAGTTAAACTCTTCAAATTTTTAGAAACTCTCAAGTAAACAGATTCAGCAAGGTAAATATCGATTAGTATGTCTGCCATATTCATCAGTATTTGTTGTTGGTATTCTAGTTTTGTACCATACTTTTGAAAACTCAAATTTATTAAGATGAGAAACACATTTTTTAAATTTTTAATTAAATGTTGTTCTTGAGCTAAAGCACTTTCCTGAGATTGATTAAATTCAAAATGATTTGTGTTCTTTTTTATTTGATTTAAAACCTCGCTAGACCTTGTAATTAGATCTATTTCTCCTTTGGATGCTTTTTTTAATAGCATCGCAATTGAAAGCATTTTATTTATTTCATTGGTACCCTCATAAATTCTAGCAATTCTAGAATCTCTCCAAGCCATTTCCATTGGTGAATCGCATGAGTATCCCATACCTCCAAAAATCTGGATTCCATGATCAGCACAATTTTGTCCATTATCAGAACCAGCCACTTTTAATATCGAGCATTCTACAGCGAAATCTTCAAAGCCTTTTAATTCTGAATTTTGTGGAGACCCACCTTTATTTTTAAGATCTTCAATTTTATTTTCAATATCACTTGCGGCCCTGTAAGTAGCTGACTCAGTTGCAAAGCAATAAGTTGTCATCTGAGCAATTTTACTCTGAATAGCCCCAAAACTTGAAATAGGAGACTTAAACTGTACCCTTTGATTCGCGTATTGGACTGCTAACGTTGTGACATGTCTTTGTCCTTCAATAGTTGCTGCAGCAAGTTTAATTCTTCCTACATTTAGTGCATTGATGGCTATTTTAAATCCCTCTCCTCGTTTGCCTAGTATATTTTGGACAGGAACTTTGGTCTCATTGAAAAAAACTTGTCTAGTTGAAGACGCTTTTATACCTAATTTTTCCTCTTCTTCACCTAAAGCTATGCCATTATTTAAGTCAACAGGTACAATAAAGGCAGTTATATTTTTATCGTCTTCTATTCTAGCAAATACTATAAAAAGATTTGCAAAGCCTGCATTAGAAATCCATATTTTTTGACCTGTGATCAAATAATTTTTTTTGTCATCTGTCAACTTTGCGAATGTTTTACCAGAATTTGCATCAGAACCTGCGTCTGGTTCTGTTAAACAATAAGAACCAAACCATTCTCCTGAAGCTAATTTTGGAACATATCGTGATTTTTGTTCCTCGTTTCCGTATAAAACTATTGGCATAGTACCGATTCCTGTGTGGGCCCCAAATGCTGTTGAAAATGAACCATTAGCTCCAGAAATGTATTCACAAACAAGCATGGTAGAAGTGAAAGGCATACCCATTCCACCATATTCCTCTGGTACACCAACACCTAAAAAGCCAAGTTTACCAGCCTTTTGCATCACCTCTTTGGTGTATTCATAATCCTTATTCTCGAATCTTTTTCTTTCCGCAATTATTTCTCGATCAACAAATTCTTTTACAGAATCTTTCATTAAGATTTGTTCTTCACTGAAATCTTCAGGTGTAAAAACTGTTTCAGGTATGGATTCTTTTATAATAAATTCGGATCCTTTTATATAATCTTCAAATACTGTTTTCATAATTTAAAAGTAATTTATAGCTTGCTCTTCTTCAATTTGGTTTTTTATTGCAGCAATAACTTCGTAAAAATTTTTTATTTTTTTCTTATCTATTTTTTTCTCTAATCCATTATTAAATTCTAAAACAATCTTTTTCGAAAGATCTCTCTTCTGTTTTCCTTTTTTGGTCAAAAAAATAAGTACACTTCTACCGTCCTCAGGATTTTGCTTTCTTGATATTAATTCTCTTTCCTCCATTGTATTTAGGAGTCTTGACAAACTTGTACTCTCCATACCCATTTTTGGACCTAAGGTTGTGGATGGAGTTCCATCCGCATCAATGCTTAAGAGGGTAAAAGCCATTGTCATTGTCCCTCCGTATTTTAATGCCTTTTCATTATACATGTTTGTTATTTGCTGCCATGTTGTTCTTAATGCAAATTCTATTGTTTCTTTTTTCAAAACAACTTTTTTTTATTTTAAATATAATAAAAAATATTATGCAAGAATATTATTCTTGAATAATTTATATCTATAAAACGGAAAATTTAATTATAAATTCTTTCTTTTAAATGAATGAATTTCTGTATAATAGCCTTTCTCTTTAGTTTCATTGTAGGTGTTAAAAGACCATTTTCAATCGTCCAAATCTCAGGGGTTATCTCAAACTTTTTAATCCTTTCCCAATCACCAAATTCTTCATTGATTTTGTTAATCTCTAATTCTATTTTTAACAATAAATCTTTATTCGTACACATATTTTTCAATTCATCAGAAAAGGTAGATTTATTTTTTATTAACCAATTTCTAACATATTCAAAATCGGGTTGGATTAATGCACTTGGCATTTTTTCACCTTCACCTATGACCATTATTTGCTCTATAAAAGGCGATCTTTTCATCTTACTTTCAATTACTTGTGGAGCTATATATTTTCCTCCAGATGTTTTAAAAAGTTGTTTTTTCCTATCTGTTATTTTCAAAAATCCATCTTTGTCAAATTCACCAATATCTCCAGTGTGAAGGAACCCATTTTTGATAGTTCTTGATGTTAACTTTGAATCCTTGTAGTATCCTTTCATCACATTGGGCCCCTTACATAGAATCTCTCCATCCTTTGCTATTTTTACTTCTATGCCGTCAATAATTTTTCCTACATATCCAAATTTTGTTCCACCTTTTTTAGACTCACTAATAGATATTACGGGTGATGATTCGGTAAGTCCATAACCTTCCATGATTTGAATTCCTGCAGCCGTAAAAATTTTTGCAAGCCGCGGTTGAAGTGGAGCACTTCCAGAACAAATTAATTCAAGCTTACCTCCCAAAGCTTCCTTCCATTTTGAGAAAACTAAATACTTAGCGATTTCTAGTTTAAAGTTGTATAAAATTCTATTTTTTTTTTCAATATCAAATCTATCAGCAATTGAAATCGACCATTTATACAAATTTTTTTTTATTCCTCTGAATTCTTCAGCCTTACCCTCTATTTTATCAAATATTTTTTCAATCAGTCGAGGGACAGCTGTCATATAATATGGTTTTACCTCCTTTAGATTATCTGAGATGCTATCTAGTGATTCTGCAAAATAGATTTCAACCCCACTATAATAATACATGTAAATAATTATTCTCTCAAAAATGTGACACAAGGGTAAAAAACTAATTGCTCTATTTTTGTTTTCCATATCTGGTAGTCTTTTAGATGCTGATAATATATTTGAAACCATATTTTCATGGGTAAGCATTACACCTTTAGGTATACCTGTAGTTCCAGAAGTATAAATAATAGTAGCTAAGTTACTAGGTAGAACTCCCTTCATTCTAAAATTTACTTTATCATTTAGAGATTTATCATCATTTTCAAATAACAGATTCCAATTTGTACAATTTTCAAATTCATCGAATGAGTAGATCTTCTCCAATTTAGTTTCACTCTTTATTTGATCAACCTTATCAAAAATATCTTTGTCTGAAACAAAGCATATTTTACTTTCTGAATGATTCAATACATATTGGAACTCACTTTTGGAAATCGTTGGGTATATCGGCACAGTTACTCCTCCGATCTGTAAAATGGAGTTATCAACTATACACCATTCAGTCCTGTTTTGAGTTGAGATTAAAGCTATTTTGTCTCCCTTTTTTACACCAATCTCAACCAATTTTCTTGAAATTGCTTGAACTTTTTCACAAAAATCTTCTGTACTCAAGGACTCCCATTTACCATTATATTTTGTATTGATTGATTTCTCAAGCGGAGTTGCTAGCTGATACTTTAAAAAATCAAAGAGTCTTTTTGGTTTTTTCACAGTTCAATTTAAAATATATATTTTTGAATCAACTTAATTTATTGTTGATTAACCAATCGTATGCGTTTTGAAAAGCAATTACCCAAGGACTTACATAATCATTTTTTCTATTTTCTGGATATAGAGCCCAGTTCCATGGGAATGTAGACCTCTCTAGGTGAGGCATCATAACGAGATGTCTCCCATCATTACTGCATAGCATAGCAGTATTAAATTCCGAACCATTAGGATTTGAAGGATATTTTTCATAAAGATATTTGCCTGATATTTCATATTTTTCCTCTTCATATGGTAACGAAAACTTTCCCTCTCCATGGGCAGACCAAATACCAAGTACAGAACCCTCGAGACTTTTCATCATTATGGAGCTGCTTTTCATAATTTGAACCGAAGAGAAAATACATTCAAATTTACCTGAATTGTTAAATTCCATTTTTGGCTTTTTTTTGTGATCAGGGTTGATCATCCCCAATTCAATGAAAAGTTGACAACCATTGCAAACTCCTAAAGTTAGAGTATCATGACGATTAAAAAAATCAGTTATAATTTTTTTTGCATTCGAATTGTATTTGAATGCACCTGCCCATCCCTTAGCAGAGCCTAAAACATCTGAATTTGAAAACCCTCCAACTGCAACAAGTAAGTTGATGTCATGTAAATTTTCTCTACCCTCAATGATATCTGTCATATGAACATCTCTAACTTTAAAACCGCACATGTCAATAATAAAAGCCATCTCCCTTTCAGAATTACTACCTTTTTCTCTTAAAACCGCAGCATTAATAGTATATTTTTTTTTCTTTGGATAAATACCACTAAAATTTGGAGGAAATTGAAACTTTAACGGTTGTTTTACGACATTTTCTGCTCTAATGTTAGCAAGTTCTTTCTTAGTTTGGAATTGTTCCATTTTTGATGAAATTTCCATCCACTTCTTTCTGTATTTCGGTATTTTAAGTTCTAACAGCTGAGAGTGGTTTTTTACTTTTAAAATAGATTTATTCAGTACACTACCGATCCTTGTGCATTTAATATTTTCATTTTTTAGTATTGATGTAATATTAAATTTCGATTGAATTACCAATCCTATTTTTTCTGAAAAAAATATTTTTGAAGTGTTTTCTTCTTTTAAACCATCTAAGTCTAAATACATACCAATATTTAAGCTAGGAAAACACATTTCCATCAGAGAGGTTATAATTCCTCCTGATCCAATGTCGTGTCCCGAGGATATTTTATCACTTTTTATTAGTTTTTGAATTAAATTAAATACTCTTTTAAAGTATAAATCATCCTTTATTGTTGGCGCTTTTTTACCTATAGATTTATGAATCTGAGCAAATGCAGACCCTCCTAAATGAAAGTCATCATTTGACATATCAACGTAATATATATCTCCACCGTTTTCTTTTAAAACAGGGGAAACAATCTTGTTGATATCAGAACAGTGCCCTGCTGCTGAAATAATTACAGTACCTGGGCACAAAACATCCATCTTATCATATTTTTGGGTCATTGATAATGAATCTTTCCCAGTAGGTATGTTAATTCCTAAGTTAATTGCAAAAGTTGAGCATGCCTCAACTGCCTTGTAGAGTTTATCGTCCTCACCATTATTTTTGCAAGCCCACATCCAATTAGCTGACAAAGACACACTTTCTAGCCCTTTTTCAAGAGGTGCCCAAATTATATTTGTGAGTGATTTAGCAATTGAATTAATACTTCCAATTTTAGGATTAATTAACCCAGCAAGTGGAGCATGGCCTATTGATGTAGCAACTCCATTTTTTCCGTTATAGTCCAATGCCATTACTCCGCAATTGCTTAACGGTAGTTGAAGTTCACCAACACATTGCTGCTGAGCAACTTTTCCTGTAACACATCTATCAACTTTGTTTGTTAGCCAATCTTTTGAGCCAACTGATTCAAGTTCAAATATTTTCTCAACATTTTCTTCAATTTTATTTTTATCGTATACTATTTCCTTAAAAGTTTCTTTATTGGTTTGATCTTTGATTACAGTTTTTGGAGAGTTACCAATTAAGTCTCCTATTTTCATATTTAAAGGTATATCATTATTTTTTTTTGAAATAAAAGAAAAATTGTTGTCTCCCGTAACTTCTCCAACAACATAAAAAGGTGCTCTTTCTCGTTTTGCAACTTTTGATGCAAATTCAATATCTTTTGAAGAAATTATTAGCCCCATTCTCTCTTGAGACTCATTTCCTATAATCTCCTTGTAAGAAAGTGTTGAGTCTCCGATTGGTAAATTATCAATATTTATTTTCCCTCCACATTCTTCAAGTAGTTCGGATAGACAATTAAGATGTCCTCCAGCACCATGGTCATGAATGGAAACTATTGGATTAGTTGAGCTCTCAACCATAGACCTAATTGCATTCGAAACTCTTTTTTGCATTTCTGGATTAGATCTCTGAACTGCATTTAGTTCAAGTTGAGTTTTAAATTTTCCAGTATCTGAAGAAGATACTGCCGCACCGCCCATACCAATCCTATAGTTGTCACCGCCAATAATTACAATTTTATCTCCCCTTTTAGGAATAAATTTTTTTGACTGATCAGCTTTAGCGAACCCAATCCCTCCGGCTAACATTATTACTTTGTCATATCCGTAAAAAGTTTCATTCTCTTTATGTTCAAAAGTTAAAATAGAACCGTTGATTAAAGGTTGACCAAATTTGTTACCATAGTCTGAAGCACCATTTGAAGCTTTAGTTAAAATCTCTCTCGGAGATTGATAAAGCCATTTTCTTTTAAATATTGAATTAAATAAATTTTTATTTTGTAACCCAGTGTAAGATGTCATGTATACCGCACTGCCTGAGAGAGGTAACGAACCCCTTCCTCCAGCTAATCTGTCCCTAATTTCACCTCCGCTTCCAGTTGCTGAACCATTAAATGCTTCAACAGTTGTAGGGAAATTGTGTGTTTCTGCCTTTATTGAAATTACTGATTTAAATGATTTCTTTACATATTCACTTGGTAAGTTTCCTTTTAATGGAGCAAATTGTTCAACTTTAGGTCCTTTTATAAATGCTACATTGTCTTTATATGCCGAAATGATTGAATTAGGATTTTTCCTAGACGTTTTCTTAATCATTTCAAAAAGACTTGAATTTTTGATTTTATTATCTATCAAAAACTGCCCATTGAAAATTTTGTGTCTACAGTGTTCAGAATTGACTTGTGAAAAACCAAAAACCTCAGAATCAGTTAACTTCCTTTGCATTTTTCCAGAAAGTCTTTCTAAATATTCTACTTCTTCTATACTTAATGCAAGGCCCTCTTCAATATTATAAAGATAAATATCGTTAATTTCCTTAATTTTTTCTGGGAATTTGTTATTTTCAAAAATTTTTTGATCAAGTTTTGTGTATTCTGTAAATAACATCGGATCAAAATTCATGTTATTTTGAAAGCTAAAGAACTCTTCAATTCTTAAAATTTTTTCAATCCCCATTATTCTCGTTATTTCAACGGCATTAGTACTCCATGGCGAAACCATTGAAGATTTTGGCCCGTAAAATTTCTCTGAAATTTCATTGGCTTTAATTTTAGGTTCTTTGTTGAATAGCCAGTAAAGTTTATCTAAATCTGATGTGTCGAGTTTTGAAGTTGATTGAACTGCGTATACTTTTTTTTTCTTATTACCGAAAAATTCAACCATTCAATTTTGTTTACAACCAAAAATACATTTTATCTAATTTATTTTAGCTCAAGATTGGAATTAAAAAAAAATTTTTCTCTTCCGGTTATTCACATTTATTTATGAAACGTTTGCATTTCCACAAGTTGTTTGTATTTCCCTTTAATTGATAATAATTTTTTGTGCGTGCCAGTTTGAATTATTTTACCATTATCCATTACAACTATTAAATCAGCTTTTTGAATGGTGTTTAGCCTGTGTGCAACAACTAGTGTAGTCCTATGTTTTGACAATTTTTCAATAGCATTTTGTACCATTTTTTCAGATACCGAATCCAAAGAGGAGGTAGCTTCGTCCATTAATAAAATTTGAGGGTTTTTAAGAACAGCTCTAGCGATTGAAATTCTTTGCTTTTGACCACCTGACAGCTTTCCTCCACCGTCACCAATATTAGTGTTGTATTCTTCTTTTAGTTTTAGAATGAAGTCATGGGCATTTGATATTTTTGCAGCAGATATTATTTCATCAAAATTGTGTTTTTCTTTTCCCAAGCTGATATTGTTATTCACTGTGTCATTGAATAATATCGGTTCTTGAGTAACTAGCCCAATGGACTTGCGAAGAGATTGTTTACTTATTTTTTTTATATTTATTCCATCGATTAAAATTTCACCACTTTCAACATCGTAAAATCTATTTAATAAATTTATTAATGTTGTTTTACCACTTCCTGACTCACCTACAATTGCAACCTTATTTCCTTTTTTTATCTTTAGATCAATTCTATCGATAACTTTTTTTTCACCGAATGAAAATGAAATATTTTTAAAATGTATTTCGTTTTGAAAATGATCCAATTCAATGTCAGAATTTGTATCAGAAATATGATTAAAAGCATTCATAAGAATAAGAATTCTTTCAGCCGCTGAGTTTCCTTTACTTATTGCATAAGAAGCTTTGCTTATTGCTTTTGCGGGAGTAAGTATATTATAAGCCAAAAGCATAAAAGACATAAAAACAGATGCTTGTAGTGTATTTTCTATTAATACTAGTTTGCCACCATACCATAACAGACAACCAATCACGATGATACCTAAAAATTCACTTAAAGGAGAAGCTAAGTTTTGCCTGTTTATCAAATTGTTGTTGAAGTAAAAAAATCTGCTTGTAGAATTCGAGAATTTATTAAAAAATTGTTTTTCGGCAAAAAATGCCTTAATGATATTTAACCCACTTAAAGTTTCTTCTATTATTGACAGAAACTCCCCCTGTTCTCTCTGAACTCGGTCTGACTGTTTTTTTAATGATTTTCCAATGATGGATATTATTAATCCTGACGCAGGGATAAAAGCTAGAGCAAATAAAGTTAGATTGACATTGACCTTTATCATCATTATCAATGTGAAAATGATCGTTAAAGGTTCTCTAACCAAAACTTCTAAAATGGACAAAAAAGAAGTCTGGATTTCAATTACGTCTGCAGATAGTTTTGAAATTGTATCCCCCTTCTTTCTTTTTTTAAAGTATCCTATAGGTAAAGATAAAACCTTCGAATAAAGATCATTTCTTAAATCTTTTAAAATCCCATTTCTTAAGAAAGTAATAAAAAAAAGTGCTAAGTAATTGAAGAAATTTTTAAGGAAAAATAAACTAAGAATTAAAAAAATTGAAATAATTAGTGCATCTAGAGGATTTTTTTCCATTGCAAAGTTTAATTCGTAATTAATTTTATTTGTAAGATAATTTTCTAAAGAAGAAAATCCTTCATAAACAGGTTTTTCTGTAATCTTGGGTGTTGTTCCAAAGAGGATATTTAGCATTGGTATCATCGAAACAAACGATAGGGCACTAAAAAAAGCATATAGGATATTAAAGAAAATATTCAGAAAAATATAAGATTTATAGGGGATAGCATATTTTAAAATTTCTTTAAAGTATTTCATCTAGTTGAAATGTTTTATAATTTCATTTAATTTTTTTTCTAATTTTTCAGACCCCTCATTTAAAACAAAAGCCTTATTAAATTTAGAGTATAAATTAATGTAAAATTTTATTTTTGGCTCTGTTCCACTTGGTCGTACGGAGATTCTTGAATTATCTTCTAAATGGTAAATAATGAGGTTAGTTTTAGGTAAATCTATTTTATTTATTTTCCCTGTTTTTAAATACGATAAACCCATCTTGTAATCATCAATTTTTGAGATATTAACACCGGCGATTTTTTTGGGAGGATTAAGTCTTAAAAATTCAATTTGTTTTTTAATTTCTGAAATTCCATTTGCCCCTTTTTTAGTTTTGGTAAAAAGTTTATCATAGTAAAAACCGTAATTCTTATAAATTCCATTAAGATAGCTAACAACAGTTTCCCCTTTTAACTTTAAAAAGGAAAACATATCACAAAAAAGCAGACTAGCACTTGCGGCATCCTTGTCTCTAACTTCATCTCCATATAAAAATCCAAAACTTTCTTCACCCCCACACAAAAACTTTTTATCTTTTTCTCTTTCAATTATATCGGCAATCCATTTAAAACCTGTTTGACATATTTTACATTCAATTTTATTTTTTTTAGCTATTTTTTCAAAGAGCGGTGATGAAACTAATGTGGTTGAGACGAAAAAATCTTCATTTTTGAATTCTTTTCTTTCTATCAAAAATGAAAACAATAAAATCATCAATTGATTGCCATTTAACAAGATCCAATCTTTTTTAAAATCTCTAACACCCACTCCAAGTCTATCTGCATCAGGATCAGTTGTAATGATAATTTCACCGTTGATTTTATCAGCCAAATTTATAGTTTCATTAAAGGCAATATTATCTTCTGGATTCGAGGAACTTGTATTTAAAAAGTTTTCGTCAATAAAGCACTGATTTTCGACTAAATTTATGTCATTATATCCAGCTTTTTTTAATAATTGAGGAACACTTTTTATCCCAGTTCCGTGCAGTGATGAATAAACTATTTTTAAATTTTTTCTATTTTTTTTCTCTAAAATGCTATTTGAAATAATTTTTTTAAAATAAAAATCATCAAAATTTTCATCTATTATATTGACTTTAGTTTTTTTATTGTCCCATTTTATCTCTTCAAAACTTATTTTTTTAATTGAATCAGATATCTTTTTATCATCGGGGGGGACAATTTGCCCTCCAAAACTGTTATAAACCTTATATCCATTGTACTCTGGAGGGTTGTGAGAAGCAGTAATCATAATTCCACCATCAGCATTGAAGTGTCTGATTGAAAAAGACAGTAGAGGGGTTGGTCTAACATCATCAAAAATTAAAACATTAAAATTATTTGCGGAAAAAACTTTTGCGACTTCATCTGAAAAAAACTTGCTATTTCTACGATTATCATACGCAATAATTATTGTTTTGCTTTCTTTTTTTAGCGTATTATTAAGGTAATTCGCAATTCCTTGAGTGAATTTGGATATAGTATATTTATTGATTCTGTTAGTTCCTATTCCCATAAGTCCCCTAATACCTCCAGTACCGAATTCAAGATCAGAATGAAACCTTTCATTTAACTCTTCTTCGTTCTTTTCAAGTTCAGTTATCTTGTTGATGGTTTCTTTATCGAATGGTTTATTTTTCCAAATATTTATTTTATCTCCTATTTTCATCTACATTAATTGACTCGGATATGGAATATTGATTACTATTTTTGTGTCTACCATTTATTAGTTCACCGAGAAAACCAGCCACAAAAAGTTGTCCTCCTAAAATCATTGTGGCTAAAGCAATATAAAATTCTGGTCTTTGTGCAATCATTCTACTATCTATATTTAAAAACAGTTTGTCATAACCTATATACGCTGAAAAAAATAGTCCAATAAATATTAGTATTATTCCCCACAATCCAAAAAAGTGCATCGGCCTCCTCCCAAACTTTTTTAAAAAAATCAGAGTTATTAAATCCAATAAACCATGAATGAATCTATTAAAACCAAATTTTGAATATCCAAATTTTCTTTTTTGATGTTTTATAATTTGTTCACCAATTTTTGTAAAACCTTTGTTGGCCGCCAGTAGAGGGATATATCTGTGCATTTCGCCATATAATTCTATAGATTTGACAACCCCTTTTTTATATGCTTTAAGACCTGAGTTGAAGTCATTTAAATTTATTCCAGATGCTTTTCTTGCAGCAAAATTGAATATTTTTGAGGGAATATTTTTAAATATTAAGGAGTCATATCTTCTTTTTTTCCACCCTGATATAATATCTAATTTTTCATTAATAATTCTATTATAAAGATTAGGAATCTCATTAGGATTATCTTGTAAATCAGCATCTAATGTAATGACAATTTCTCCTTTTGATAAATCAAAACCAGCGTGTAAAGCTTGAGATTTTCCAAAATTTCTAGAAAATCTAATTGCACTAGTTAGATTGTCTTTTTTTATAATTCTATTTATTTCTAACCAAGAATCATCAGTACTTCCGTCATCTATTATTATTATTTCGTAAACAACATTCATTCTTTTTACAACTTTTGATATCCAGTCATGTAGCTCATTTAAGGATTCACTTTCGTTAAAAGCAGGAATAATTATGCTGAGATTCATTATATGAATGATTTATGCTAAGTTACAAATAACTAATCACCTTGATTTTTTTAAAATTAAGCCTAATATCAATGATGAGAAAAAGCCACTTATTAAAGAAAAAATAATGAGCACAGTAACTATCACAAATGGAGTTGAAAATTTTTCTTGAAAAGAAAGAATTTGATCAAGTTGATCTTCAGAAATTTCAGGATTTTGTTCTAAAATTTTCATTTCAGTAACCTCAAGGGATTTAGTTAGTGTTTCTTGATCTAAAAAATTGATAAGTATTATTGTATATACGGAAACGTAAAAAGAACTAATTAAAAAAACACCCATTCCCATTTTAATTGAATCCTTTAAGGATAAAAGTCCATTACTGTTTTTTCTGTAGTCTAATAGAGCAATAATTAAAACTAGAACAGAAATCC
The DNA here is from genome assembly GCA_902635965.1 of uncultured Bacteroidota bacterium. Taxonomy (GTDB): domain Bacteria; phylum Bacteroidota; class Bacteroidia; order Flavobacteriales; family Flavobacteriaceae; genus TMED96. The sequence continues at coordinate 26,962 of CACPQA010000004.1, forward strand.
CGTAGTTAACTAGGCTCACGCTGTTTTCTTGTGCATAGTGGAGATCTAGAAAAAATATCATTAAAGCGAAGGTAACTGATATCAATCCAAGAATAGTTCCATAATGTAATATAAAGTCTCTTAAAGATTTCTTTGTTTTAGTGAACATGTGTAAAGTTTTGTGGTATAAATTTAGAAAAAACAATTACATTTGTCTGGATTTTAAATCAACAAAGAATGAAAAAAGGTATACATCCTGAAAACTATAGACTCGTCGCTTTTAAGGATATGTCCAACAACGACGTATTTATAACAAAATCCACAGCACCTTCTAAAGAAAACATAAAGGTTGATGGTACAGAGTATCCACTTGTGAAACTAGAGATTTCAAGAACGTCTCATCCTTATTACACAGGAAAATCAAATCTTGTTGATACTGCTGGAAGAATTGATAAGTTCAAAACTAAGTATGGTAAAAAAGCTCAGCCAAACAAATAGGTGAGTATTGTATTTTAATAATTTTTAATTATTTGAATTGAATCAAGTTGAAACTAAACATTTAACAAAAATTGCTTTTAAAACTCTTGGGTGTAAATTAAATTTCGCTGAAACTGAGCAGATAGCAAAAAAATTTAAATCAAATGTTTATAAAAGAGTAGAGCCCAGTGATATTGCTGATATATACGTTTTTAACACGTGTTCAGTAACTGAAAATGCAGACAAAAAGTTTAAAAATTTAGTTAGAAAGGCTAATAAATTAAATAAAAACGCCTTTGTAGCTGTTATAGGTTGTTATGCACAACTCAAAACAAGTGAAATATCAAAAATCGACGGAGTTGACTTGGTACTTGGGGCTTCTGAAAAGTTTAATTTAGACTTATTTATAAAAAAAAGAAATAAAGAAAAGATTTCGAAAATATATTCCTGTTCGATTGATTCTTTTAAAGACTTTAATTCAAGTTTTTCTGACACTAATTCTTCAAGAACACGTTCATTTTTGAAAATTCAAGACGGCTGTGATTACAAATGCACTTATTGTACTATTCCTCTAGCCAGAGGACAATCTAGAAGTGATAATATTGAAAATGTCCTAAAAAATGTTAAAAAAATTGTTTCAAAAGGATTCAAAGAAATAGTTCTAACAGGAATTAATCTTGGTGATTACGGTAATTTTAATGGAAAGTTATATAAGAAAAATTCTGGTTTAATTGATTTATTAAATAAATTAGAAAATATCTCAGGTGTGATTAGATATCGAATTTCTTCAATTGAACCTAATTTATTGTCTGATGAAATAATAGAATTTGTTTCTCACAGTAAAAAATTTTTACCTCATTTTCATATTCCATTACAAAGTGGTAGTGATCAAGTTTTAAGAGATATGAAAAGACGTTATAATTCAAGTTTTTATTCAAATCTTATCTTCAAGATAAAAAAGCTAATGCCTAACGCCAGTATAGGTGTTGATGTAATTGTTGGTTTTCCAACTGAGACATATGACTTATTTCTTGACACTTACAATTTCTTAGATAATTTAGACGTTTCTTATTTTCATGTATTCAAATACTCTGACAGAGAAAACACTCTTTCATTTGATATAACTAACAAGGTGTCAGAGAAAGATAAAATTATAAGAAGTCGAGTTCTTAGAGATTTATCTCTCAAAAAGAAGACTCAGTTTTATAAAAATAATCTAAACAAATTTCAAAATATTTTATGGGAATCTGAGAATAAGCATGGTTACATTCATGGACTTACCCCAAACTACATAAAGGTTAGACAATTTTGGAATCCCACACTTGTGAATTCTGTCCAAAAAAAGCTATTGAATCGTATTGATAAAGACGGTTACGCAAGAATCAGTTAAAGTTTAATTCCCACTGGAAGTAAATGTTTGTAAGACTTATTTTTTCTTAAAAATCCAGCGATGTCAGGACTTGTTGGTACAACCTTCAATTTTTTTTCTGATACATAATCAAGTACTAAAGCTATAAATTTATTTTTAAAATCTAATGAATCAATTTCTTTTGGAACAATAAGCTTTGTCAAGAAAATTTTTCTTTCCTGTTCGGCGTATTCTATCCTTGCCATAACATTTCCCTGAGTTAATTCAAATTGTCTTAAAAATTTATTGTTGTCAAGCTCTTTAACTTCCATTTATTGTTTTGGTTTGTGGATATAACCTATTAAAACTAACTTTGATTAGTTAACAGAAAATAAATATACGAAAATTTGAAATAGTTTTTTAAAAAAATGGACAATAAAGTTGGCACTTCTGTTTATTTAATGCCAGGAATGGCTGCATCCTCAAAAATATTTGAACTAATTAAGTTTCCTACTAAATATAAAATTACTTATTTAAAGTGGATACAACCTGAAATTGGTGAATCGATAAAATCATATTCTAAAAGGATGTCAACATTTATTGATGATGATAATCCAGTTTTAGTAGGTGTTTCTTTTGGTGGAATTTTAATTCAAGAAATATCAAAACATATTAAAGCAAAAAAAGTTATTATTATTTCCAGCGTTAAATCCAAAGTTGAATTGTCTTTATCAATGAAATTTGCAAAAAAAACAGGGGTTCATCACTTGCTACCATTAAATTGGATTGATGACTTAGAAAAAATACTGTTGCTTGTTTTTGGTCCTTCTATTAAGGCTAAGGTTGACGCTTATAAAAAATATCTTTCTGAAAGGGATCCTGATTATTTGAAATGGTCAATTGATCAAATCGTAAATTGGCAACAAAAAAAATATGATAAAAACATCATCCACATTCATGGTGAAAAAGACAAAGTTTTTCCATTGAGGTATTTAGAAAAAAATGAAAACTTTTTCACTGTAAAAGGAGGTACTCATGCAACCATTTTAAGAGACAGCAAATGGTTTTCAAAGAATTTGCCTTTAATCATAAATAAAGACTAATAAATATACCTGTAAGTTAAATTGATTCTAGGGTAAATTTTTTTCTTTGTTTTTGGAATTTGGTGAACCCATTCGGTTTGTGATCTTTCTCCCATTAAAAGCAAACTGCCGTGTTTTAATAATATCTTATACTTTAAGTCTTTTATCTTTTTATGCTTTATGTGAAAAAACCTCTCTTCGCCAAGAGTGATGGATGCAATTTTTGGATCATTCCCTAATTCTGGTTCATTATCGCTGTGCCACCCGTTACTATCCATTCCGTCTCTGTATAAATTTAGTAAAACAGAATTGAATCTATAATCGGTCTTTTTATGTATCATTTTCAATAGACCTCTTAAGTCATTGGTCATAAAATTATTTTTTATACCTATTTGAGAATAGTCGTAATTTTTATTTCCTATCGAATGAAAAGACGTAAGTCTAGGCTGATCGTAAATTTTTCCAAATAGTTTAATTTGATATTTTTGCCATGGAATATCGTCATGAAGTCTTTTATATAGAAGGTCAGATTTTTTTTTACCAAGAAAGTTAGGGTAATAACAAATATTAAGACCGTTTGTATTCTCTACGTTTTCTAATTTGTTTTCAAATGATAATTCAATCATAATAATTATTAATAGTTAAAACAACTTAAAACATAATTAAACTTTATTTAATCATATTTAAACTTCTCTTTATAAATTTATTTAGATCTTCTCCCTTTAATAGATTTTGAGACAATCTAGCTAAATCAAGAGTTTGATTAATTAAATTTGCTTGTTTTTTTGAAGTCTTTGTGTTTAAAATTTGTTTTACTAGTGAGTGATTGACATTAACAATCAAATTGAACATTTCAGGCATGTTTCCAAACATAGAATTACCTCCAGTATTTTGCATTTCTTTCATCCTTCTCATAAATTCTGGTTGAGTAATAACAAAAGGAAACTGCGAGCTATTTAAGGCTTCGAGCTTAACAGTATACTTTTCTTTTGGGATAATTTTTGTCAAGATGTCTTCAAGAGATTTTTTTTCTCTATCTGACATTTTTGAGGAATTTTCATCTTCTTTTTTGATTAGATTTTCTATCGCATCGCTATCAACTCTTGTAAAGGTGATCTTATCATTTGATGTTTCTATTTTTTGGATAAGGTGTGCAACTATTGGAGAATCCAAAAGTAAAACTTTATAACCCTTTTCTTTAGCAGCTTGAATATAAGAAAACTGTTCTTCAATATTGGATGAGTAAAGTACAACCATTTTTCCATCCTTGTCTGTTTGAGCATCCTTAATTTCTTTTTTGAGCTCATTCATGGTATAGTAGGTTCCGTCATCGGTTGGGTATAGAAAATAGTCTTGATATTTTTCAAAAAACTTTTCCTCAGACAACATTCCATACTCAATAATTACTTTTATATCGTTCCATTTCGACTCAAATGCTTTTCTGTCTTTTTTGTAAAGGCTAATTAGCTTGTCAGCTACTTTTCTAGTAATGTAATTACTAATTTTTTTAACGGAACTGTCTGCTTGCAAATAGCTTCTTGAAACATTAAGTGGAATATCAGGAGAATCTATGACTCCTCTCAATAGAGTCAAAAATTCTGGAACTATTCCCTCAACATTGTCTGTTACAAATACCTGATTCTGATAGAGTTGAATCTTATCTTTTTGAATATTCAAATCGTTATTAACTTTTGGGAAATATAAAATGCCGGTAAGGTTAAATGGATAGTCCACGTTTAGATGAATATTAAAAAGTGGTTCTTCAAACTGCATCGGATAAAGCTCTCTGTAAAACTCATTGTAATCTTTGTCTTTTAAATCTTTTGGTTTTTTTGTCCAAGCCGGATTCGGATTATTTACAATATTATCTACTTTAATGGTTTTTGGTTTAGCATCTTTTTTGGCATTTTTTGGAAGTGGTAGGGTTTCATCTTTCATTCCAAACTTGATCGGAATAGGCATAAACTTATTGTACTTTTCTAAAAGAGTTTTAATTCTGCTTTCTTCAAGGAATTCATCAGAATCTTTATCTATGTAAAGTATTATTTCTGTACCTCTATCTTTTTTGTCAGACTTTGATAGACTATATTCTGGAGAGCCGTCACATATCCACTTTGCGGCTGGATCTTTTTTGTATGACTTGGTTATTATTTCGACTTTTTTTGCAACCATAAAGGATGAATAAAAGCCAAGGCCAAAATGCCCTATTATATTTGACTGGTTGTCTTTATCTTTATATTTCTCTAAGAATTCTTCAGCACCTGAAAATGCAACTTCATTGATATATTTTTTAACCTCATCTTGCGTCATTCCAATTCCTTGATCTATGACAGTCAGTGTTTTTTTAGATTTATCAACTCTTATTTCAATTTTAGGGTCACCAATATCACCCTTAAGTTCTCCAATGCTGCTCAAGTGTTTTAACTTTAAAGTAGCGTCTGTTGCATTTGATATTAGTTCTCTTAAAAAAATTTCATGATCACTATACAAGAATTTTTTTATAAGTGGAAATATATTTTCTACAGATACGTTAATTTTTCCTTTAGACATAATTATATTTTTTAAAAATTATTATCAAAAATCATCCCAAATATTTTTTCTGCCAAATTGACATTTAATAAAAATTTATATTTAGATTTAGAAAATTTTACTTTTTAAGTGTTCAATTCAAGAATAGTAGGTTTAGGAAAATATTTGCCTGACAACGTCGTAACAAATGACGATCTTGCCAAAATTATGGACACTTCTGATGAATGGATTGTTGAAAGAACTGGAATTAATGAAAGAAGACATATCATTAAAGGGAGTGACGATTCGCCATCTACTATGGCCTTCGAGGCTTCTAAACTAGCATTGGAAAGAGCTGGTATTAAAGCGAATGAATTGGATATGATTTTATTCGCAACACTTAGTCCTGATCTTTATTTTCCAGGTTCAGGAGTTTTACTGCAGCAGCTTCTCGGAATTTCAACTTGCCCGTCTATGGATATTCGAATGCAGTGTTCAGGATTCATTTATTCAATTGCAACTGCGGATCAATTTATTAAATCTGGAATGTATAAAAATATATTGGTAGTTGGTGCTGAAAATCATTCAGGAGGACTAGATATGTCTTCAAGGGGAAGAGCCGTTTCTGTTATATTCGGTGATGGTGCGGGCGCTGCAGTTTTAACTCGAGAGAAAAATAAAAGCTTCGGTATTATGTCTTCTCATCTTCATTCTGAGGGAAAATATGCAAATGAATTGTCACTAAAAGGACCTAGCACTCAGAGATGGGTCCCTGAAATTATAGATGCAAATGATCCAGATGATGAAAGTTATTTTCCATTTATGAATGGTCAAATGGTTTTTAAACATGCAATAACAAGATTTGCAGAGGTTATAAATGAGGGACTTCAATATAACAAATGGAAAAGTGGAGATATTAATCTTTTAATACCTCATCAGGCAAATCTTAGAATCTCCCAATTTGTTCAAAAGAAATTTGGTTTGTCAGACAATCAGGTCTTTAATAATATTATGAATTATGGAAATACAACTGCTGCTTCTATACCGATTGCACTAACCGAAGCTTGGGAGAATAATAAAGTAAATCAGGGAGATAAAATTGTTTTGGCTGCTTTTGGAAGTGGTTTTACTTGGGGTAGTATTATGATTGTTTGGTAATGACAACTCTTATCATAGGAGCTTCTCCGAACAAACAAAGATATTCATATAAAGCAATTCAAAAACTAAGAAAATTAAATTTTGAAGTTAATGCTTTAGGTTTAAATGATGGTTTAATAACGGATGTAAAAATTCAAACAAAACCAGTAAAATATAAAAACATTCATACTGTTTCCATATATCTGAAACCTCAAAATCAGTCTCAATACTTGGGCTATCTAATTAAATTAATGCCTAAAAGAGTCATTTTTAACCCTGGAAGTGAGAATCAAATTTTAATGAATAAGCTCAAAGAAAAAAAAATCAACTGTGAAAATAGTTGCACTTTAGTTTTACTTTCTACTAATCAGTATTAAACCTAAAAAAGTAATTATACCATTAATTGGTAGAAGTTCATATCCAATTACATATCCACCTAAATAGTCTGAATTTATATTTCCAATAATTAACGTAATAACAACTGAAATTGAAACAATTAACCAAACCCATTTATCCAAAATTCTTTTTTTTGTGAAAATACCAAATGCAAATAAACCCAACAAGGGTCCATATGTATATCCTGCAGCGGTTAACAGACCATCAATTACATTTTTGCTTAAGAAATACTTAAATGAAATAACAATTAATACAATCAGTAAGCCCATAAAAAAATGAACTTTTTTTCTGACTTTTTTTTGAATTCCCATCTCCAATTTTTGTGTATCTAAAAAATCAACACAAAATGATGTTGTTAAAGAGGTAAGAGCACTGTCGGCACTACTGTATGCAGCTGCAATTAGTCCTAAAATAAAGGTTACTGCAACTCCGTTTCCAAGTCCTCCTTCGAGTGCTATTTTTGGGAACAAAAGATCGGTATTTGCATTTCCATCTATCATAGGAACACTTATATTTTCTTTTTCAGCATAAGCATACAAAAGAGCACCCAAAAACATAAAAAGAAATGTTACTATAAAAAGGATAAAACTGAAGACAATCATATTTTTTTTTGCATCTTCTTCGTTTTTGCATGTTAAATTTTTTTGCATCATATCTTGGTCCATCCCTGTCATACAAATTGTAATAAAAAATCCTCCTATGAAGGACTTTAAAAAATAATTTCTTTCTAAAGGTGAGTCAAAAACAAAAACCTTTGTATATTTTTTTATTTCATTAATTTCTAAAAAATTGAAGACATTTATTTCTAGATTGTCAGCTATGTCTGATATGGTTAAAAAAACAGCAAAAATCATGAGGGTGGTTTGAAAGGTATCAGTCCAAATAATGGTTTTTATTCCACCTCTATTAGTGTAAATCCAAATTAAAAAAACTGAAAAAATTACAGTTATTTCAAATGGGACTGACCATTTTTTAAAAATAAATTCTTGTAAAACAATTGCAACTAAAAAGAGCCTAAATGATGCACCTAAAGCTCTTGATATGAAGAAAAAAAGAGCACCTACTTTATGACTGTTTCGACCAAATCTTTTCCCTAAGTATTCATAGATTGAAGTTACATTATTCTTATAATATATAGGTAAAAGCAAAAAAGCTACAGCAAAATATCCAAATAGATATCCGATTACCACCTGCAAGTATGTAAAGTTAGATTCTTGAATCCATCCAGGCACTGAAATAAATGTTACTCCTGACAATGAAGTTCCAACCATTCCAAATGCAACCACATACCATTTTGAATTTCTATTACCAGTAAAAAAATTATTATTGCTATCGTCTTTCCCAGTTATATATGAAACGATTAATAAAATTATAAAGTAAGAAATTACTAGTATGAAAATATTTATTGGATCATTCACTTAATCAAAATTAAAATATTTATATAAATTGTCATGGAAAAAAATTTGATATGGATTTTCCATCTAAAATTTTAGAAAATGCAGTAAATGAGATTTCTCAACTTCCTGGCATTGGAAAAAGAACTGCTCTAAGACTGGCTTTACATATTTTAAAACAACCTGAACAAAAAATAGATTCTCTTGCAGATTCTATCAAAACTCTTAGAAAAACAATTAATTTTTGTAGTGAATGTTACAATATATCTGATAATGAAACTTGCGAGATTTGTTCAAATTTAAATAGGGAAAACGGAGAATTGTGCGTGGTGGAAGATATAAGAGATGTAATGGCAATTGAAAATACTTCTCAATTCAAAGGGAGATATCATGTTCTCAATGGTTTAATTTCCCCAATTGATGGAGTTGGTCCAGCAGATCTTAAGATTGATTCATTAATTGAAAGGATAAAAAAAGGAAACATCAAAGAGATTATCTTTGCACTAAGTGCGACTATGGAAGGAGACACGACAATTTTTTATATCAATAAAAATCTATCAAGTTTTGATATAAAAATATCAACGATAGCGAGAGGCATACCAGTAGGGGACGAACTTGAATACACTGATGAGGTAACTCTAGGGAGGAGTATTTTGAAAAGAATACCATATACTGGTTCAGTATAGAACTAATCAATATTTTGTAAATTTGACCTAAATATAATTCTTCGCATAGATAATGGGTAAGCTCTTTATAACGTTACCATCGATGGGTGAGAGTATTAGTGAGGCAACTTTGACCTCATGGCTTAAGGATGTTGGTGATAAAATTGAAATTGATGAATCGATTGTTGAAGTCTCTACCGATAAAGTTGATTCAGATGTTCCTTCAGAAGTATCAGGAATTTTAGTTGAGAAAAAGTTTAAGGTGAATGATGTAATAAAGGTTGGAGAGGTAATTGCAGTAATTGATTCCGAAAACGAAGACTCAACTAGTAATTTAGATTTTGAAGTCAATAAAACCGAATTAACTAATGAAACTCCCTTAGAGGACAAAACAGACAGTAATGTAGATTTAGAAGTAAACAAAACAGAATTAACTAATGAAACCATCTTAGAAGACAAAACAGAGACTATCGATGTTAGCAAATCTAAAGAAATTATTGTACCCAAAGAAATCCTTGATGTTGTAGAGGAACCGGTGTTTAAGGAAAAAGTTGATACAGATAAAAATCAAATTGATGGTACACTTACATCAAAATACCTATCACCATTAGTTAGAAGTATAGCAAAAAAAGAGAATGTTTCAGACAATGAATTACTTATTATAAATGGGACTGGAGAGAAGGGTAGAATTACAAAAAATGATATTCTGAGTTTTATTTCCTCTAGAAATGAAAATAAAAATAAAATCCCTACAAAAGAGATAAATCAACTTGAGAAAGTAAATGAAGTTGGTTTAGAGAACGAAATAGTTTCAGAAATGACAAGAATTCAAAAAATCACTTCTGATCATATGGTTGATAGTTACAAAAAATCTGTACACGTTCAGTCTTTTGTTGAGGCCGATGTCACTGAATTGTGGGACTGGTACTCTAAAAATAAAGATGAATTTTTAAACACTTATAATACCAAGTTGACTTTAACACCTATTTTCATATCGGCCGTGATAAGAGCATTATCTGATTTTCCTATTTTAAATAGCAGCGTTGAAAATGATAAAATAATTACAAAAAAAAGAATAAATATAGGAATGGCGACTGCGTTAGAAGGAGGAAATTTAATAGTCCCTGTTATAAAGAATGCAAACCATTTAAATTTGGCAGGGCTAGCTAAATCTGTAAATGATCTTTCAACCAGAGCGAGACAGAATCAACTTCAACCTGATGACACAAAGGATGGAACATATACAGTAACTAATATTGGTAATTTTGGTTCAATTATGGGTACTCCAATAATTAATCAACCTCAAGTAGGTATTATTGCTTTTGGAGTAATAAGAAAAATGCCTTCTGTGATTGAAACCTCAAATGGAGATTTTTTAGGGATAAGGAGAAAAATTATTCTAACCCATAGCTATGATCACAGAATAATAAACGGAGCGGTTGGTGGTAATTTTGTCAAAAATGTTGCAGATTATCTTGAAAACTGGGAAGCAAATACTAAATTAATTTGATATTTGATGAATCTCGCATTAGATAAACCTTTATGTTTTTTTGATCTTGAAACAACTGGAGTTGATATAGTTAAGGATAGAATTGTAGAGATTGGGATAGTAAAATTATATCCTGAAGGTAAAAGAGTAAGTAAGTCTTGGCGTGTTAATCCTCAAGTAAAAATACCTTCAGAGGCTTCAGAAATCCACGGTATAACAGATGCTATGGTGGAAAAATCCCCAAATTTCAAACAGATAGCACCGGAAGTAAAGAACTTTTTACAAAACTGTGATTTGGCTGGATTTAATTCTGATAGATTTGATATTCCTCTTTTAGCAGAAGAATTTTTAAGATCAGAAATTGAATTTGATATTGGAAAATTTAAAACAATTGATGTTCAGACTATTTTTCACAAAATGGAGAAAAGAACTTTAGAGGCAGCATACAAATTTTATTGTAATAAAGAAATCAAAAATGCCCATTCAGCTTTGTCAGATGCTGAAGCTACTTGTAATGTTCTTTTAGCCCAATTAGATTTCTATAAAGACCTTGAAAACTCTGTTAAGTTTTTAAGCGAATTTTCGACTCATAAAAAATTTTTAGACCTTGCGGGGTTTATTGTTAGCGACAAAAACAACGTTCCTTCATTTTCATTTGGAAAACATAAAGGTAAATCAGTTGAAGAGGTGCTTAAAAACGAGCCAGGGTATTTTGGCTGGATTTTAAATGCAGATTTCCCACTTTACACGAAAAAGGTTCTTACCTCATTGAAATTAAAAAAAATGAATAATAGGCAATGAAAATTATCTGTGTTGGACAAAATTATTTAGAACACATAAAAGAACTTTCTAATGTTAAGTCCAAAGAACCGCTAGTTTTTTTAAAACCCGATACTGCTTTGATTTCAAAAGGTAGATCTTTTTTTATTCCAAACTTTTCGAAAGAGATTCATTATGAATTAGAAGTGGTAATAAAAATTAAAAAGCCAGGCAGGTATATTGAACGAAAATACTCAAATCAATATTATGATGAAATTACTGTAGGAATTGATTTCACAGCCAGAGATCTTCAAAAAAATTTAAGAGAAAAGGGACATCCATGGGAAAAAAGTAAGGGTTTTGATGGTTCTACACTTGTTGGAAATTTTTTGAACAAAAATGATTTATCACCAATTTCAAATTTAAATTTTCACCTCTTAAAAAATGACAACATTGTACAAAAAGACAATACTAAGAATATGATTTGGCCAATTGATGAATTAATCGAACATATATCAAAGTTCTTCACACTCAAAATTGGGGATTTAATTTTTACAGGAACCCCTTCTGGGGTTGGATTAGTTAGTTTTGAGGACAATTTGAAAGGATTTTTGGAGGGTGAAAAATTATTTGAAATTAATGTAAGTTAAATTTTAATGCTAGCTGAAATTATTTGTATAGGTGATGAGATTTTAATTGGTCAAGTTGTCAACACGAATGCGACATTCCTGTCACAAGAATTAAGTAAAATCGGTATTGAGGTTTTACAAGTAAGATCTATTTCAGATAATATTGAAAATATAAAAAATTCACTTAAGAGTGCTATGGAAAAATCCGACTTAGTAGTTATAACTGGAGGTTTAGGCCCAACTAATGATGATAAAACAAAGATAGCATTATGTGAATTCTTCAATGACAAACTAATTACAAACGCTGATGTACTAGAACTTATCATAAAAATATTTAAAGATTATGTTAAAAGACCCATTAATGAATTAAATAAAAATCAAGCTTTACTGCCTTCTAAAGCTAAAATTTTAATTAATGAGTACGGTACAGCCTCTGGGATGTGGTTTAGGAAAAACAAAAAAAATGTGATTTCACTTCCGGGAGTTCCTTTTGAAATGAAACATTTAATGAATGAAAAAGTTATACCTGAACTTAGAAAATATTCTAAATCCCACATAGTAAATAAAACATTATTAACTTATGGCCTAGGTGAAAGTCATATTGCTAAAAGAATTGAATCTTGGGAAAAAGAATTACCTAAAGATATAAAGTTTGCTTATTTACCCAATTTAGGAAGAGTCAGATTGAGGCTATCGTCAAAAGGAATAAATGAAAAGCAAATTCATGCAAAAATAGATAAATATGTTGCAAAATTGTTACCTCTAATTAAAGATATATTTGTTGGTTATGAAGAAGATGCACCTATTGAAAAACAAATTCAAAATTTATTTAAAAAAAATAATATTACTTTGGCAATCGCAGAAAGTTGCACTGGAGGCGAAATTGCATCGAGACTTACTAAAATTCCTGGATCGTCTGACTATTTTTTGGGAAGTATTACAGCTTACAACAGCTCTGTCAAGAGAGAAATCTTAGGAGTTGATAAGCAACTTATCAAAACTCATTCTGTTGTTAGCAAAGAGGTGTCAAAAGAAATGGCCATAAAAGTAAGAGAAAAATTTAACTCCACCTATGGTCTTTCAACAACTGGTACTGCAGGCCCTTCTCTAGGAGATTCAAAAGAAAAAATTGGAACTGTTTATATTTCAATATCCAAAGAAGATAAAATCATAACTGAAAAATTCAATTTTGGGAATCACAGAGAAAGAATCATTTTAAAAACTGTAAATAAAGTTTTTGAGATGCTAATTAAGATCATTCAATAATGCTAATCCGTATTACTCACTAATCAAAACCCTAGGTTGACTTTTAATCAAGTTGTCAAAAGCTTAGCAATTAAATTACTTAAACCCAAAAGTTAGCCAGTATATGGAAACGATGAGTGATGCAAATCAATTTTCAAAGCATCATCAATTAGTTTATACCCAAAAGTATATTCAACCTTAGCTTCGTTGCCATCAAGATCTGTAAAAAAATAATTACCCATAGAAATTGCTCGATTTTCTTCAAGTATCATTCCTGCATTTTCAAATCTAACATTGGTCCAAGGGTTAATTGCAAAACCTTTGTCCTCATCGCATGCTCTATCTTCACCTGAAATGAAATAAGATAAAGCTTCTGCCTTGGAAGGTCTAAATTGCTGATCAGCACATTTAGTTGGTTTAAATAAAACTTCGCTTGAATCAAATGCGTAAAGCCTATCAAGAAAATCATTTGTATATTCTTCACAGTCTGATCTACTATCTCGAAGAGAACCAATTTTGACAACACCAGATCCCCAGGTCTGTTGCGCGTCAAGTACTTGTTGTTTTGTTATCATTATTCTGTATATCTTAAATTTATTTTAAAAGTAAATATTTTTATTTTTTTTTTGCAAAAACTACACAATATTTAACAAATAAATAATTTGTTGCCAATTAATTCATAACAATTAGAAATTTATAATTTCATCTTTATATCTATTTTTTTATATCAAATTAAAATCTAAATAAGCTACAAGTTTTGAAACTTGTTAAAAAAACTTAAATTTGCAAACTCAACAGATATATATGTCTAAAATTTGTCAAATTTCGGGAAAGAGAGTTATGTTTGGGAACAATGTCTCTAAGGCCATAAATAAGACAAGGAGAAGATTTGATATTAACCTTGTTAAAAAGAGATTTTTTATCCCCGAGCAAAACAAGTGGGTTACTTTGAAAGTGACCACATCAATTTTAAAAACAATTAATAAAAAAGGCATTACTGAAGTGTTAAGAAAAAATAAAAAACTAATTAAGGATTAGTAATGGCAAAAAAAGGGAATAGAATTCAGGTTATATTAGAATGCACCGAACACAAAGATTCTGGTTTACCAGGTACATCTAGATATGTAACAACTAAAAATAAGAAAAATTCACCTGATCGTTTAGAGATTAAAAAATTTAATCCTATTCTTAAAAAAATGACTTTACATAAAGAAATTAAATAATTATGGCTAAAAAAGCGGTAGCATCACTACAAACAGGTTCGAAAAAACTTACTAAAGTCATAAAAATGACCAAAAAAGATGGTTCTAACTCCTATACTTTTTCTGAAAGTATTATATCTCCAGATTTGGCCAACGAATGGTTTAACAAAAAATAATCTTTTTTACTTATAATTATTAAGCTTAATTTTACAGGAAGTTTTATATCCAATGAACTTCTTTAAAAAGCTATTTTCAAGTCAAAGTGAGAAAAAAATAGACAAAGGGCTTGATAAGTCCAAAAAGTCTTTTTTTTCGAATATTAAAAAATCAATTGCAGGTAAATCAAAAGTTGATGCAAGTTTTCTCGACGATTTAGAAGAAATTTTTATTGGCGCTGATGTTGGAGTTTCAACTACAATTAAGATAATTGATAAACTTGAAGAAAGAGTTGCTAGAGATAAGTATATCAACACTGAAGACTTAAATAAAATCTTAAAAGATGAAATTACCAAAATTCTAGAAGTAGATAATCATGACTTTAAGGAAGTTGAAATTTCAAACAATGGTCCATATGTAATTATGATTGTTGGAGTTAATGGAGTTGGAAAAACTACAACCATTGGGAAATTGGCTAATAAATTTAAAAATGCAGGCAAATCGGTCATAATAGGTGCTGCTGACACGTTCAGAGCCGCAGCAATTGATCAACTAGAAGTTTGGGCCAAAAGAGCTAAAGTTGACATTGTAAAACAACAAATGGGTAGTGATCCTGCATCTGTAGTACACGACACATTAAATTCTTCTATTTCAAAAAAATCTGACATAGTATTAATAGATACTGCGGGAAGATTGCACAATAAAGTGAATTTAATGAATGAACTATCAAAAATAAAAAGGGTTATGAACAAAGTCATTCCTGAAGCACCTCACGAAATTCTACTAGTTTTAGACGGCTCAACAGGACAAAATGCCTTTGAACAAGCAAAAAAATTTATTGAATCTACCGATGTAAATTCTTTAGCTATTACAAAGCTAGATGGAACTGCTAAAGGAGGAGTTGTAATTGGAATTTGTGATCAATTCCAAATTCCAATTAAATATATTGGAATAGGAGAGGGTATTGATGATATGAAGATATTTGATAGTAAAAACTTTATTAATTCATTTTTCAATTAAATGAAAAAGGTAATTTTATTTGTTAGTTTTTTTATTTTGATTTTTCTTCTTGGTCCTAAAATTGAAAAGCCAGTAATTTTTAAAGACTTGCCTAAAATCAAGTTAAGAATTAATGAAGTTAAGTCATGGATTGATCAAAAAGAATCAAAATTTAAAAATATTAAAGAAGGAAATGAATCTAGAATTATATTTTATGATTCAGTTCCAAAAAAAACAAACATAAGTATAGTTTATCTTCATGGATTTTCAGGTTCTTCACAGGACGGATCTCCAGTGCATATAAATATCGCTGAAAAATTAAACTCAAATATTTACCTACCAAGACTTTATGCACATGGATTAAATTCAGATGAGCCTTTGATTGAATATACAGGAGAAAAATACTTAGATAGTGCTCGTGAAGCTTTAGCTATTGGTAAAATAATTGGTGAGAAGGTAATTTTAATGTGTACTTCTACTGGTTGCAGTGCTGCTCTTACACTTGCTGCAAACCACCCTGAAGTTGACGCCTTAGTTATGTATGCACCAAATATAAGGATTACCCATCCACTTGATTTTGTAGCTACTTTACCTTGGGGTCTCTACATAGCTAGACTTGTTGAGGGTGGCAAGTATCATTACATTACTAAAACTTGGAAAGATAAAGAAAAGTTTTGGACCACTAAATATCGTCTTGAGGCTCCTATAGAAATGCAAAAGTTGCTAGAAACAGCAATGAATAAAAAAATATTTAGAAAAGTTAAGGTGCCAGCTTTTTCTGGATTTTATTATAAAAATGAATTAGAACAAGATAATGTTGTATCCGTTCAGGCTATGAGAAGGATGTTTAAACAATTAGGAACAGAAGATTCCTTAAAGCTAGAAATCGCTTTTGATGACGCTGGGGGCCACGAGATAGCTCACAATCTTGTAAATAAAAATTATGTTAATGTCCAGGAATCAACATTAATTTTTTTACAAAACGTATTTAATCTAAATGAGAACTAAAGCGATTAAAAATAAAATTAACGTAATAACTTTAGGATGTTCAAAAAACATTTACGATTCTGAAGTTCTAATTAGTCATCTTAAAAATGGTGGAAAAGATGTATCTAGTGAGAAAGATGGTAATATCGTAGTAATAAACACTTGTGGCTTTATTAATAGAGCTAAAGAAGAATCTATAAATACAATTTTAAAAAATGTAAGGAGAAAACAAATTGGTGAAATAGATAAAGTATTCGTAACAGGCTGTTTAAGCGAAAGGTATAAAGAAGACTTGATAAAGAATATTCCAGAGGTGGATCAATATTTTGGAACTAATGATTTACCTCAATTATTAGAAAGACTTAAGGTTGACTACAAATATAGTTTGCTTGGAGAAAAACAGAGAATTACACCTAAGCATTATAGTTATTTAAAAATTTCTGAAGGATGTGACAGACCTTGTTCTTTTTGTTCAATTCCATTAATGCGAGGAAGTCATAAATCAAAAGCTATAGAAGAGTTGATTTTTGAGGCTAAAAATTTAGCTCAAAATGGAGTTAAAGAAATAATTTTAATTGCTCAGGATTTAACTTATTATGGGATTGATATTTACAAGAGACGAATGCTTGATGTTCTTTTGTCTAAATTATGTCAAGTGGATGGAATAGAATGGATTAGACTTCATTATGCATTCCCTACTGGTTTCCCCGAGGAAATTTTAGATGTTATGTCTAAGGAGAAAAAAATTTGTAAATACCTTGATATGCCAATTCAACACATATCTAATCATATCCTGAAGTCAATGAAAAGAGGTGCTAGTAAAGAAAAAATTAATTATTTAATAAAAAAAATAAGAGACAAAGTACCAGGAATTGCATTGAGGACTACTGTCATGGTAGGATATCCCGGAGAAAAAGAAGAGGATTTCACTGAATTAAAAGATTGGCTTCAAGAAAATAGATTCGAGCGTTTAGGTTGTTTTACCTATTCTCATGAAGAAAACACATGCGCTTTTGGTTTAATCGATGACGTATCTGAGGAAGAAAAAGAAAAAAGAGCCGGAGAAATTATGTCTCAGCAGGCAGAGATATCTCTCGATATGAATAACAAAAAAATTGATAAAATTTTTAAATGCATAGTAGACAGAGTTGAAGGTAAAAACTTTATTTGCAGAACTGAAATGGATTCTCCAGATGTTGATAATGAAATTTTAGTGGATGCATCAAAATTTTATCTAAGGCTGGGAGATTTTTGTAAAATTAAAATCATGAAAGTCACAGAGTTTGATTTATTTGGTGAACCAGTAAGTAGCTAAATATTAATTTAATTAATACTTTATTAATTTACACTTAAATTAAAATAATTGAAAAAAAACATTGATTTAAATAAAACTAGAATTTATTCAGATTTTGTATTTGATTTTTTAAATGGAAATAAAGCCTTAAAAAAATTTTATAATTCAAGTTTTGATCTTAAAAACTTTAAAAAACAGTTGGAGATGAAGAAAAGTTTTTCTTTATCGAAGAGAAATGTTTTGGTAAAGGAACTATTGTCTCAATACTCGGATATAAAGGACAAAAAAGTCTTAAAAAACATCAATCTTTTGTCAAAAGAGTCAACTTTTACAATAACTACTGGACACCAGCTTAGTATTTTAACTGGTCCGATATTTTTTATATACAAAATAATTAGTGTTATAAACATGTGCGTAAAACTGAAAAGAGAATATCCTAAAAATAATTTTATCCCTGTTTTTTGGTTAGCTTCTGAAGACCATGATTTTGAAGAAATATCCGAGGTCTATTTTAGAGATAAAAAAATAAATTATTTAACAAAATCTAAAGGCTCCGTAGGCAGAATGAAGTTAGATGAAATTAGTGTTTTTTTAGATCAAATATTAAGTTATTTCCCTACAAATAATTTGGCTAATAAAATTAAAAAAATGATTAAATCTGCCTACAAATATATCTTTACATTAGCTAAAGCGACTAGAAATTTAGTTCATCAATTATTTGGAGATAAAGGGCTTATTATAATTGATCCAGATTCTCATAATCTTAAAAAAGTATTTGCCTCCTACATGGAAGACGAGTTGATTAATAATACATGTCAACGATGTGTAAATAAAACTTTAAAGAGTATAAAGAAGAATTACTCAGAAAAATATATTCCTCAGGTAAATCCGAGAGAAATTAATTTATTTTATTTAAAGGTGAATTCAAGACAAAGAATTATTAGAAAAGGGTCAAAATACATTCTTTCTGATAAAAATGTTTCCCTACAAGAAATGTTAAATGAGCTTAATAAATGCCCAGAAAATTTTTCTCCAAATGTTTTGATGCGGCCCTTATATCAAGAAGTAATTCTACCAAATCTTTGCTACATAGGAGGACCAAGTGAAATGTCTTATTGGTTGCAGCTTAAAAATTTTTTTGACTACCATGGTGTTGTATTTCCAATTATTAATCCCCGTGCGTCTGTCTTGCTTTTAACACAAAAAATGAGAAGAAAAATCAATAAATATTTAATAAATGAGAATGAAATTTTTCTTAAAGAAAATGAATTTATCAATCTAAATATTAAAAAGCATAGTGAAATTGATATTAATTTAAATTACTTAAAAGATGCCCTAAACAAGCAGTTTGAAGTTTTGGATGGTATAGTTAAAGTAACAGACTCTTCATTTCTGGGAGCTGTAAACGCACAAAAGAGAAAACAATTTAATGGAATTGACAAACTAGAAAAAAGATTATTAAAGGCTCAAAAAAGGAAAATGATTTCCATTAAAAATGATTTAACATATATCTATAAAGAAGTCAACCCTGATAATATTTTTCAAGAAAGAAAAATCAATTTTATAGACTTTTACCTTCACTATGGTGATACTTTTTTTGAAAATTTGTTTAGTAACATTGATTTATTTGAAAAAAAGTTTTTAGTTCTTGACATAAAATAATTTAATTACCTAATCTCTATTTTGAAGAAAGATTAATTGTATTTTTGAGAATGGAATCCAAGGTATTAATTATTGATTTCGGGTCTCAATATACCCAACTAATTGCTAGAAGAGTCAGAGAGCTAAATGTTTATTGTGAAATATTTAGTTATGATAATCTCCCAAAAAAAATATTGGAATACAGTGCTGTAATTTTATCAGGTTCTCCTTTTTCCGTGCATTCTAAAAATGCTCCTAAAATTGACATTACAAAAATTAAGGGAAATCTTCCTATTCTAGGAATTTGCTATGGTGCACAATTTTTAGCCAATTATTATGGGGGAGTGGTAGGAAAATCCTCCAGCAGAGAATATGGAAGAGCGAAATTAGTTATTTATGACTCTAGTAACTTACTAGATGGTTTTAAAAATGAATCTCAAGTTTGGATGAGTCATGCAGACACAATAAATAAATTACCCTTTGGTTCTGAAAAGTTAGCTAGTACTGAGGATGTAAATAATGCTGCTTTTAAATTCAAGTCTGAACACACTTTCGCTATTCAATTTCATCCTGAGGTTTATCACACTGCTTTTGGTATTAAACTTTTAGAAAATTTCTTAGTTAAAATATCTAAAATAAAACAAACATGGACTCCAGATTCATTCATTAAAATGACAGTTAAAAAAATTAAGTACAAGATTAAAAAAGATAAAGTTATTTTGGGATTATCAGGAGGAGTTGATTCTTCAGTCGCTGCTATTCTAATTAATAAAGCTATTGGTGATGATTTAATATGTGTTTTTGTCAATAATGGTCTTTTAAGAAAAGGCGAGTTTGAAAGTGTATTGAGTCAGTATAAAAATATGGGACTTAATATTATAGGTGTTGACAAATCAAAACAATTTTTAAATAATTTAAAAGGTGTTACCGATCCAGAAGAAAAGAGAAAAATTATTGGTAATACCTTCATTGATGTTTTTGATGAAGAAGCTAAAAAAATCAAAAATGTAGAATGGCTAGCCCAAGGAACAATATATCCAGACGTAATAGAATCACAATCAGTAAAGGGTCCATCAGCAACAATAAAATCCCACCACAATGTTGGTGGTTTACCTGACTTTATGAAACTGAAAATCATAGAGCCTCTCAGGATGCTTTTTAAAGACGAAGTGAGAAGAGTGGGTAAAACATTAAAAATAGACGATTCTATTTTGGGTCGTCATCCTTTTCCTGGTCCAGGACTTGGCATACGGATTTTAGGAGACATAACTTTTGAAAAAGTAAGTTTATTACAAGAAGTAGACTCGATTTTTATAAATAGTTTGAAAGAGGAGGGATTATATGACACAATTTGGCAAGCCGGTGCAATTTTATTACCAGTACAGAGTGTTGGTGTCATGGGTGATGAAAGAACATATGAAAAATGTGTTGTTTTAAGAGCCGTCAGCTCTACTGACGGTATGACTGCAGATTGGATTAATTTACCCTATGAATTTCTTCAAAAAGTTTCAAACAAAATAATCAATAATGTAATAGGTGTTAATAGAGTTGTTTATGATGTTAGTTCTAAACCACCATCTACAATAGAATGGGAGTAGTATGAAGTTGAGATTATTTTTTTTCTTTTTTTTGATATTCGGATTTATTTCATTTTCTCAAATCACACCGGATAGATTTATTGTTCACAAAGTAAAGAAAAAAGAAACTCTATATTCTTTATCAAAAATCTATAATATTTCAATTGAAACTATCAAAGAGTACAACCCATTAATTGATAAGATTGGTCTAAAAAGAAAAATGAAATTGCAAATACCATTTTTTAAAAATAAGCCAAGTACAGTGGACAAGCCAGTGTTGGTTAGTTATAAAAAGCATATTGTAAAACCAAAAGAAACAAAGTGGAGATTAGCGTACGAATACGGACTTAAAATTAGTGAATTAGAAAAAATTAACCCTGAAATAGTTAGTGGATTAAAGATAGGACAGCAAATATTGTTACCTACAGGAAAAGATACTATAGTCAATGATTTTGAAAATGAACTTAATTACTATCAAGTCAAGTTGAATGAAAATATATCTCAATTAAGTCAAAAAATCGGAATTTCTAAAGATAGTTTAATAGCATATAATCCAAGTTTAATAAATAACCGTCTCCAAGCAGAGATGATATTAAAAATACCAGATGAGTTTACAGGGAATTTTGATATAAAAAACGGCTTGCTATCTGAGAGAATTTCCCTTAAAGACTCCTTTTTTTCAAATAATTATCTGCAATTGGTCTGTTTTTTACCTTTTAAAGTCAGAGAAATAGAATTTGATTCTGTTAAAAAAACGAACGCTAAGCTTTCTAAAAGAAATTTACATACCATTTCCACCGACTTCTATTTTGGTATGGAAATGGCAAAAGAATTTTGTGATTCAATTGGAATCAAAACAAAAATTAAGGTTATTGATACACAAAACGATTTAAGTGTTATTGACGAAAAGATATCTTCAATTAAATGGGAAGGAATAAATGCTATCATCGGGCCCTTGATCCCCAAAAACTTTGATTTTTTTTCAAAAAACAGTCAAATATCTGATGTACCTATTATTTCTCCGTTATCCACCAAAGAAATAGCTGGAGAAAAAAATGTTTTTCAATCAGTTGGTCGGTTAAAAAGATTGAGAAAGGTAATGATGAACTACATAAAAAATCAAATAGATACGACCCAAAACCTGCTTGTCATCACAGATAGTATAAATTTTAAAGTTGCAAACCAATTTAAAAATACTTTTCCAGATGCGCATTTTGTAGAATCTGAAAAAGGTGGATTTGTAATACCTGAGTTAATAGATTCACTTTTGGTTGATTCATTAAAAAATCAAGTTATTTTTGAATCACAAAACCTAGGCCTTGCTGCAAATGTTACATCATTACTGAACTCACAGGTTGGAAAGAATCGTGATGTTCACCTTTATTCAAGTTTAAGAACAGCAATTTATGATAACATAAATATTTCGAGAAAACACTTGGGTAATATTAAATTCACTTACCTAAATGATAATTTTCCAAGGGAGACAATAGAAAGGAAAAAATTCAAAGACAAATTTTTAAAAAAATATGGAGATTATCCATCGAAGGAAAGCTATCGTGCTTTCGATGTCACTTTGGATGTGATATTAAGATTGGCTTATCAAAACAAAATATTCAGTAATAAAATAGAAGAAACAAATTACATTGAAAATAAATTCAAATATTTGCCTGACAAAGGTGGTGGTTATTCTAATTTTGGATTTTATATTCTTCAAAACAAAGATTATGATATAATAGAAATCAAGAAATAATATTTAGTTTTAAAATTTCACGAATAGTTTTTGTAATTTTAAGTCCGGAAATTTTTATATCCGGATGTCTCATAAAACTAAATATATATTTGTAACGGGGGGTGTAAGTTCTTCACTTGGAAAGGGCATTATCGCAGCTTCTTTGGCGAAACTGCTTCAGGCTCAAAATTATAGAGTTACAATTCAAAAGTTGGACCCCTATTTAAATATTGACCCTGGAACTTTAAATCCCTATGAACATGGTGAATGTTTTGTTACTGACGACGGAGCAGAAACAGATCTTGACCTTGGTCACTATGAAAGGTTTTTGAATGTAAAAACATCGCAGGCAAATAATGTAACAACAGGAAGAATTTATCAAAATGTTATTGAAAAGGAGAGAAAAGGAGATTTTCTCGGAAAAACAGTTCAAGTCATTCCTCATATAACGAATGAGATAAAAGACAGAATTTTATCTCTAGGAAGAAATAATAACTTTGATATAATCATAACTGAAATTGGTGGTACTGTGGGTGATATAGAGTCTTTGCCATATATAGAAGCTGTCCGCCAATTAAAGTGGGAATTGGGTGAAGAAAACTCATCGGTAATTCATTTAACTTTAATCCCTTATTTATCTGCAGCTGCTGAGTTAAAAACCAAACCAACGCAACACTCCGTGAAAACTTTGATGGAAAGTGGAGTAAACGCAGATATAATAGTGTGCAGAACAGAGCACAAACTGTCAAATGCGATAAAAAATAAGATAGCGTTATTCTGTAATGTCCAAAATGAGGCAGTCATTGAATCAATTGATGCAGAAACGATTTATGATGTACCAATTCTAATGCAAAAAGAACGTTTAGATAAGGTTGTACTTAAAAAACTTAGATTATCTACTATTAAGTCAAGTAAGATGGACAAATGGAAAGTCTTCCTCGATAAATTAAAAAATTCAGACAAGACTGTTAATATAGGTCTTGTTGGAAAGTATGTTGAACTTCAAGATTCATATAAATCCATTCTTGAATCTCTGACTCATGCGGGAGCAGCTAATGAAGTGAAAGTAAATATTATTACGATTCACTCTGAATTAATCGAAGAAACTAACTTGAGTGAACTGTTAGTAAAATTAAATGGTATAATTGTCGCACCTGGATTTGGTGAAAGAGGTATGGAGGGCAAAATTAACGCCATTAAATACTCAAGGGAAAATCATGTCCCATTTTTAGGCATTTGTTTAGGAATGCAAATGGCTGTGATTGAATATGCTAGAAATGTTTTAAAGCTTGAAGATGCTAATTCAACTGAAATGAAGGAAGATTGTAAAAATCCTATAATTTCTCTTATGGAAAATCAAAAAAGTGTCATCAATAAAGGAGGCACTATGAGATTAGGTGCCTGGGAGTGTCAACTATTGAAAAATTCTAAAACTGAAAAAATATATAATAAAGAAGTAATATCAGAGAGACACAGACACAGATATGAATTTAATAACAAATATTTGGACCAATTTAATGACGGAGATCTTATTCCATCTGGAATTAATCCAGAAACAAATTTAGTTGAGATCATTGAACATAAAAAACATCCCTGGTTTATTGGAGTTCAATTTCATCCTGAATATTCTAGCACAGTATTAGAACCTCATCCATTATTTAAAAGTTTCATAAATTCATCAATTGAAAATTTAAAAAATAACACTAATTAGTATGGAAGAGAAAAAATTAGATCCATATCAACTAATCGGATTTGTTTTAATTGCTCTAATTATGACTTGGATGCTTATGCGTCAACAAGAACAAAATTTAAATAATCAGGCTGAGGATAAATTAGAAAACAAAAGTCTTATTGAATCTGAAAATCAGTTACTGAACCAAAATTCTAAACAAACAAATAAAGAATCAGTTGATCTTGAAAATTTTGCTTTTGAGAGTAAAAAAGAGGAAAAGTTTTATGAACTGAAAAACAATTTGATTAAAATATTTATTTCTAATAGAGGTGGACAAATTACTAAAGCAAATCTTATAAATTTTGAGAATTACCTAGAAGAACCACTCAATTTAGTGGACAACAACCAAACTACGAATTTGGTCTTTAAACTAAAAGATGGAAGACAAATCAATACATCCAAATTGAACTTTGAAATAAATAAAAACAAATCTAAAAATGGGATATTAACAATGCGAGCTTATTTTAACCAAGAAAAATGGATAGAATTTCAATACTCACTGTCACCCGATTCTTATTTATTAGATTACAGTATAACTTCTTCAAACTTGCAAAGTTTTGTTGACGCCTCAGAGATAAATAAACTCGAATGGAGTTTAAAATCATTCAGAAACTCCAGAAGTGTGGAGTATGAAAATAGATATACTGAACTTACTTATGGATACGAAAATGGTAAAGTAAATGAACTTAGTATTTCCGGTAATGATGAAGAAAAAGTTGATGAAATTCAGTGGATAAGTTACAAACAACATTTTTTTAATTCCATACTAATTCCACATAAAAAAATTAGCAATGTATTTCTCAAATCTGAAAATCTAGTTCAGTCTGAGGATAAAAAAGAAAAATATACAAAGTTTTATAGTTCCGTAATTCCACTTAAAGGAGGTGGAGATTTTGATTTTAAATTTCAATGGTATTTTGGCCCCTCTCAATATTCTACACTTTCGAATTACAACATAGGTATTGAGAAAAGTGTAAACTATGGCTGGGGTATTTTTGGGTGGATTAATAAATATATTTTTATTCCTCTATTTAATTTTATAAGCTCTTTTATGCCATTTGGTATTTCAATAATTATAATGACTATTATAGTAAGGCTAGCGATGTCGCCTGTAACATATCGGTCATATGTCTCTCAAGTCAAGATGAAAATATTAAGACCCGAAATAGAGGAGATAAATAAAAAGTTTTCAAAAGATGCTGTTAAAAGGCAACAAGAGACAATGTCTCTTTATTCACGAGCTGGCGCAAATCCTATGTCGGGTTGTTTGCCAGCGTTAGTTCAGTTACCAGTGTTTTATGCGTTATTTAGTTTTTTCCCAGTCGCATTCGCTTTAAGGCAAAAAAGTTTTTTATGGGCTGATGATTTGTCATCATATGATTCTATTTTAGAATTACCGTTTAATATACCTTTTTACGGAGATCACATAAGTTTATTTCCGATTTTAGCATCTGTAGCAATTTTTATTTACACGATGATGACAATGGGACAACAACAACCACCTCCACAGCCTGGAATGCCAAACATGAAATTTATTATGTATTTAATGCCTTTAATGATGCTTTTTTTCTTTAACAATTACTCAAGTGGTCTGAGTTTATACTATTTTGTGTCAAATTTGTTAACCATACTTTTGATGGTTGTAATCAAAAAATTTGTCGTTAATGAGAGTAAAATCTTACTCCAAATTGAAGAAAACAAAAAGAAACCAAGAAAAGTATCAGGATTTAGTGCCAGACTTCAAAAGGCAATGGAGCAGGCTGAAAAACAAAAACGTTTAAATAGCAAAAGATAAGCTTAGATTAAATGAGCAAAAAAGTAATTGTAGCTCTTTCAGGAGGAGTTGATTCAAGTGTTGCAGCTCTTATCTTAAAACAACAAGGGTATCATGTTATTGGAATCTTCATGAAAAATTGGCATGACGAATCTGTTACCATTTCAAATGAATGTCCATGGCTGGAAGATAGTAACGATGCTTTGATTATAAGTGAAAAATTAGGAATTCCATTCCAGGTTATTGATTTAAGTAAAGAGTACAAAAAAAGAATTGTGGATTATATGTTTCAAGAATACAAAGTAGGCAGAACACCTAACCCTGATATTTTGTGTAATAAAGAGATCAAGTTTGATATTTTCCTTTCGAAAGCTGAATCACTTGGTGTGGATTACATCGCAACTGGCCACTATTGTAGAAAAAAAGAATCAAAAAAAGGAAATAAAACAATTTATCAGTTATTAGAGGGTAAAGATAAAACCAAGGACCAGTCGTACTTTTTATGTCAGCTAAATCAAATTCAATTATCAAAAGTTTTGTTCCCTATTGGGGATTTAAACAAAACTGATGTAAGAAAAATAGCAAAGGAAAATAGCCTTATAACTGCAAATAAAAAAGACTCTCAAGGCTTATGTTTTGTTGGTAAAATAAAATTACCAGAATTTCTTCAACAAAAATTAAAAATTAAAAAAGGCAAAATAATCAAAGTATCACCAGACGAAAAGATATTCAAGAAAGTTTTGAATAATAAAGCTGAAAACTTCCTTAAAAGATCTGTTGAAAAGTATAAATATTCTGAATCAGATGGGGAAACGATTGGTTATCATGATGGAGCTCATTTTTTTACTATTGGCCAAAGAAAAGGGTTACAACTTGGAGGATTTAAAAATCCTTTGTTTGTTATTGAAATAGATGTGAAAAAAAATATTATTTATGTAGGTGAAGGAAAAAACCATCCAGGATTGTACCGACAAGGCCTACTAATTAAACATAAAGATATTCACTGGGTAAGACCAGATTTAAAAATTGATTTGAACTCATCTGAAAAAATATTAGCCCGAATAAGATATAGGCAGCCTTTGAAACGAGCAGAAATATTTTGTTGTCAAGAAGGGATTTACTTGATTTTTAATAAAAAACAAAAGGCGATATCGAGTGGCCAATTTGCCGCATGGTACAAAGGGAACGAATTAATTGGCTCTGGTGTTATTTACTGATTTTATTAAAATCTCACTGTCTAACTCAACTTGATTACGAATTAAGTCATCAAATTTTTCTTCTTTTCTGATAAGGTGGGCTTCATCATCAATCCAAAGAATTTCTTTTGGTCTGTATCTAGAATTATAATTACTAGACATAGAAAAACAATATGCTCCAGCATTTTTAAAAACAAGATAATCACCTTCTTTAATTCCGCTTATTTTTCGATTGCTTCCAAATGTGTCGGTCTCACAAATGTAGCCTACTACTGAATAAAATCTTTGTTCCCCTGACGGATTAGACAAGTTTTCAATTTCATGATAGGAGCCATAAAACATTGGTCTAATAAGATGATTAAATCCACTTTCTACTTGAGCAAATACAGTAGAAGTAGTCTGTTTTACAGAATTGACTTTACTCACAAAGTATCCTGCCTCACTTACTAAATACTTCCCAGGCTCAAAAACCAGAGTTAAATCGTAACCGTAATCTCTACAAAACTCATTAAATCTAATACTTAATTTTTCTCCCAGTTCCTCGATGTTAGTTTCAATATCTCCTTTTTTGTATGGAACTTTGAATCCAGAACCAAAATCTATAAATGATAATTTTTTAAATTTTCTAGCAGTGCTAAATAGAATTTCAGATGCGTGCAAGAAAACTTCAATATCTAAAATATCACTACCAGTATGCATATGAATACCATTTATATTCATTTTAGTATTTTCAACGATCCTAAGTAAATGAGGTATTTGATGTATTGATATTCCAAATTTCGAATCAATATGACCTACAGAAATATTATTGTTTCCTCCCGCCATAACATGAGGGTTTATTCTTATACAAACTGGAACGGAAGGGTGTTTATTACCAAATTGTTCCAACATTGCGAGGTTGTCAATATTTATTTGAGCCCCGTATGATACAACTTTTTCTATTTCATCTATGGAAACACCGTTTGGTGTGTAAATAATATTTTTAGGATTAAAGCCTGCTTTAAGTCCTAGTTCCACCTCTTGCAATGATACCGTGTCAAGACCAGCTCCAAGATTGTTTAGGTATTTTAAAATATTAATATTGCTAAGTGCTTTTGCTGCATAATTAATGCTTAGATTTTTCACACTTTTAAAAGCTGATTCAAGTTTATTATATTGATTTTGTATTTTTTCAGCGTCATAAATATATACAGGACCACCAAAATCTTCAGCAATTTTTAATAATTGATGATTTTTCATTTTACTAAATTCAAGTGCAAAATTAACATCTTATACAAATTTGTAACAAATACTTTTTGTAAAATATTAAAATTTCAAATTATTGTTACATTTAAAACATTATTCTGATTATAATTTTTAAGTCAGGATTATAGAATTTTATATTTTTGTAGGAAAGAATTTATTATGAATTTGCACGAGTATCAAGGTAAAGAAATTTTAGCTAGCTATGGTGTTTCCACGCAGAAAGGAATAGTTGTCAGCAATGCAGAAGATGCCTTCACGGCTGCCCAAAAATTAAATAAAGTAACTGGTACAAATATCTATGTAGTTAAGGCGCAAATTCACGCTGGAGGTAGAGGAAAGGGGGGTGGAGTTAAAATTGCAAAATCATTAAATGAAGTAAAACAAATCGCTAAAAAAATGATTGGAATGATGCTTATAACGCCCCAAACACCTCCTGAAGGAAAAAAAGTGAGAAAAATACTTATTGCAGAGGATGTATACTATCAAGGTGAATCGGAAACTAAGGAATTCTATATGTCAATTTTGTTGGATAGAAAAAATTGTAAAAATATTATAATGTATTCCACTGAAGGTGGAATGGATATCGAAAAGGTTGCTGAAACAAAACCTGAACTCATTTTCAAAGAAACTGTTAATCCTACAATTGGTTTGCAAAAATATCAAGCTAGACAAATTGCTTTTAATTTAGGTCTCAAGGGAGAGGCTTTCAAAGACATGACAAAATTTATCTTTTCATTATACAAAGCATATGTCAAGTCAGATTCGTCACTCTTTGAGATTAATCCTCTTCTTAAAACTTCCGATGATAGAATTATTGTGGTAGACTCTAAAGTAACGATTGACAATAACGCTTTATTTCGTCACCCAGATTACTTAGACTTAAGAGATTTAGCAGAAGAAAACCCTACAGAGGTTGAGGCTGATAAAGCAGGTCTTAATTATATTGACTTGGAGGGAAATGTTGGTTGTATGGTTAATGGAGCTGGTCTTGCAATGGCGACAATGGATTTAATTAAACAAGCAGGAGGTTCCCCTTCCAATTTTCTTGATGTAGGTGGTACGGCAGATGCAGAAAGAGTTGAAAAAGGATTTAGAATTATTCTTAAAGATCCGAGTGTCAAAGCAATACTCATAAATATCTTTGGAGGAATAGTTCGATGTGATAGAGTAGCTAACGGTATCGTTGAGGCTTATAAGAATATTGAAAGCATTAATATCCCAATTATAGTAAGACTTCAGGGGACAAATTCAGATATAGCCAAAGAGATTATTGACAATTCAAATCTGAATGTACTTTCAGCAATTGATTTTAAAGAAGCTGCTGATAAAGTTCAAGAAGCCATAAAATAAGACATAATGTCATTAATTTTACTTAAAATAATGTCAAAATGACATTATAATATCCTTGGTATATGTTTTGCAGGTATTTAAATGAACTTTAAAATTTAATATTATGAATTTAATTACAACAAATTTAAATAGATGGAATCCTATATTACTGGATGAATTACTTGATAATAGATGGTTTAATTTCGATTCTTTTAACAACACTTTACCGGCTGTTAATACAATTGAAAAGGAAAATCAATATCAACTTGAAATTGCTGCCCCTGGAATGGATAAAAAAGATTTTGAAATTGAAATTGATAACGATTTAATTACAGTTTCCTCAACTTCCAAGCACGAAAACGATGTAAAAAATGGTTTCAATTACAATAGGCAAGAATTTAACTATAATTCATTTAATAGAACTTTTTCATTACCTAAAGAGGTAGATCAAAGTAAAATCAAGGCTATTTATACCAATGGTATATTGACAATTACTTTACCTAAATTAAAGGAAGTAATTTCAAAATCTAGAAAATTAATTGAAGTAAAGTAAATTATTTTAACTTAATAATAAGAGCGGTTTAATTCAAAGCCGCTTTTTTTTAAATTTGTAATAAAAAGCATGACTATCAGAAAGCACTTATTTACTATAATTTCTATTTTATTTTTGAATGTTTCATTTTCGCAAAATAGATCTTTACCAGTAGATACAATTGTAAAAACAAACCACCAGACATATATAAATGGCAAGAAAATTAGTTACGTTGCTGAGACTGGAACACAGCCAGTTTGGAATGAGGATGGGGTTGCAGAGGCTTCTCTATTCTATACCTTTTATAGAAGGACTGATGTTAATGATAATTATAGACCAATTATTTTTTCATTCAATGGAGGTCCTGGCTCAGCATCAGTATGGATGCATTTGGCTTACACTGGACCAAGAATCTTAAAAATTGATAATGAAGGATTTCCTATTCAGCCATATGGTTATAAAAATAACCCCTATTCTATATTGGATACAGCAGATATAGTTTTTATCAATCCAGTAAATACTGCTTATTCTAGAATGCACAAAATAAATGGTGAATATCCTAAAAGAGAAAAGTTTTTTGGTATTAGTGCAGATATCTCATATTTATCAGAATGGCTAAATACATTTGTCACAAGAAAAAATTTATGGGATGCTCCCAAATATTTAATTGGGGAAAGTTATGGAGGTACAAGGGTCATGGGACTGTCTCTTGCATTACAAAATAAACAGTGGATGTATTTGAATGGTGTAATTCTTGTCTCACCAGCAGATTATAGAACCCTAAGAGTAGGGGGTCCAGTTTCATCGGCTTTGAATTTACCTTATTATACAGCTGCTTCATGGTATCATAATAAATTAAGTGAAGACTTGCAAAACTTAGATATCTTAGATGTTTTACCCATTTCTGAAGATTATGCAATCAATCAATTGATTCCTGCTATTGCAAAAGGAGGCTCCTTATCTTTAAATGAAAAAGAAGAAATTGCTGAAAAAATGTCCTACTTTTCTGGAATTTCAGAAAAAGTTATTCTTCAACATAATCTTGATTTGCCTGAAAGTTTTTTTTGGAAGGAACTTTTAAGAGATGAGGGATTCACAGTAGGTAGACTTGATTCAAGGTACAAAGGAATAGATAAAAAGCAATCTGGTGATAATCCAGATTATAATTCAGAATTAGATTCTTGGGAACATTCATTTACTCCTGCTATTAACCAATATATTTCCAATGAACTAAAATTTAAAACAGATGTAAAGTATAATATGTTTGGACCAGTTCATCCTTGGGAAGATGATAATTTAAACACAAGAGAAGATCTAAGACAAGCCATGGCTCAAAACCCGTATTTAAATATTTTAACTCAGTCAGGTTATTATGATGGGGCAACTACATATTTTGCAGCTAAATATACTCAGTGGCAAATTGATCCTAGCGGTAAGCTAAGAGACAGAATGCATTTTAAGGGTTACCGAAGTGGTCATATGATGTACCTTAGAAAAGAGGATTTGAAAAAAGCAAATAACGATTTAAGAGAATTTATTTTAAAAACATTACCAGGGAGTAAACCAGCTAAATATTAAGTCAATTAGAATTAACCTTAAACGATTTAATTGCTTGGTTTGGTTCTATTACAGAATAATCATTCCAGTAGTTTGGGTCGTAAGAATGAAGTTTATCTTGTTTAAAACCCTTTTGTTCCTCTAATTTATTGAATTCTTCT
Source organism: uncultured Bacteroidota bacterium (assembly GCA_902635965.1). GTDB lineage: Bacteria > Bacteroidota > Bacteroidia > Flavobacteriales > Flavobacteriaceae > TMED96. The sequence continues at coordinate 59,181 of CACPQA010000004.1, forward strand.
TCATTAATTGGTATATCATCAAAGACAATCAATGTAGTTTTTGAACTTTGGTCTAAGTTAAAATTAATTCTTGCTAGCAGCTCATTCTGTTTCCTTCTTCCTCGAACATATTTATTTTTTTCTACTATTTTTATTGGTCTATTTATCCCAGATTTAAACTTAAATTCAGATTCTAAGAATTGAAGTTGGTATTTTTCATTAGAAAAATTATTAAAAACCAACGTGGCCCTGTGATAGTACAATTCGAAAGAAATCCCAAATAATGAAAAACTTCTTAATATTTTATTATTTTGCTGCTCAATCTTCATGATAGAAAAATTTTCGGAATTAATCCAAATATTACCGCTATATTTTCCTTTTGAGGATTTAGGCTTAAACTTTATTTTATAAACTGGTACTTCTCCCTCATAAGAATAGGAAATGATTTTAAATTCATATAAATATGATTTTTTCAAAAATTCAAACTTTAGTCCTTTTTTGTAAATACCATCGTATATTCTTGATATTCTGCTTTTTCTATTTTTATAAAAATTTTCATTTTCAATATTCTTTTTTTCTATCTGTTTTTTAATAACTGTTGAGTCTTTTATAATACTATCTATGCTTTCTTCAATCAGTTCTTCTCTGTCAACTTTTGTGCTGAAAATTCCCGATTTAAATTTGAAATAAGAATTTTCTTTTGTTCTCTTATTTAAAATTTCAGCAATCTTTTTTTCAATTTGCTCATACCCTTTTTCATTGATCGTATCGGCAAGATCCACTGCCCTTATAATTTCGAGTTTTTGATTTTCCTTGCTCCAATCACCGTAAATTTCACCGAGTGATTCGGTATGCCATGAGTCTTTTTTGGGAATTGACTTAAATATTGAATCCCAAAAATTCTTATTCAATTCTCTGATTGATGATTTTTCAATTTCCATCTTCATTTTGTCCCATTTTTGAAAAAAAGATTCTCTCATGAAGTATTTTTTTTTAGAATAACCAGTTAAATATTTATCATCTATATTCTCCTTAACCTTTTTAATTATTTCATATGCATCTAAGTTTTGCGATGTTAGAATGATGGAATTAAGTTTTATTATCTTTTCCTTGAGCTCTATTACTGGTTGTTTTAATTCAACAATTGCGGCCTTATATTCGTTGAAACCCATGCAACTTATGAATAATGAATCTTTGTTTGAAAAATTTGTAGATTTTGAGACTCGGAAAAAGCCCTCTTCATTTGAAATTGTATTGTAATTAAAATTTGTCAAAATGGTAGTAAATGGAATGGGGTCTTTTGTAATGCTATCTGTAACTTGTAAATATATTTCCTGACCCTGCAACATAATTAATCTTAAAAAAATCAAACAATAAAAAATTCGTTTCATTTCTGTTAAATGTTATTTTTAAGTTTTTTAAGTTGATCCCTTAACCTAGCTGCTTCCATGAAATCTAGGTCTTTAGCGGCCTGTTCCATTTTTTTTCTTGTTTCTCTAATTTTTTCTTCAACCTTTTTTTTAGGTAGCAGATATATCGATTCTTCATCAGTCTCTATTTTTTTTTCAATTTCTGAATCAACTCTTTTTGCTAGGGCGTTGTCTAAAGTTTTTTCTATCTGTCTTGGGACGATATTATTAATCTTATTGTATTCTTGCTGCTTTTCTCTTCTGTAATTTGTTTCTTTAATTGTTTTTTTCATTGAATCTGTAATTCTATCGGCGTAAAGAATAGATTTACCATTAACGTTTCTAGCTGCTCTTCCTATTGTTTGTGTTAGAGAGCGATTCGATCTTAAAAAGCCTTCTTTGTCTGCATCCAATATTACCACTAAAGAAACCTCGGGTAAATCCAATCCTTCTCTTAAAAGATTAACTCCAATGAGAACATCGAAATCGCCTTTTCGTAGTCCCTGCATAATTTCAACCCTTTCCAACGTATCAACATCACTATGAATATACCTCGACTTTATTTTAATTTTTGTGAGATAATTTGTGAGTTCTTCAGCCATTCTCTTTGTCAATGTTGTAACGAGAGTTCTTTCTTTAAACTCAACTCTTTTTTGAATTTCTTCAATTAGATCATCAATTTGATTTTTACTCTTTCTTACTTCTACAACAGGATCTAATAGCCCAGTTGGTCTTATAATTTGTTCGATAAATACACCATTTGTTTTTTTAAATTCATAATCAGAAGGTGTTGCACTGACGTAAAGAACTTGACTCTGCAATTGCTCAAATTCCTCAAATTTTAGGGGTCTGTTGTCAAGAGCTGCTGGTAGTCTAAATCCGTATTCTACTAAATTTTCTTTTCTGCTTCTGTCCCCTCCATACATTGCATGTACTTGAGATATTGTTACGTGACTTTCATCTACCACCATAATATAGTCATTGGGGAAATAATCCAACAAACAAAATGGTCGAGTTCCAGGACTTCTACCGTCAAGATATCTTGAATAATTTTCTATTCCTGAGCAGTATCCAAGTTCTTTAATCATTTCTAAGTCAAAATTTGTTCTTTCCTCTATTCTTTTTGCTTCTAAACTTCTACCCATATCTTTAAAAAAATCTATCTGATCTTTTAAATCAAATTGGATATTTTTTATCGCATTTTCTAATTGATTTTCTGAAGTAACAAAAATGTTAGCTGGGAATATTCTTAAATTTTCAACTTTCCCAAGATTTGAGTTATCAATAGGATTAAAGACTTCTATTTCTTCAATTTCATCTCCAAAAAAATATATTTTGTATGCTACATCAGAATAACCAGGAAAAACATCTATTATATCCCCCTTTACCCTGAAATTACCTCTTGAAAATACACCTGTTGTCCTTGAATAAAGTCCTTTGACAAGGTATCTTATTAAGTTCATTTTTGGGATAAGTTGTTTTTCATGTATTTGAATCATATTATTTTTGAACTCATTTGGATTTCCGATTCCGTATAGACATGAGACAGATGCTACGACTATTACATCTCTTCTGCCTGATAGAAGAGAAGATGTTGTGCTTAGCCTTAATTTTTCTATTTCATCATTGATCGATAGGTCTTTTTCAATATAGAGTCCAGAACTTGGTATGTAAGCTTCAGGCTGGTAATAATCATAGTAAGAGACGAAATATTCAACTGCATTTTCTGGAAAAAAAGACTTAAATTCAGAGTATAGTTGTGCTGCCAATGTTTTATTGTGAGCAAGAACAAGTGTGGGTTTTTGAAGTCTCTCAATTACATTTGCAACTGTAAACGTTTTTCCAGAGCCTGTAACTCCCTGAAGGGTTTGATAATTGAAGTTGTTATTAAATCCCTCACAGATTTGATCGATAGCTTCAGGTTGATCTCCTGTTGGTTTAAAACTGGATATTATTTTGAATTTCATTTGGGACAAAATTATTGAATATTTGACTTATTATTGCTCGTTTTCTTTTGAAAAGAAGCTAAATTTGAAAAACTTATATGGAAGAGAAACTTATTTCAAAAAAAAAACCTTTTTTTCCTATTATTGAAATTTTAAGTATTTATCTTAAAAAGTATAATAGGTGGGTTTATACTCCAATTTCATATCAAGACCTCCTTAGATTTGCTGGCTCAGTTGCAGTATATGACGAAAAAGGTAAAGATACACTCTGGGTAAGGGTGTATTATAGTGATACAGAAAGAAGAGAAATAGACCATAATTTAAAAAAAGTATACACTCTTCTTCACTCCGATGGTAATGACTCATCTCTTCCTTATCTAAGTATTGATGCTATTGATTACTGCACATTTGGAAATTCTAAGCCATTTAGAATAAAAGTCAGAAACATCCTTAATGACAACTTCACATATTTTTATATTAAATGTACAGATGCTTCAAGGGTTTATGGATTGGAATTTGAACATATGTTATCCCCTTACAATTTAAATTTTTTAGTTAACGATAAAACTCTGATTGAAGAACATATTTCGGGTATTCCAGGTGACTTTTTTATAGATAATTTATTAAAAAAGTGTTCAATTAGTGAGCAAGCACAAATAGCAAAGGAATATGTTAAATTCAATGAAAGATGTATGATAAGATTATTGGGAGACATGAGGTCATATAACTACGTTGTTGTACCAATCCATGATTTCGACCAGGTAGTTTACAAAATCAGAGCAATTGACTTTGATCAACAGTGTTACGAAGGAAGTTTTAAAGTCTACAGACCTCAGTTTTTTAAAGAAAATTTTCCCATAATTAAGCTTGTTAAAAATAGATTAAATCATGATTCGGTAATTCAGTACAAAATTGAGGAAAGATCCATAGTTGCAAAAAGAATAATTAGTTCTGGTTCTAGATTGGAAACACTAGTCCAAATTATGACAAAAGACACTTTATCAAAACCAGATTATCTTAAAAAATTATCTCAAGAGATATATAAATTCACTAAAGATATGGCTTTTAAAAAAGTTAAAAGTATGGGAGATGTTATGTCAGCTTCATTTTCATATGTTAGAAATAATTACGAAAATTTGAACATGTCTAATCTAATAAATAAAAGTAATTTGGACTAGTTAAAGTCTAAATACTATACCCTGTTTATACTTTAATTACTCTCGAATAACTTTATTATTATTTTGATTTATATTCCTAATAGATATGTAGAAAAAAAATTGTAATCCAAAAAGTATGGTTGCCAGTAATAGATGGAGTGGCTGGGTACTAAATGGAAAGTGCAAATAATACATCACAATACCTACAATAATCTCAATTACAATAATTCCTAAAATCCAAAAAATAATTTTTGAATTCAAGTTTATCTTCCTAGATAAATAAATGATAAAAAAATTGACTGTTAAAATTAAAAGTGAAAAACTCCTATGAGTTAAAAAAATGGATGGAATGACAAGTAGCCATAAATTTTTCTTTGCTTCTCCTATAAATATTATTTGCTGATCAATAAATTCTCTTACTTGTGTCCCAATTACAATTTGAATTATCGTGAAAGTAAGTGATAGTAAAACAATATTTTTTAATGCTAAACTTTTAACGTTATTTTTTGTATAATTATTGCTCAGGCAGTATTTAAAAATTAAAATTGAAATTATTAAAAGTGCCATAAGCATGTGTATGGTAATACTATATGGATTTAAATTGGTGTCTACCACTATTTTACCTAACCATGCTTGGAATCCAACAGCTATTATTGTCAATAAGCTTAAAAAAGTCAAGATAGGTTTATTCTTAATGAATTGTAGTGAATAAAAGCCCAAAATCAATACAGATATACCACAAATTACTCCAATCAATCTGTTTATGAATTCAACCCACGTATGAAGTGGTTTAAATTTTGAATAATCATGTTTTGTGTAGTCTTCCCAGTTTTTAGGATTAAAACTTAATCCACTCGTAAAGTTGTTTTTTGATATTTTTAGCTCATCTTCAAAAATAATCATTTGCCCTTTTTTAAATATCTTTTGTGACATCCAGGTTAATTCGGCAATATTTGTTGGAGGTATATAATATCCAAAACATTTAGGCCAATCAGGACAACCCATGCCACTTCCTGTCATTCTCACAACTCCTCCAGTTGCTATAACCAAGTATACAAGTAAAATTGACGTTTTAGTCCAGAAACTAAACTTTTTCCTCATTAATTTTAGGTTTTAATCCCATTTTTGTCCCCTCTTTTAATAAAAGTTCAAAAGCAGAATTGTATTCATTTGGGATTTTTCCATCTAGAATAGCATCTTTGATTTTTTCTTTTAGTATCCCAACCTCCTTGGAGGGCTGTAGATTAAAAATACTCATAATAAATTTTCCAGATATTGGAGGTTGAAAATTCCTAATTTCATCTCTATCCTCAACCATTTTAATTTTTTGTCTTACAATTTTAAAATTATTTAAATATTTATCGCGTCTTTTTTTGTTTTTGGTTGTTATATCTGCTTCACACAACATCAGTAAATCCTCAATTTCTTCACCAGCATCATAAATTAGTCTTCGAACTGCACTATCTGTAACAATATTGTTAGATAAAATTATTGGTCTAGAACTTAACAAAACAATCTTCTGGACATATTTCAATGAACTATTTAAGGGCATTTTTAATTTTTTAAAAATCTCGAAGATCATTTTTGAACCAATATATTCGTGACCGTGAAATGTCCAACCAATTTTTTTATCAAATCTTTTTGAGTTTGGTTTACCAATATCATGCAAAAGTGCAGACCACCTTAACCATATTTTATTCGTTACTTGGGATATATTATCCACAACTTGGAGTGTATGATAAAAATTGTCTTTGTGTGTTATACCCTCTTTCTCTTCTATTCCTTTTAGTTTATTTAAAGGGGGGATTAATATTTGAATTAAACCTATTTTATCTAATAATTTAAACCCTTTTGAAGGCTTATCAGTCATTATTATTTTATTGATTTCATCCACAATTCTTTCTTTAGAAATTATTTTGATCCTATCACAATTTTTTTTCATTGCGTTTAATAAGGAATTATTAATCTCAAAATTCAATTCAGCGCAAAATCTAACACCTCTAAGAATTCTTAGCGGATCATCTGAAATCGTTATTTCTGGATCTCTAGGTGTTATAATGATTTTATTTTTTAAATCATTTAATCCCCCTAAGGGATCGATTAGCTCACCAAAATTTTCATTATTTAAACTTACAGCTATTGCATTGATTGTAAAATCTCTTCTTTTTAAATCATCAAGAAGAGTTCCAGGCTCAACATCTGGATTTCTGCTTGATAAATGATAAGATTCTTTGCGAGCTTTAACAATTTCAATATTGATCTCATTGAAATTAATATGTGCAGTACCAAAGTTCTTGAATCTGCTGATTTTTAAGTTTTTATTTATTTTATTTCTAATTTCATTAGCCAATTTAATTTCACAACCTAAAGTAACAAAATCTAAATCACGATTTTTTCTTTTTCTATCAATTAGATGATCTCTTACTGCTCCGCCTACAAGATATGTTTCTTGAGATATTGATGTAGCGCTTTCATGGACAATATCAACAATTTTATGTTTAATTAGTTTTTGAATTTTTTTATTTGCATTAATCATTCTCTAATTATTTCAATTTGGCCATTTAGTAAAACCTTAATGATTCTAGAAGGTTTTGACTTTTTAAAATTACTACCATTAAAATTAACAACATAATCTACTTCATTGATAATCTTTTTGTCAATTTCCTTGAATTCTTTTGGGAAAGGACTACCACTTATGTTGGCTGAGGTTGAAATTAAAGGAGTATTTATTTCGTCAATTAATGCTTTACAAAAATTATCTTTAACTAACCTTATAGCAATTGACTCATTTTTTCCATACAAAATCTGACTCAAGCCCTTAACTTTTGGATAAACTATTGTTGTAGGTGACTCGTCATATAAATATTTTAAGAGATATTCTGGAATGTTCTTAACGTATCTTTCAAGCATTTCTATACTAGATACTAGACTTATTAAAAGTTTATTATTACTCCTTCTTTTAATTTTAAATATTTTTTTAATGGGTGATTCAATTATTGCACTGCAACCGATACCCCAAATAGTGTCAGTTGGATACAATATAACACCTCCGTTTAAGACAACTTCTTTAGCTTTATATATTATGTCCTCCATTTGATATTATACCGATACCCCGTGTTCTCTAAGAACATCGTTCAGAGAAGTTTTTTTATCAGTACTTTCTTTTCTTTCCCCGATTATTAAAGCACAAGGCACATTAAATTCTCCAGCATTAAATTCTTTTTTGTAACTCCCTGGAATTACAACAGATCTCTCGGGAATAAAACCTTTTATCTCCTTTACCTCTTCTTTTGAAACATCAAATATTTTTGTTGATTTTGTAAGTACTACATTAGCCCCTAAAACGGCTTCTTTTTTAACATGTATACCTTCTACTATAATGCATCTGGAACCAACAAAAACATTATCCTCTATTATTACTGGAGATGCTTGCAAAGGTTCTAAAACCCCTCCTATCCCAACACCTCCACTTAAATGGACATTTTTACCTATTTGAGCACAACTTCCAACAGTTGCCCAAGTATCTACCATAGTTCCTATATCAACATAAGCACCTATATTAACAAAACTTGGCATTAAAATAACACCCTCCGAAATATATGATCCATATCTAGCTACTGCGTGGGGAACCACCCTAATATTTCTCTCTGAATAATTATTTTTTAAATCTATTTTATCATGAAATTCTAGTGGTCCAGCTTTTGAAGTTTCCATTTTTTGAATTGCAAAATAAAGGACAACAGATTTTTTTATCCACTCGTGAGTTATCCATTTTTCTCCTTTTTTTTCAGCAACTCTTACTTTTCCTTTGTCTAGATTTTCAATTACTTCTCTAATTTTGTGCTGTGTCTCTTTTTCTTTTAAAAGAGCTCGATTTGTCCATGCTTTTTCAATAATTGAATCCATATTTTTTTTCTACAAATTTACATTATCTAAATTACTTTGACATTAAGTTTTTCATTTCAAACTTAGGATGAATATATTTGTGTATGGGAATTTTTCTAGCTTTAGATTATGGTGAGAAAAGAACAGGTATGGCAGTTACAGATATTAATAAAATAATTGCCTCTGGTCTCACAGCCCTATCAACAAAAGAAGTAATTCCATATTTAATTAAGTATTGTAGTAATAACTTTGTTGAAAAATTCATTGTTGGATATCCCAAAAAAAATAATAACCAAGATAGTTTAGTAGAAATAAAGATTAAAGATTTTATAAAAAACCTTAAATTATCACTACCAAAGATTCCTATTGTGAGACATGACGAAAGATTTACTTCTAAAATTGCCTCTAATGTTATACTTAAATCGGGTGTAAACAAAACAAAAAGACAAGATAAATTTTTAGTTGATAAGGTAAGCGCAACAATTTTATTACAATCCTATTTATCCACTCATAAAAATATCTAAACTTATGATTTTACCAATCCTTTCGTATGGAAATTCAGTTCTTAAAAAGAAAGCTCTGCCTATTTCTCTAAAAACAAAAAACCTAAAAAATTTGATAAACGATATGTGGGAAACAATGTATCAGGCTCAAGGTGTTGGTCTTGCTGCGCCTCAAATAGGTGAGTCAGTAAGACTATTTATTGTTGATACCTATCCTTTTTCAGACAATGAAAATTTGTCAATTGATGAAAGGAATTTTTTAAAAGGTTTTAAAAAGGTTTTTATTAATCCTGAAATTATAGGAGAGAATGGTAAGGAATGTTTTTTCAATGAAGGCTGCCTAAGTATTCCTGGTATAAGAGAGGATGTGAAGAGAAGAGGTTCTATAACTATTAAATTTCAAGACTTGAACGGAACATTTATAACAGAATCCCTATCTGGTATTGCAGCCAGAGTTGTACAACATGAATATGATCATATTGAAGGAATTCTCTTTACCGACAAATTATCCTTTTTAAAAAAGAAGACAATTAAAAGGAAGCTTACTGAAATTTCGAAAGGAAAAATTAAGGTTGATTACAATATGAAATTTTTAAAAAATTAATTACTGTGAAGGATTCTTTAGATGAACAAATTGAGGATATTAAAAAATTGATTTCTATTGTATGGGAGTTAAGAGAGAAGTGTCCTTGGGATAAAAAACAAACTTTTGAAACTTTGAAAACTCTAACTATTGAAGAAACTTATGAATTATGTGAAGAAATTGAAAATTTAAATTACTTAGGAATTAAGGAGGAATTAGGTGATTTGTTACTTCACATTCTCTTCTATGCAAAAATAGGTTCTGAAAAAAAAGAATTTAATATCGGACTTATTGCTAAAGAACTCACTAAAAAATTAATTAGACGACATCCTCATATTTATAAAGATGTGAAAATTAAAAGTACAGACCAAGTCGTAACAAATTGGGAAAAAATAAAATTAAAAGAGGGTAGGAGTAGTATATTAAGCGGAGTCCCGTCAAATTTACCACCAATACTAAAGGCCTACAGAATTCAGAATAAAGTTTCCTCTGTTGGATTTGACTGGAAAAAGTCAGAAGATGTATTGAAAAAGCTTGATGAAGAAATTCTTGAATTTAAAGAGGAATTAAATAAAAATAACAAGTTGAACTTGGAAAATGAATTTGGAGATATTTTATTTTCGTTGATAAATTTAGCTAGACACTTTAAAATTAATCCATACAACGCATTAGAAAAATCTAACATAAAATTTAAAGAAAGATTTCAATACGTAGAGAAAAGATTAAAAAAATTAAATAAGGAAATTATAAATTTAGACTCAGACGAAATCGACTTCTTTTGGAGAGAGTCGAAAAAAGAAATTTAATCTTTAGTCTTTTATTACCTCCTTTAATGTTTGATTTAAAACTGATTTTAATTGTGTAAGCTTAGACTTGATCAATAGTTTTTTTGAATTAAGTTCTTTTATTTTGTCATTCACTTCAACTAATAAGGGGTTGTTAGTGCTAGATTCACTAAAAAATTCCAAATTGTTTTCAAGTTGATTAAGTTCGTTAGTGATTTCCTCAACTTTCTTTCTTAACAATTTGTGCTCTTCGTTGATTAAATTTTTATCATTTTGAATGAAATATAACTTCGTTTGATACTTTTTAATATCCAGTTTATTTTTTGGAATTGAAATTTCATTCCATTTATCATTTAAAAATTTCAGTAAATTTTTCTCTTGATTTCCAATATCATTATTTCGAATTTTTGACCAAACGTTAGATTTTTCAATGATAAATGATTCAAATCTTTTTGGTGTTAATGGTATTTTCTCGGTTTTTAAATTATTTATAAATTCTTTTTGCTTTTCAATAATTTCAATTTCTTTTTTGTTTAAACTTTTATTTTTATATTTTTCAAAATAATTATTCGTTATGGATCGAAATTTTGACCACATCCTTTCCGAATATTTTTTTGAAACTCTCCCAGTATTTTTCCATTCAATCTGAATTTCTTTAATCCTTTTGATATAAATTCGCCAATCTTCATTATTCAGAATATTTTCCACCTCTTCTATTAGTTTTTGTTTCGATTCCAAGGATTTCTTTTCTAAAATTTTTATATTCTTATAAAAGTTATTTTTCTCTTTATTAAAAGTCCGAGTAACTTCTCTAAAGGAGTTCCATAAATCTTTATTTTTATTTCTTGGCACATTTCCGATATCGATAAATTTTTTCTTGAGTTCGTCGACTTTCTGTATTGAATTTTGCCATTTATTGTGATTACTTATTTGACTTTCTGATATTTTTTTTATTTTTTCAATCAAATTCATTTTCAGCTCGTAATTTTTTAATTTGATTGAGTCTATGTTTTTTATGTATTGATTTTTTTGTTCGTGAATTTTTTTTGTTGCTTTTTGAAACCGGTGCCATAATTCCTCTCTCTTTTCTCTTGGTACAGGTCCTAATTCGTTTTTCCATAATCTATGCAAATTATTCAGTTCTCTAATTGCAGTATGGATATCACTTAAATCTGATAGCTTTTCAGCTTTTTCAATAATTTTAATCTTTTCTTCATAGTTGTTTTTATAATCAAAATCCCTCAGTTCTCTGTTTAAATGTAACAGATCATAAAATCTTTCAACATGAAATTTATATGTTTGCCAAATATTATTATTTTCACTTCTTGGAACCTGTCCTGTAGAATAAAATTCCTCTTGTAGTATTTTAAATTTTTTATATGTGTTATTATCGTGTTGACTTTTATCGATAAGATTTTTGATTTCTTCAATAATCTCCCTTTTCCTTACTAAATTTTTTGTTTGTTTGTTTGATAGCTCCTTAAAATATTGATTTTTTTTGTATTTATAATTTTTTATGAGATCGTAAAATTTCTTTTTGTACGGTGGAGTAAAATAAAAATCAATTTCGTTACCTCCCTTATTTATAAACTCATTTTTTTTCTTTTGTAATTCGGATTGAAATTTATTTTCGAAGTTATTTTTTAAAATATTAATGTTATCATTTTGCTTAATCCAATCAGGATGATTCAAAAGCTTGTTAAGAAAGTTTGGATATTCCTCCAAATCAAGGCTTTCTCCTTCACTTTTAATATTTTCTTCAGATTTTAGTTTATCTTCTACTAAACGACCTTTATCATTTTCCTTTTCGAGGTTTTTTTTCTTTGAAGTTATTATTTCACTTTCTTCTTTAATAACGGATTTCTTAATAGAATCGCTTTTCATTTTTTGACACCATAGTTATCCTTCTAAAGTATAAAAAAAAAATTAATTTGTTTCATTCCAAATCGACCATGATTTTTCTGCTTGATAAATTAACATATCATATCCATTTACTATTTTGGCCCCTTTCATTTTACCATTTTTTAAAAATTTTGTTTTTTTTGGGTTATAGGTTAGATCAAAAAGGATATGTTCTTTTGTTATGAAGTCATAGTTAATGTCGGGACAGCTTTCAACATTCGGATAAGTTCCAAGAGGTGTAGTATTTATAATAAGTTGATGATTATTAAAAATATCTCTATTTAAATCGTCGTATATAAAATCACCTTTTTTTTTATCTCTCGAAACTGTATGAAATTTAACTAAGTTTTCTTTTAGAACGTATTTAACAGCCTTTGAAGATCCACCGGTTCCAAAAATTAAGGCATTGTCAGGTTTTTTTTTAATGTTCTCAAATAATGATTTTTTAAACCCATAACAATCGGTGTTATGACCTAACAACTCTCCTTCTTCTCCAAAACATATTGTATTTACAGCCATAATATCTTTTGCTTCCTTTGATATATCATTTAAATAAGGAATAACTTTTTCTTTATATGGTATTGTTACGTTAAGACCTTTTATCTTTTTTTGCTTTAAAATTTTTACTACCTGATCTATATTTTTACAGTCATAGTTTTTATACAAATGATTATTTAATCCGTCTGTTTTAAATTTATCGTTAAAATAGTTTTTTGAAAAAGAATATTCAATTCCTCTTCCAATTAAACCATAAATAAATTTATTTTTTAACATTAAATTTTCCAATTATATAGACCAAAAATGCACCAGTAATAATTGATGTCAAAATAGTAATATTTTCAATATTCAAGTGGTTAGGATAGTAAAAAAATTTGTTATTGAGTTCTAAAAATAATGATCCAGTAGCGTTTTCGTAATTTTTACTTGTCCAAGGCCATACTGATCCAATTGATCCGGATATGAAACCAACTAAACACGACATTATAATATTTTTGTATTTTATAATTAAAACATTTAAAATTTTTGAAAATAGAATTAATCCCAAAGTTGAGCCAAGGGCAAAAATTAATAAAAGAACAATTAGTTTTTTGCTTTCCAAATCAAAAGTTTCTATACCATTTCCCATAATAATATTAACTATGCTGTGATATAGTGCATTTACAGAATCAATCAAAAGAAGTTTGTAATTGCCTAACGCGAGGAGTATCATTGAGCCAGAAAGTCCAGGGAGAACCATGCCTGACACACTTACTACTCCACAAAAGAAGACAAATATAGGATTTGTTGTTTCTGTGCCTGGAGCAACAGAAAAAAATGCTAGGCCGATTAATATACCAAATATTATAAAGGAAATATTATAAAAATTAAGATCAGATATTTTTTTTAAAATAATTACTATAGAAAATATTATCATGCCACAAAATAATCCCAAAATTTGAGCTTGATAATTTTCCAAAAAAAACCCTATCATTACTGAGGTACTAAAAAAGCTTATAATAATTCCAAATAGTAAAAGTGCAAGAAACTCACCATTGATATGCATAAAGAAAGATTTAAACCCCTTCTTTCTAAAAATTGTAAAGCTATTGAAGTCAAAGCGAGAAAATGATAAAATTAGTTTTTCATAAAATCCAAATATGAGTGCAACAATTCCACCTGATACACCAGGTATTTTGTTTGCAGCACCCATTATTAATCCATATAAAATAATTAATAAAGAGTTTAAAAATTTCTTTTTAAAAGTACTCAATTGGTTTTTGTAATCCGTTAAAAGCTAAAATTAAGATTAGACCAGCAAAAATAAAAAAAACACTTTCACTAACTTCGATTGCTTTGAACACCATCAAACCTTCTTTTGATGTGAATAAACTATTTAAAGTATCAAGGTTGAGATGATTTTTAAAAGGCCATAATTTAGGTAACGATCCTCCTACTAGTCCAGTTAAAATCAGGAATGTTTTTCTTTTCCTATAATTAAAAAGCCAAACTAAAAATTTTGAGAAAATTTTCAATCCAAAAATAATCCCTAGTAAAATTGAAAAAACCTTAGAATATATATTAAAGAAATTCTCGAGGCTGAAGTTAAACAAAACCTTAATTGAATTCTGGATAACAAAGAGTACTTCATTATAAACACCTAGAATTAGAAAAATCATCGCACCAGAAATACCTGGTAATATCATCGCTGATATTGCAAAAGCCGAACAAAAAAAAAGATATAAAGGGGTTGGTTCTACATTAAAGCTATTTAGTTGCGCTAGGGAAATTGATAAGGTTAATGAAATTAGAAGAAAAATATAATCATCAATTTTTTTGTTCTTAATTAATCTGACAAACTGAAAAAAAGTTCCTAAAATAATACCAAATAAAAATGAATTAGTTGAAATTGGGTGATGTGCAAAAAGGTAAACTATAATAAAGGATAGAAAAAAAATACCTGATACAATTCCTAAAGAGAGAGATACTAGAAAAGGTCCATTTATATCTGACCAAAAAAGTTTGAATTGACCTCTTACTAATTTTTTAATAGAAAATCTGTCAATACTTTTTAAAAGGTCGTAATATATTCCGGTGATAAAAGCTATGGTTCCTCCCGATATTCCTGGGATAATATCTACTGAACCCATTATAACTCCAACGAGGTATGTAAAAAAGTAATTTTTCTTTTTTTTTAAATTATTCAACAAAATTAAATTAGGACTTCTAAATGAGGATAAAATTCTAATAATTTTGGTGAAAGTAAATTTATATTCTTTCTCACGTTTTCAAGATAAAATTCCATTTCATTTTTTTTTCCTAGTTTTAATGAACATAAAGCAATCTTAAAATCTAGGTCGGGGACATTTGGATAAAGCTTTTTTGCTTTTTTACCTATCAGATAACCTTTTTCCCATTTACTCTGACTAATTAGCAAGTCAATCCAACCAGACCAACTCTTCAATTCAACTATGCCAAGGTCAATAATATTTTTGAAAGCTTCTTCTGCAGCTATGAATTTATTTAAATATTTATTTATTTTTGCATACAAAACCCAATATTCGGGATAATTTTCATTTATTTTCAAAGCTTTGTTGCAGTATATTAAAGCACTTTTTAGATTTTTTTTGTTTATATAAAATTCAATTAAAGCTATCCAACTTTCTTCATAATTTGGATCTTCTTTAACTGAAAGTTTATAATATTTCATCTCTAGGCTGTGCTTTCTTAACATTTTAAAACATTCTCCTATCCTCAAGTAAATATATGCCGAGGGTGATTCTAATGATAGTGAAAATTGGTAGTTTTCTATTGCCTCTAGGAAGTTATTATTTCTTTGTAAAAGTTTTGCTTTTTCGACGTATGCAGCTGAAAATTTATCATCACATAGAATCGCATAATCAAATGAATTTAAAGCATTTTTGGTTTTATTTAGTTCTAGATTTAGTTTTCCTAATTCAAGCCAAACTAATTCATTGTATGGATCTTTATCTAAAATTTGATTTAAAATTTTTATCCCATCCTTGAAGCATTTTAGGTTATCTATACAATAAATTAAATTATACAAAATTTGATGATCATTTGGTTCTTTTTCAATGCAAAGTTTAAAGTAATTCATCGCTTTTTGAAAATTACCAATTGTTAAAAATTCCATTGCGATTAAATTCCAGACCTCAAACTTATATTCTGAATGTTTAAGGCATGTATTTAGAATTTCAATTGATTTATTATGTTTTTTTAGCTTTGAAAGAATAGTGGCTTTTTGAATATATGCTTCTGGATTAGTTGGTTCAACTTTATGAATGAAGGCCAAAATTTCGTTTGCTGTTTTAAATTTGTCCTCTAAAATTAGCATCTCTGACTTAAGTAGAAGAATGTTAATATTATCCGGATGTTGCTTATTACCTATTTTGATAGCTTTCTTAGCTAAATTTATTTTTCCAAAATCAATGTAGTGCTGAGATATATACTCAATTTCCTGAGAATCAAAAAAATACGTAATATTTGTTTTAAGCATTTCTTCAAATTTTTTTATTGAAGAACTGAAACTTTGTGAAAAATCTTCAAGCATTATTAATATTTTCCGCCTTTAATAAAATTAAAAACAAAGACTAGATCAATTGGCTTTATATTTTATTCTTTTTAACAAATTAATTAACAAACTCAATTACTGATATCATCCAAAATTTTTATAATAATATTACACCCCTTTGTTAAATCCCTAAAGCTTATATTAAGTGGAGGAGTTATTCTTACTGCAAATTTATTCCAAAGGAGATAAAATAGAATTAATCCCCTTTTCATTGACTCTTTTACAAGCTTTTCTGCTTCTTCTTGCTTTTCAAAAATAATTGCTAACATTAAACCGGTCCCATTTATTTTTTTTATTTTTTTGTGTTTTAATAATGCACGTATTAATTTTTCTTTTTCACTTATTTTATCTAATATTTTTTCATTTTCTAATGTATTTAAAACTGATAATGCAGCTGAAGAAACAACTGGGTTCCCACCAAAAGTAGAAATATGTCCAAGCGAAGGCTTATATTCAAACTTTTCCATTAGTTTTCTTGAACTACAAAATGCTCCGATAGGTAGACCACCCCCTAATCCTTTTCCAATGACTAATATATCTGGCTTGATATTATATTTTTGGAAGGCAAACATTTTCCCTGTTCTACCAATACCTGGTTGGATTTCGTCCAAAATTAAAAGAGCTCCTACTTCTTCACATTTCCTTTTAACTTCTCTTAAATAATCAAGTTTGGGTAAGATGAAGCCAGCACCTCCTTGAATTGTCTCCAGAATCACTGCAGCCGTATTATCGTCAATTTTAAATAAGTCCTCACTGCTATTAAAATTTATAAAATTTACCTCTGGTAGCAATGGGCCATATCCTTTTTTTTGATTTTTGACACCTAATAAACTTAGAGCCCCTTGAGTGCTACCATGATACGAATTTCTAGCAGCTATAAATTTTGATTTTTTTGTATACCTTTTCGCCAATTTCATAGCTCCTTCAATTGCTTCGGTTCCAGAATTGGTTAAAAAAGTTACTTTTAAATTACTAGGCAAAAAACTCGCCAATTTTTTACACAAATCAACACTAGACTTCTGAACAAATTCTCCATAAACCATTACATGTAAGAATTTATCTAATTGCTTTTTTATTGCTTTTATCACTTTAGGATGCCTATGACCTAAACTGCATGCTGAAATTCCAGCCACAAAGTCTAGATATTTTTTACCGTTTGAATCATATATATAGGATCCTTTTGCTTTAATGACTTCTAAACCTATTGGGTTAGGAGAAGTTTTTGCTTGGTATGTAAGAAAATCCTTTAGTGACATTCTTTATTTAAATAGATCATCTAAAGACTCAGGTCTTTCACTTTTTCTCCATATAAATCCTTCTAATAATTTTAGATTTGGATCTAGTTTCTCCTCGGGATGTACTTTACCTTCGGGAGAAGTATAAAATGTAATATTTTTAATTTCATTTGACTCAAGCTTTATTTTTAATTCACTACAAATAGTTTTATCTATACCTACTAATTCTCCATCATCGCTATACAAATAGTAAATTACTTTTATATTTTTTAAAACTTGTAAATTATTTAATCCACCGTCTACAAAATCACCATTTAAATTCATTCCTTCAATTTGGTTGTAATTATTCTTATTAATACTATCCTGCTCAATGATAAATGAATTTCCAAAGATTAAAAGTGAGTCGAGCTTTTTAGTTTTAAGATCCGTTAGAAGATTAATTTCATTCCCACTCATTTGACTATCATTAAACCAAACCACTGGATTTAGTTTGAGTTTTGATTTTAATGATAAGATTTGTGTTTGTTTTTTTGAAAGAGGTTTTTTATGTAATTCAATTTTACCTTTAGATTCATCAAAATATATTGAATCAGATATTCCTCTAATATCGGACTTTAGAATTTTGACACCGTAATAACCTCTCAAGATTCTTTGTTTGGTGGGTCCAGTTCCTATTAGTGTGTCTGCATGTATATAAAGAGAATCGTTTTCTATAATGTTAATTGCTAGTGCTCTTTTAGTTATAATTGCGGAATCCTTATATTTATAAATTTCTCCATATTCCCCTTTAATTATTGAATTATTGATAGTATCGGTAATTATAACATTTTTAGTAGCAGATGCATAATTTATTGATTCGTTATAGAATATACTGTCACCCTCAATTATTTTATTATTATAAAAAATTTTCGGGTTCTTTTGAAAATTTCCCTTTGAACTTAGCATATCAAAATTGCCTTTTTCACAATGAATTTCATAATCATTACCAATGATTAACGTAGGTCCAAAAAAATAAGCATTTTTTGAAATTAGATTGTAATCTAAATTTTCGGAATTTATATTATATTTTGGATTGTTTATTTTTACTCCTGTTTTAAAACTATATTTTTTCTCATTTATTAAATATTTCCCTTTTTTACTTTTCAAAATATTTTCTTTGTCGTCTATGATTCCATAAGAATCGTAATACGCTATATTCATGACTCTATCAAGATATAGAGTATCTGTTTTGAGTGTCATATCGGGTTGTATTAAAACTACTTCACCCCAAGCCTTTGCTTTGCCTTCATTACCGTCATAATTTAAGTAATCACTTTTTAGTTCTAGGCTGTCCCCTTGTTTTAGCCAAACACTTCCATTTGCAAAGAATTTGTTTTCATTGGAGTAAAAAAGTGTTTTGTCTGATATTATTGTTGCGTCATCGTGAAATAATTTTACTCTTAAATTATTTTCTTTTGATAGAATATTTGCTTTAGGAAAATTTTCTTCATCTTTTGAAAATTTCCCAGCTTCAATAATTTCTATTAGTTTTTTTTCTTGGCACAGAATGTTTAAGGGATAAAAAAAAGATAACAATATAATCTTAAAGAAAAATTTTCTCAATATTATGATATTCATTTATCTAAAAATTGTTTGGTCTCTCCCGGGACCTAGTGATATTATTTTTACTGGTACCTCAAGCTTTTCTTCAATAAATGAAATATATTTTTTTAAGTTTTCTGGAAGTTGTGATTCATTTTTAGCTTTTGTAATATCTTCTTGCCATCCATTAAATTCAGTGTAAATTGGTTTAAGGTTACCTGAATTAAGAGAAAATGGCATTCTAGAAATTTCTTTACCATACTGCTCGTAAGATGTGCAAACTTTTATTTTATCTATACCAGACATTACATCGCTTTTCATCATTGCAAGTTCAGTTACGCCATTAATATCAACTGCATATTTAAGAGAGACTAAATCTAGCCATCCGCATCTTCTCGGACGACCTGTAGTAGCTCCAAATTCTTTTCCAACATTACTAATTTTTTCAGAAATTTTGTCAGAAATTTCGCTCGGAAACGGACCACTTCCTACTCTAGTTGTGTAAGCCTTGAATACACCTATAACTTTATTTATCTTCTTTGGAGAAATACCCAATCCATTACATGCCCCAGATGCTGTTGTATTAGAGGAGGTTACGAAAGGGTAGGTGCCGAAGTCAATATCAAGCATAGACCCTTGAGCTCCTTCAGCAAGTATTTTTTCACCTTTTTTCAGAGAATCAAAAAGAAAATTCTCACTATCAATAAATGACATTTTTTTTATAAAATTTAAACTTTCAAAAAACTTCAATTCCAGTTCGTCTAAATCAAAGGATATATCAGCATTTAAGTTTGCTATCATTTTTAAATGTTTATTTTTCAATTTTCCGTACTGAACCTCCCATCCTTCAAGAAACAAATCACCAACTCTAATCCCATTCCTACCTGTCTTATCCATATAAGTTGGGCCTATTCCCTTCAAAGTGGATCCTATTTTTTTTATTCCCTTTGATTTTTCTGATGCTTGATCCAGTAGACAGTGAGTTGGGATAATTAGATGAGCTTTTTTAGAAATTAATAATTTGTTTGAGATGTCTATGTCTCTGTTACTCAATTTTAATACTTCCTCCTTAAAAATTATTGGATCTATTACCACTCCGTTTCCAATTATATTGATTAAATTTTTGTGAAAGATACCTGAAGGAATGGTGTGAAGAACATGAGATTTATCTCCAATTTTTATAGTGTGCCCTGCATTTGGTCCACCTTGAAAACGAGAAATAATGGAATAACCCTTAGATATAGCATCAACTATTTTACCTTTTCCTTCATCACCCCACTGGAGACCTAAAAGCAAATCAACAAACATTTTTTATTTTTTATGATTGTTTTTTTGTACCATAAAAATATAAAGAGTGGTGATGAATATTCACATCAAAAACCTCCTCTATGGTCTCTTTTATTGATTGAATTCTTGGATCACAAAATTCTTTTACTTCTCCAGAATCTGTAAATATTATGTGATCATGCTGTCTATCAAAAAAAGATTTTTCGTACTGGGCTTGATTTCCAAATTGGTGTTTTCTTACCAATCCTGAATCTATCAACAAATCGATAGTGTTGTACAAAGTTGCTCTGCTTACTCGATAATTTTTATTCTTCATTTTGATATACAATGACTCGATGTCTACATGTTCATTTGTTTCATATATTTCATGAAGGATTGCAAATCTCTCTGGAGTTTTTCTTTGTTTATGTTTGTCTAAAAATTTAACAAAAACTTCTTTTACGATTTCTTGTTGTGATTTTGTTTCAATCATTATTATAAATATCTACAGTAAAAGTAATGTTTCTTTTTTTATTTACGAGCAATTTTTTCAATTCCAGTTATAGTTAAAAGTTTTTGAGTTAATTTTTGGATATGATCTTGATTGTTTACGCGAATTAAAATATTTCCCTTAAACAGATTTTCTTCAGTGTAAAAGTTCATCTTTTTAATATCTATATTCATGTGGTTTGAAATTATTCTAGTTACTTGATTAACAAGCCCTTTTTGATCTATACCTGACATTTGCAATTCAACTGTAAATTCTTGCTTGTTTGATTCAACCCAATAGGCAGGGATTATCCTATATGCAAAATTTGATTGTAAAGAAATAGCAAAATTACAGTCATGTTTATGAATTAATATACCATCATTCAGAGTAGAGAGTCCAAAAATTCTATCGCCCGAAATAGGATTACAACATTCAGACAATTTGTAACTTAATTCCTCTTTTTCCGAACCAAAAACAATTTTATCATTGTTCGAGATGAATTCTTTCTTAATATTGTTTTTCTTTGACTTAGACCTTAGTTTTTCATTGAAAAATTTTAAAAATCTATTATTGTAATATTTTGCAAAGTCCTTAATTTTTTTGTTGTCTACAGTTTTGATTCCCACCCTATAGTAAAGATCTAAATTTGAGTTTACATTAAAAAAGTCAAGCATCTCATTTACTGTTTTCTCAACCATTATAATTTTTAAATGTTTCAGTTTCCTTCTTAATAGCTCTTTACCTTCTTCTGCAATTCTTTTTTTCTCCTCATTTATTGATGTACGTATAATATTTCTTGCTCTGGAAGTGGCAACAAATTCAAGCCAGTTAGCCGTGGGTTTTGAGTTTTCCGAAGTGATTATTTCCACAGAATCTCCGCTTCTTAGTTTTCGTGAAAGTGGAACTAATTTTCCATTTACTCTAGCACCTCTGGTTTTTGTTCCAATCTCTGTATGAATATTAAATGCAAAATCTAAAGCTGTTGAATTTTGAGGCAGTGATTTTAATTCACCTGCTGGAGTGAATACAAAAATTTCATCAGAATAAAGATTTAATTTAAAATTTTCAACAAAATCTTGAGCATTTGAATCTTTGGTTTCCAATAACTCCTTCAGTCGATTTAACCAATTTACTAAACCATTATCTTGTTCTTTCCCAACTTTATATTTGTAGTGAGCAGCATACCCTTTTTCTGCTATTTCATGCATTCTTTCGGATCTAATTTGAACCTCTATCCATTTTTTATTGGGTCCCATAACGGTGATATGAAGAGATTCATATCCATTAGATTTTGGAGACGAAATCCAATCCCTTAGTCTTGTTGGATTAGGAGTAAAGTGGTCGGTAACAATAGAATAAATTTTCCAAGCCAAAAATTTTTCGTTTTTAGAAGAGGATTTATAAACAATCCTTATTGCAAATTTGTCAAATACCTGACTGTAATTGATGTTTTGAATTTGCATTTTTTTGTGGATAGAATATATTGACTTATTTCTTCCTCTGATAAAACATCTTAACTTTTCTTTTTTTAATGTTTCGCCTATTAGATTTGAAAAATCCTTTATGTATTCTTCCTGTTCTTCTTTGCTATCTTCAATTTTGCTTTTTATATGTTGAAATCTTTTTGGATCTGTAAATTTTAAGCTTAAATCCTCAAGCTCTGTTTTTATATTATATAATCCAATTCTGTGTGCGAGTGGCGCATATATATACAATGTCTCAGAAGCTGCTTTTATTTGCTTATTTTCTGGCATTGAATCAAGAGTTTGCATGTTATGTAGCCGATCAGCAATTTTTATAATTACTACTCTTATATCATCATTTATTGTTAAGAGCATTTTTCTAAAGTTTTCGGCTTGAAATGAAATGTCAGCATCCTTATTTAGACGTGAAATTTTTGTTAAACCACTAACAATTTTGGCAACATTTTTACCAAATATTTTTTCTATATCAACTAATTTATAGTTGGTATCTTCAATTGTATCATGAAGCAAAGCAGCTGAAATTGACGTCGCATCAAGTCCAATTTCAGAAGCTACAATTTTTGCAACTGAAATAGGGTGAAAAATATATGCTTCTCCCGATTTTCTTCTCTGGTGTTTGTGAGCGTCAACAGCTGTATTAAATGCTAGACGAATTAGTTTTTTGTCTTCAAGTTTAAGTTGTTGATAGCTAATTTTCAAAAGCTCTTTATATTGCTTCGCTATTTCTTTATTTTCTATCTTTTCATCTACAAGCATATATGAATTTACTAATTCTTAAATTTAAGGACAAGAAAAATCATTTTGTTTGTCTTATTACTTCGGATAATACTATACCTACCGAGACAGATAAATTGAATGAATCGTTTTTCCCATTCATTTTTATACAAATTTGCTTTGCAGGGTATGATTTCCAATTATCTGACAAACCTTTATTTTCAGACCCAAAAGCGATAGCGATATTTCCTGAGTAATTTATATTTAAATAGTTTTTAGAACTTTTTGATATAACCGTATTGAATAAATTAAATTTATTTTTGTTTAAAAATTTAATTGCTTCCTCTTTGTTAGTTTTTATTATTGGTAAATTAAAAATACTTCCCACGCTAGACCTAATTACATTGGAGTTGTAAATATTAATTTTTGAATCAACTATGATTATTCCTGACACATCCATACCATCTGCAGTCCTGAGTATGGCTCCTAAATTTCCTGGCTTCTCAATATTTTCAATGATTATTATAATTGACTTTTTTTTTAAACAAATACTATTCAAATTATAATTTTTTTTATTTGCGATAGCTAATAATTTAGAAGAATTATTTCTGTAGCTTAATAAATCAAATAACTTTTTCTTTAAATAAAATATTTGAATTTTGTCACTAAAATTTATATCAAATTTTAATGGATTAAGTCCTCTAAAAAAAATTCTTTTAATTTCAAAATTTGACTTTAAAGCCAAATCAATCTCTTTTGAACCTTCAATGACAAATTCCTTTTCATTTTTATTAGTTTTATTGCTATAAAGTTTTCTAAGTATTTTAAAATTTGTATTATGTGTACTACTTATTACCTTCATTTAAAATAAATTTACTCTTCCCATCGAATGTCAATAATAATAGTTTTACAACTTCATTATAGGAATTTATACCTTCCTTTTGTCCCTGTGCTTTCAAAAAAAAATCAAAAATATATTTTTGAAATATTTGAAATCTGTTTGAATGGTACATCCAAAAATTTGACACTGCTGCATAATCACTCTTGACATCACTATTTAGTGATTCGTATATTCTTTTAGCACTATTTGGATTCATTTTATAAAGATCATTGTATAAATATCTGAAAGCAAAGAAACAAGCTGAATACTGAATTTCAGTATTATAATTGTTATAAGCATTAAAAAAACCAATAAAATTAGCATCGCTTTCTGATGCAAATCCGTTTTTGTGTGCCAATTCATGGTAAATAGTTACTGGGATTAGAACTTCTGGAATTTTAGAGTTAACATTCGCTTCATTTGTAAATGGATTGTAGTAGCCCTTAATCCCCATATTGCTTAAAATTATACTAAAATTTGAATATTTAAACTTTTGATTACTAGACTCTATTAAATGCTTGTAAGATTTTAGATTATTTTTTTTCTTTGTCTTTTTTGAATTGATTTCATTTTTTAAGTTATTACATTTAATAGATATGAACCTTATCAATGCCTCTATTTTATTTTCATTTACGATTACTTTCTGAGATATAGACGTAATCAATGGACGTCTAAAATAATTTATTCCCCATGAAATGTAAAAAAAATAAACGATGATCAGGACTAAACTAGCCAGGTAATTAATTGACATAGTACCTCTAAATAAAAAAAAAAATAAACCGCATATAAATGAAAAATAAAGTAATTCTCCAAAAGCAAAATTGGTTAAATCAAATATTAAATTTTTTGATATGCTTAACTTTTCATAAAATAAATTTGAATAGTAAATCTCAACTATTTCGGGGTTGTTTTTTAAAAATAGGATTATCGTAAAAAGTATGAAAAAAGCTAAAATATTCCCTTTGATACTATTGAATTTTATTTTCGTCAGTTTATAATCTCAACAATTTTTACTTCAAAAATAAGATTAGACTTTGCGGGTATTCCTCTAACACCCTTTTCCCCATAGGCTAGTTGATATGGTATGAACAAAAAAGCCTCATCACCTCCTCTTAAAAATTTTAAACCTTCTTTAAAACCAGTAATCATTTGGGCTTCTGGACTTATATCACAAATTATTGGGGAGTATGCTCCAGCAGCCTTCTTTTGCTCATTTACCATAAACAAATTTTCAGCGACTTCTAACATACTTGTGTCCAACAGATTCCCATTCTCAAAATAGACGGCATAATGAGCTTTTGCTTTATTAGTAGAAATCACTTTAGCTCCATTTCCATTTTTTGTAATAATATAACTTAATCCTGTTGGAGTTTTTTTGATATTTTTCTTTAGTTTGTCAAAAGTTTCCATGATCTCTAGTCTTTCAATCTCTCTTCTCTCTTCAATCTCAACATTCATTTTCTCCAAATTTGTAAAATAATCTGCAAAGATCTTAGAAGCATCAAAATTTTTAGCACTAGAACCAATCCTTATTATTTTTACATTGTTTATAGTGTCATTTTGTTGAATAGAGTCAACAACTTCCATACCCTCAACAACTTTTCCAAAAACAGTATGTTTTCCGTCTAACCACGGAGTTTCTTTATGAGTTATAAAAAATTGACTTCCATTCGTGTTTTTTCCAGCATTGGCCATTGATAGAATACCTGGACCATTGTGCTTTAAATCATCACTTATTTCATCATTAAATCTATAACCTGGACCACCAGAGCCGGAAGCTGTTGGGTCTCCTCCCTGTATCATAAAATCCTTTATCACTCTGTGAAAAACCAAGCCATTGTAAAATTTTTTATTTTTAAAATTATCTGAAACAAATTTGTTATCCCCTTCTGCTAGAGAAACAAAGTTTGCTACCGTGTTTGGGGTTTTATCTTGTGTGAGTTTTATTAATATATCTCCTTTATTTGTTTCTAATTGAGCAAATAAACCATCCTCTAAATGTGAGAATTTATTGTTGCACTGAAGAAATATTAAAGTGAGAAGTAAAGCACTTTTTCTAATCATTTTAATCAAATTTATCTGTTTTTATTTTAACGAAATTAAATTAATAAATACAATAAGTGGCTGATTTGGGAAAATTTTTTCACCATCTCCTTGATATCCGTAGCACAGGAATGACGGCATTAAAAAAATGCCAGATTCTTTCAAATTTAATTCTTTCACACCATAACGTAAAGCAGGTATAATTTCCTCTTTATCAACAACATATTTTATTGGTTTCAAATTATCATCTATATATATATCATTACCTTTTAAATCCAGAATATTATAAATGAATTCTACTTCGTCTCCCGATTTGGGTTTATTTTTTTTTTTGGACGTGTCTATAATTTTAAACCAAAAACCTTTGGAAGATAAAAAGTATTTAGACTTAGAGTCTTTTTCAATTATTTTTAGAAAATCAATTTCTTCCTTTTTATTAATTTTTATATTTCGGTCCACTGATTGATCTAAAAAAGTAGTTTTATCATAATTTGAAGGATTTCTTGGTTTTATTTGCTCACAACATATACAGTGAATAGCAGTAATTAGAAAAAGTAAAATTTTTTTTCTCATAATCTTAAGAACTCCTCAATAGATGAAATAAATTTTTTTTCAGTTTTTTTTATTGAATCATTTGAAAAACCTCCAGATGCATTTTTATGTCCACCACCGTTAAAATATTTTTTAGCAAACTTGTTAACATCAACTCTTTCCTTTGATCTAAATGATATTTTTATGATGCCTTCATAAACATCCTCAATAAATATAACTGAAACTTGAACATCTTTAATTTGCAATCCGAAATTTACAAAACCTTCTGTATCTCCTTTTTTAAAATTATATTTTTCCAAATTTTCTTTTGATAAAATTGTATAAGCAACCCCAAGCTTTTGAAGCAGTTTAAAATTTTTAAGAGCAACAGCTAAAAGATGAATTCTTTCAAATGAAAAGTTGTCATAAATTTTCTTATGAATATCTGTATGATTTATATTTTTTTTAAATAATTCAGAAATTATGTAGTGAGTAGTACCTGAGGTCAGTGGATACCTAAAAGACCCTGTATCTGTTAAAATTCCAGAATAAATGTATGTTGCAATTTCCTTGTCAATCAACCTATCATTGATTAACTTCAAAATGTTGTATATCATTTCAGAGGTGGAACCAATATTTGGTCTTGATAAAAAGAGAGACGAAAAACTCTCTGGTGATTCATGATGGTCAATCATAATTATTGGAACATTTATATTTTCAATTTCCTTATTTAAATTCCCAATCCTTTTTAAAGAATTAAAATCTAAACCAAAAATAACATCTGATTTTAAAAGGTATTTTTTTGTTTTTTCAGAACTCTTCTCGTGAGATATTACGTTATTTTTATCAATCATCCATTTCAGGTAATCTGGTGGTGAATTAGGTAATATTACCTTTGTTTTTTTACCTAGTTTAACTAAAAAACGGCAAAGTGCCATTGAAGAACCTAAGGCGTCGGCATCTGGATTTTTGTGGGTTACTATGATACAATTCGTTGCATCTTGCAGTATTTTTTTTAATTTTTGTGAAAATTCTAAATACATATTGTTCAAAGATACCAAAGACTTGGCATAATATTTAAAAATCATTTTCAAATTAAATCGCTTTAAGGAATTTAATTTTTAAATTTGACGTGAAATGAAAAAAAATATAACATTTACAATGATTAAACCAGATGCTATGGAGAATGGCTACGCCGGTGACATTTTGTCAATTTTCTTAAAATCTGGTTTTCGTGTATCCGCCATGAAATTAGTTCACCTTACAATTAGTCAAGCCCAAACATTTTATGGCATCCACAGCGATAAATCATTTTTTGAAGAATTGGTTATTTTTATGACAAGAAGCCCAATTATCGTAGCTGTTCTAGAAAAGAACAATGCTGTTGAAGATTTTAGAAAATTAATTGGTTCGACAAATCCTGATCATGCAAAAGAAGGTACAATTAGAAAATTGTATGCAACATCAATGGGAGAGAACGCCGTACATGGTTCAGATTCTGAGATAAACGCTCAAATTGAGTCTTCATTTTTTTTCGCAGGAAATGAAATATTTTAAATAAAAATAATTTTTTTGATATAATTACTTCCAATTTCCTGATTAAAATTTTCAATAATTTTATCCTTACCATAAAACAACTCTTGTTTTAAGGTTGATGAATTTATTTTTATATAAAGAGAGTTATTTTTTATATATATATTTTCTGTGTATTGACTAACATTTCTGCCCATAACATTTAACCATATTTTTTTTATAAAAACCCTTTTCAATCCACCATCTAACATTTTATTAGTAGTTAATTTTGAAATAATACTCTTTACAGAATTTGCTTCTTTAAAACGAAATATTTTCATTTAATTAATTTCAAATCTTTTATAATGATATTCGAATTTATTGTTTGATATAACCAATTCATTTTTGGTTAATTTTTCAATTTTTTCAATCCAATTATTTGAATTTGAATGATAGTTTAAATAGGTAAAACCATTGTTTTTTACTATTCGAAACTTTACTTTGTCAAAAGAGGATGAAAAAGTTTTGTTAAAATTAAGCTTTAATTTTTTTTTAACACCCGTGGAGTCAGAATTTAAAGAATAATAGTCCACTAGAGGTGAGTTACCCTTCGGATAAAACACTTCATCTTTTGACGATACTGAATATACTTCCCAAATACCTTCAATAATTTTAACATCTATGATTTCGTGTCTACTGCAGTAAAAAAGTTGTAAAAAAATGGAAATAATTATGAAACCGAATTTCCCCATATCTAAATTCTAAGTAATTTCATGGATTTTATATGAAAGGTTTGTGGTTTTTATGGCTCTCGAAACCCTTTTTTTGTCAGTGTCTGTGATAAATATTTGTCCAAAAGAATTATCTTCAATAAGTTGCATTATTAATCCTACTCTTTTATTGTCTAATTTATCAAAAATATCATCTAAAAGAACAATTGGCTTAACATTTAAATATTTTTTTAATAATCCGAATTGAGCTAATTTAAGTGATATTAGTAAAGATTTTTGCTGTCCTTGACTTCCAATTTTTTTTATTTGAAACCCATTTAGCAAGAATTCTAAGTCATCTTTGTGAGGACCTTGAGTTGTAAATTGAAGAATTAAGTCTTTTTCAAGAGACCTTTTAATTAGATCTCTGTAGTTGTGTTTATTAAGTTGACTTTTGAAATTAATTTCTACTGATTCTTTGTTATCCGAAATATATAAATAATAAAGTTTGAATATTTTTACATAATCAGCTAAAAAAGTCTTTCTTTTTTTATAAATCCTTGATCCTGATTCTGTAAGAGTTTCATCATATATTTCCAACATATTTTTATCTATTTTTCTTTGGTGATTCATTTTTAATAATGCATTCCTTTGTGCTAATGTCTTTTTAAAAATAATTAAGTCTATTAAAAATTTCCTATCAATTTGGCCAATTATTCCATCAATTAAGTTTCTTCTAAATAAACTTCCTCCATAAATTATGTCATTATCAAATGGAGATACTATTACTAGGGGAAATTCTCCAATATGTTCAGAAATTTTTTTAAATGACTTACCATTTCTCCTATAAATTTTTGAATTTCCATTTTTATGACTAAAATTTAATTTCTCTTGCAAATTATTTTTAATAAATACCCCTTCAATCATGAAAAATTTAGTGCCAAATTTAATATTTGAGGCGGAAGATGAATTTATAAAACTTTTTCCAAAACAAAGATGATAAATCGAACTCAAAATATTTGACTTACCAACACCATTTTCGCCAACCATACAAATTATATTTTCCTTAAATACAAAACTTTTTGAATCAATATTTTTATAGTTTGTTAATAATAATTTTTCTAACCTCATCTTAAAGGCAAATATAAAACCCGTGCTGAATTTATAGCTCAATTACACAAATATTATTTGACTATATTTATTTATTGTTGAAGAATAAAGTTTAAATTTGCCAATTATGGCTACTTATAATAAAAGAGGGGGGAAAAGATATAACTCCAGAAAGAGAGTATCAAATAAAGAAATAATAGAAAGCACTACAGCAGAAGTGTTTGAAACTCTAGATACTGGTGCATCTAAATCAGAGCAATTTGTATCGAAATATCAAATTCCAATAATATCAGTTGTAGTCTTAATTACAATTTCCGTTTTTTTTTACCTGGCTTA
The DNA here is from genome assembly GCA_902635965.1 of uncultured Bacteroidota bacterium. Taxonomy (GTDB): domain Bacteria; phylum Bacteroidota; class Bacteroidia; order Flavobacteriales; family Flavobacteriaceae; genus TMED96. Next base: position 89,291 of record CACPQA010000004.1, read on the forward strand.
TGATTCTTTTATACTTAATCCAAAAAAAAAGGATGCTGTTACTGAACTAAACCAAGCTCAATATTACTTTAACCTTGCATTAAACAATGAGGACCCTAAAGATTTGTTTAAAAACGCCATAAACGGTGCAGGAGGTAAGTTTGGTTTTTTAGATATTATTGAAAATTATGAAAAAACTCCGTCTTCGAATCTTGCAATTTTTAGTGTTGGTATGTCTTATTTGAACTTGAAAGACTACAATAAGGTAATTCAATATTTAAAAGATTTTAATTCAGATGACGTTTTATTGTCTTCCATAGCCAAAGGAGTGCTTGGAGATGCTTACCTTCAAGTTGGTGATCAAAAGAATGCTCTGTTGAGTTATGAAGAAGCTTTTGGTGTTGCTGAAAATAATTTTACAACACCAAAATATTTATACAAAGCTGGTCTGTTGTCGATAAGACTAGGAGAAAATAAAACAGCGTCGAAATATTTTAAAAAAATCAAAAATAGTTTCCCCAATTCTAAAGAGGCTGAATTTATAGATATTCAAATTGCTAAAGTAGAATAAACATATGAGTTTTTCTGGATTTAACTTATCAAACGAAGAAGACAAAAGCATTATTTCGTCCAGAAAAAATTACAAAGTTTCAATAGTTGCTTCTGAATGGAATAAACATATTACTTCTAAACTTCTAGATGGAGCAGTTGATACCCTCACTCTTCAGGGTATACTAACCAAAAATATTTTTATGACATGGGTTCCTGGCAGCTTTGAGTTAATTTTTGAAGCAAAAAAAAAATCGAAAGAATCAAAATTTGATTCAATAATAGTTATTGGAAGTCTGATTAAGGGTGAAACTAAACATTTTGAATATTTATGTAGTTCAATTTCTTACGCTATTGCAAACCTAAACTTAAATTCTCCAATACCTGTTATTTTTTGCGTTTTAATGGATGAAAATTTAGAACAATCAATTGAAAGATCCGGAGGAAAAATTGGCAACAAGGGAATTGATGCAGCACACACATCTATAAGAATGATGGAACTTAATAAATCTTAAATTTATTTTAATGTTAAAAAACTCTCTTTTCAAATTGAACAGAAATAGAAAATTTAACTATAAACCCAGATATTTCAAAGAAGAAAATGAACAATTAAACTATTTTTTTGATTCAAGAATAAGAGGAAGCAGGGAAGATCATACCTCAAGCAATAGAAGCAGTTTTTGGAATCAAGAAAGAGTAAAGAGAAGAACAAAAAAAAACCACTCTTTTAATAAACTTTTTTTCATAATTCTATTTTTACTTTTTTTTATATTTTTTTATGTAATTGATTTTGATTATAAAATTTTTATAAAATACTGATGAAAGATATCATTAAAATTCTTCCAGAAAATATTTCCAATCAAATTGCGGCCGGAGAAGTAGTTCAAAGACCATCTTCATTAATTAAAGAACTCATTGAAAACGCTATTGACGCCTCTTCAGACAGAATCCAAATTTATTTAAATGAATCCGGAAAAAAATCAATTAGAGTTGTTGATAATGGAATTGGGATGAGTAAAAATGATTTGATGGTCTGTTGTTTAAGACATGCGACCTCAAAAATCACTGAAACTAAAGATTTATTTAATATAAGGTCTAAAGGTTTTAGGGGAGAAGCACTCTCTTCAATTGCAGCAGTCTCTCACTTAGAAATTGTCACAAAACGAAGAGCAGATAATTTTGGTTATAAGTTAAAAATCAAGGCAGGTAAAGTACATTCAAATGAAAAAGTTGTTTCTGAAGTCGGAACATCTGTTTTAGTTAAGAATTTATTCTATAATGTACCTGCAAGAAGAAACTTTTTAAAATCTGATTCAGTTGAATTGAGACATATAATTAATGAATTTCAGAGAATATCAATTGCTCATTGTGATTTAAATATTTCACTCAATCATAATAAATCCGAAATTTTTAGTCTGGGCAAATCAAGTATTCATTTACGGATAAAAAATATTTTTGGAAGAAAAATTGAAGAGAATTTAATACCAATTAGTGAAAAAACATCTTTTGTAAAAATAAGTGGATATATAATTAAACCTGAGGCATCAAAAAAAACTAGAGCGATGCAATTTTTATTTGTTAACAATAGATATATAAAAAATAATTTTCTTTTTCATGCTATAAACAATGCCTATGAAGGGCTTTTACCTGAGAAAAATTATCCTGGATTTTTCATTTTTTTAAAAGTTGATCCCTCATCAATTGATTTAAATATTCATCCAAATAAAATAGAGGTTAAATTCGAAGATGAACAAAGTTTATATTCAATAATTAATTCTACTGTAAAGCATAGCTTAGGGATTTTTCAAGTTTTACCAACTATTGATTTTGAGACTCAATCAAGTTTCGAAATCCCATACCATAAAAGATCTGTTCAACCTGTTACTCCCAAAATTGAGGTAGATAAAAATTTTAATCCGTTTGAACAGGAAACTTCAAAGTATCACTCAAAAATTTGGAATAGATCTGATGCTTTTTTTGAAGAAGTTGGTTCTTCGAATTTATTTAATTCTAATCTAATAAATGAATTGATAAATGAGGAAAGCAATAAGATCTTTCAAATTATGAATTCATACCTGATAACTTCTACAAGAAATTCTTTGCTAGTTATTGACCAAGAGAGAGCTCACCGAAGAATTATCTATGAAAAATTGATGAAAAAAATTACAAAGGCTGACAATTCAAGTCAGCAACTAATTTTTCCAGTAAGCTTTGTTTTGACTAAAAACCAAAAATTTATTTATTTTGAATTAGAAAATACTCTTATAGAAATGGGTTTTAGATTAAAACTTGTAGACAATTTCAATTTAAAGATAACCGGAATTCCAGAAATTTGTTCAGATAATCAATCACATAAAATTCTTGAAGATTTATTTGATGAATTTCAAACCGATCCCAAAAATAAATCATTCAGTTTTGCTGATCTAATTGCAAAGTCTATATCCAAATCGTCTTCAATTAAAAAAGGAAATTCTTTAGAAAATGAGGAACAAAAAAATATAATTAATAAGTTATTTAGCTGTAAGGATTATTTGTTGTGTCCATTTCAAAAAAAAATAATTTTTTCAATTTCTAAATCAGAACTACAAAATAAGTTCTTATAATGAATAAAATAACAGATACTGTTAAGCATTTATTGATAATCAATGGCATAGCTTTTTTGGCAACTTCTTTATATGGATCGCAATTATACGACCTATTAGCTCTACATTATTATAAGAATCCTTTATTTCAAATTTGGCAACCGCTAACTCACATGTTTCTACACGGGAATTTTAGTCACATATTGTTCAATATGATTGGTTTGTGGATGTTTGGCTCTCCGCTCGAACAATTGTGGGGAAGAAATAAATTTATCTTCTTTTATTTATCTTCCGGACTCGGGGCTGCAGCTTTGCAAATACTTTATAGTTCCTATGATTTTAATTCAATTTTTGAAATCCTTGTAAGTAATGGTTTTAATTCAGAAGAAATTTTAAATACAATTGAAACTAGCAGGTATAACTTGAATTGGTTAAGCTACATTTCGGAACAACAATTAAGTAATCTAAATGAAAGTTATAATCTGTCAATGGTAGGAGCTTCTGGTGCATTATATGGGATTCTAGTAGCATTTGCATTTTTATTCCCCAATGTTTCCTTGTTCTTAATTTTTATACCGATTCCAATAAAGGCAAAGTATTTTGTACCTATTCTAATCGCGGGAGATCTCTTTTTTGGTGTTTCAAATTCTTTTTCAATAGGACCTATTGCACATTTTGCTCATGTTGGAGGTGCTTTAACTGGATTAGCTATGATGATTTACTGGAAAAAAAATCAATTTAAAAATAACAGATGGGATTTATGAGGAAATATGAAGAGCTTTTAAATAAACTCCGGAATTTTAATATTTCAGAACAAATAATCTTAATCAATATTTTTCTATTTATTCTACCATTAATTGTTTTTGTTTTTTTTTATTTATTTAAAATCCCTAAAATAAATATTTACCATTATTTTGAATTGATTCCGGATATTACTAGTCTTTTATTCAGACCTTGGTCATTGATAACGTATGGTTTCATTCATGCTAGTATTGGGCATTTATTTTGGAATATGTTTCTATTTTATTTTTTCTCAAGTCTTTTTTTGAACTTATTTAAGGAAGAAGAATTGCTTGCTCTATTTTGCTTTGGAATTATTTTTGGTGGTTTATTATTTGTTTTCAGTTACTCGTTTTTTCCAGTCTTCAAAGGGATTAATTCTCCTCTTATAGGGTCATCAGCAGGAGTCATTTCGGTCGTTATTTTCATGTGTACCTATACTCCAAATTCAACCATGAGAATATTTTTCTTTAATATTAAATTGCTTTATGTAGGAATTGCAATAATTATTTTTGACTTAGCACAACTACCAATTTCTAATTCTGGGGGACACATTGCACACCTTGGAGGAGCTTTAATAGGTTTTTTTGCAGGAAGTAAGATGAAAAAGGGAGAAAATATTTTTTGGTACTTTAAAAAAAATCTTAGAACAAAAAAAAATAAGAATAAGAAAAAACTCAATAGGCATGATAATCACAAAAAATATAATCAACAAAAAGTAGATCGAATTTTAGATAAAATCAGTGAGTCTGGATTCGATAGTCTAACAAGTGAAGAAAAAAAAGATTTAAATGAAGCGAGTAAAGATTAAATAATAAAACTATTTATATGAATTTAATCGAGAAATTTTCTATTTTTTTAAATTTTGTTTTTTTGATAATTCAATTATTTTTAATGGGGACATTTGAAGTTCCCATAAAAAACGTTTTCTTTAGTCTCTTTGTTCCATTAATTATACTTATAAATACCTTGTTCTTTTTTTATTGGCTTTTTAATTTGAAATGGCCATTTTTATTATTTATTTTAACATTTTTGATTGGGTACAATGAATGGAACTTGTTTTATAAATTCCCAAATACTTCATTTAAAAAAAGCGGTTCTGTTTTGTCTGTGATGAGCTACAATGTAAGATTGTTTAACAAATATAGGTGGATAGACAAACCTAATATTTCAGAAGAAATTGAAAAACTAATATTAGAAGAGGATCCTGATATAGTATGCATTCAAGAATATTCTAACGAAGTAGCACCCGAATTAAATAAGTATAAATTTAGTTATAAGTATCCAAAATTTACAAAAGCAGAAAAATCAACAGTTGCAATTTTTTCTAAATTTAAAATTAAAAACAAAGGATTTATTGACTTTCAAAATTCATCAAATTGCGGAATATATATTGACATCACATTTGGCAAACAAGATTTAAGAATATATAACCTTCACCTTGAGTCATTTAAACTTCAACAAATTGATAGCCTGACAAGCTCGGGTTTTTCTAAAAGCTTTAAACTAAAGTTCGATGAAGTTAGTAATAAACAAATTGATCAAATTGAACTTTTTAAAAAAACCGACAAGTTTAATAATAATCCTTCAATTGTTGCTGTTGACTTAAACAACACTCAGTTTTCTGAAACCTATAAAATTTTGTCACACAAAAAAAATGATGCTTTTCAAACAGCAGGATCAGGCTTAGGAGAGACCTACAATTATTCATTTATCCCATTAAGAATTGATTTTCTTCTATCAGATAAAAAATTTAAAATCAATGACTTCAAGGTGATAAAAAAAAACCTCTCGGACCATTATCCAATAATTAGTTTTTATGGAATTGATTGAATTTTAAATTACTAAGATAATTTAGTGACTTAGGTCCAAGATTAAACAATAGATCTAAAATACTCAAATTATGAGTGAATTTAAATTTTGACATAAAAACTTGGTTGTACTTTGGAACACGATATTTAAAATATTTTTTTATATCCATTACTCCATTATTATATTTTTGATACCCAATCTTTTGAGTTGAAATTTCCATCTTTTTTTTTAGCCCTAGTATATTGTTAATATGAGAAATTATATTAAGGTTCAGTGAATACAATAATTTTTCATTATTAAAAAATAACTTAGAAAAATCGTCTTCATAAAATTCAAAAAAAGGGGAAGATCTATAGGCGTTTTGTATAGATTTCCAATGTTTAAGTTTCCAGTTTTTACTGCTATCTATTTTCGCCCCGTAGTCATGTAAAATTTCATTTTCTTTATTGTTTTGTTTGATTGGAATGATCAGATTTAGAGGACCATTCGCACTCATGATTACACAACGATTTCTGGTGGTTTGCTTATGATACTTCGTGGATATATTGAAGGTTACTTCGAAATTTACAATGTGCGAGTAATAAGTTATTGATGGAAAATATGACGGTATTAGATAAATCAAGTCTTAATTTTTTTCTTTTTTTTGAGTAGGTAACTCAAAACTTGCCAACCAAGAATCGAAATTATAAAAGGAAAAAAGAAGGATACTGGTTTACCTCTCCCTTTTACAGTTGTCATAATTCTATCCCATCTAATTTTCCAATTTAAAATTCCTTTGTTGAAATTATCGACACTAAACCAAATGAAAACAGGTTTACCTAAAATATGGTTTTCAGGAACAAAACCCCAAAATCTACTGTCTTCTGAACCATGTCTATTATCACCCATCATCCAATAATAGTCTTGCTTGAAAGTGTACTTAGATGTTTCAACCCCATTTATTAAGTATTTTCCGTTTACCTTTTTTATGGAATTATCCTCATAATCTTGAATAATTTTTTTATAAAGAGGATAATTACTGTCATTGATTTTTATTGTTTCTCCCATCTTTGGAATTGAAATGGGACCTAAATTATCTTCATTCCAGTTAAATTTTATGTTATTTGGAAAAAAACTTTCGTTGTAGGACATTTTTTTATTAATCTTCCTAATTATGCTGTCAAAAATATTTGCATTTCTAATTTTGTTGGCCTCATTTAAAGTTAATGTTACCTGTTTCTTTTTTTCAATTATTTCCTTGATTTCTATATATGGTTCACTTTGTTTTATGTCTCTAATTATTTTAACAGGAAGACCTTCATAAGTAGTAAGTACTCTAAAGTTATCTAAATCATTTGTGATATTGCCTAAAATATATTTTGAAATTTTCTTGTAAGACTTTTGCGTAATATTTTCAATCCTGTACTGTCTGTTAAAACCCTTAAGGTTAAGCTCAAGTAGTTCTCTTGACGACACTCCTTTTGAATTGAATATAAAATGGTTGAACTGCAATTTAGCTCTTTCTGGAAGAATATTTAATTTACCGTTGATATGAACAAAGCCATTAATTATTTCAAGATTGTCACCGGGTAGACCTAAGCAACGTTTAACATAATTTGACTTTTTGTCAATTGGTTTTCTTACTCCATCCTCTTTTACAAAAAATTGTCGTACAGTATCTGCGGGCCAATTAAAAACGACTATTTCATTTCTCCTTACTTTTTGAAATCCTGGTAGTCTCATATATGGAAGCTGAGGGTATTTTAGGTATGATTTAGTTTTAAAGACCGGTATGGTATCGTGCATCATTGGTAATGCAATGGTTGTCATTGGGATTCTTGCTCCATAGTGAAATTTACTTACAAACAAAAAATCTCCTATTAAGAGAGTTTTTTCTAATGATCCTGTGGGTATAATAAATGGTTGGATTATGTAATTGTGCACGATAGTAGCAGCCACAATTGCGAATAATACTGAGTTAATCCAATCTCCCATTAAAGTTGTCTTTTCTCGATTTTCTAGGTCAAGATATTTAGTTTCTTTGGAGTAGTTCAAACTGTAGATGTAAAATCCAACTGAAATAATGGTTAAGAAAATAATAAAATTTGACTTTTTCCCAAAACTGTTTACAGTCTCAACCCAAATTACGGGGAACATTATTAGGTTGATTACAGGTAGAAATAATAAAATTACCCACCAAGTTGGTCTTTTAATTATTTTCATTAAAATTATGCAGTTGTATATGGGTATTAAAGCTTCCCAAAATTTCCTTCCTGCTAACATATATAATTTCCATGTTCCTAAAAAATGAATTATTTGTATGAGAATAAATAAAATAAACCATTGAATTATTGACATAATTATTTTTTAAAATTAAAAGCCTAAAATGTCATCCATTTTGAATATCCCCTTTTTGTTTATAATCCATCTAGCAGCGAGTATTGAGCCAACAGCGAATGAATCCCTTGAAAGTGCCTCGTGTTGAATTTTGATTTTATCATAATTAGATTCATAGGAGACACTGTGGAGTCCTATTTTTTTATTTTTTCTCTCTGATATCATAGATATATTTTTGAAGATTTTATTTTCACCCCAACTTTTTAATGATTTGTTTTGTTCAATTATATCATCTGCTAAACTTATTGCTGTGCCGCTTGGTGAGTCTAATTTTTCCTTATGATGAATTTCCTTGATAGAAGCCTTGTATGGACTCTCATACTTATTCATTAAAGATGCTAAATATTGATTTATCTTAAAAAAGATATTTACAGCAAAACTAAAATTAGATGAATATATAAAAGCAGTCTCTTTTTTTTCACAATAATTTCTCACTAAATCAAAGTTATCTAACCACCCTGTGGTTCCACAAACTACTGGTACTTTGCATTCAAAAGATTTAAGAATATTTTCGACGGCTGCAGATGGGACACTAAAATTAATTGAAACATCGGCTTTTGACAAATTTCCTTCTTGAATGTCTTTGTCAACAATACAAACAACTTCTATATTTTCTTTTTTTGCAATCTTTTCAATAGTTCTGCCCATTTTTCCGTATCCAATTATAGCAATCTTCATATCTAAAATTTTAAATTTAAATTAAGGCCAGCTATTGGATGTGAATTTATCCCTGTTTGATCTAAATAAGGTTTGATAGTAAGGTTTGATTCTACATTAAACTGCAGAAGATGGGCACCAACATTGGCATCCAAGACATTTAATAGATATATTCCAAAAAACCACAATATTGACAAATCCCTATAATTTTTATGAAAATTCATTCCTTCAATAAGCTGGTCGTTAAAGAGAATTTTACGTGTATATTCATCACTATAATCTCCTCTAATTCTTTGTTTATATGCATTTCTATAAGTATTCATCTCATTTGTTTGGTAAATAAAATAATATGCCGAAACTGTCAGACCTCCGTAAATTAACGGTATTGTCCAATATCTTTTGGTGTAAATTTGTCCTAGTCCAGGTATCACAGCTGAATAAAATGCGGCTTTTGAGGGCGTTAGGGGATCTCTAATCATTTTCTCTCTTTTAATATCTATATCACTAATTTCGCTCCCCTGTTGAGAGTAAATATTTAAATGAAAAAAAATTGAGAGTATAAGAAATAGTTTGGTGTTCACTTTTTAAATATTTTTTTAAACTTTTCAAGTTCTGATTTTGAATTGAAAGGTATTTTTAGGACTCCCCCACCATTTGTTGATGTAACTATATTAATTTTAACTCCGATTAGTTTAGAAAAATACCTTTCTTCCTCTAGATAGTTAGATGTTTTTTTAATTTTTTTTGTAGGTGTTTTGTTTGCTTTAATTTTTCTAACAAGAAATTCGGTTTTTCGAACACTTAACTCTTTCCTAATTATTTCTTTGTAAATTTTTAGTTGAATATTTTTATCCTCTATATTGATAATGCTTCTTCCGTGCCCCATTGACAAAAAGCCATCTCTAATTCCGGTTTGAATAATTGGATCAAGTTTTAGTAACCTTACGTAATTTGATATTGTAGATCTTTTTTTACCAAGTTTTTTACTCAATTGGTCCTGGGTGAGAGAAAGCTCTTCAATTAATCTTTTGAGAGAAAGACCTATTTCAATCGGATCAAGATCTTTCCTTTGAATATTTTCAACTAAAGCAATTTCAAGCATTTCATCGTCATTTGAATTCTTAATGAATGATGGAATAGTTTTTAACCCTACTTTTTTAGAAGCCCTTAATCTTCTTTCACCAGCAATAAGTTGAAATTTATCGTCTTCAACTTTCCTAACAGTGATTGGCTGAATTATACCTAAATTTTTTATTGATTCTGCTAACTCAGTAATATTTTCATCACTAAAATTGGTCCTTGGTTGAAAGGGATTTGTAATAATTTGTTTTAAAGGGATTGCTACAACCCCAACTTTTATTTTTTCGTTAGAGGATTTTGTATCAACCGTATAAGAATCAGAGTTATTCAAAAGGACAGAAAGCCCTCTTCCTAAAGCTGATTTTTTTTTGGATTTAGTCATTTTTTGTTTTTTTTAAAATTTCTTGAGCTAAACTTAAATAATTTTTTGCCCCTTTACTAGTTGAGTCATACTCAATAATATTTTCACCATAGCTTGGAGCTTCACCGAGTCTTACATTTCTTTGAATAATTGTCTTAAAAACCATTTTACCGAAGTGTTTTCTAACCTCTTCAACCACGGTATTTGATAGCCTAAGTCTTAAGTCATACATTGTAAGCAGCAGGCCTTCGATATCAAGATTAGGGTTATGTAATTTTTGAATACTTTTAATTGTGTTTAACAATTTTCCCAAGCCTTCTAAAGCAAAATATTCACATTGTATAGGGATAATAACTGAATTTGACGCAGTTAGTGCGTTTAATGTAATTAAGCCTAAAGATGGAGGGCAATCGATTAAAATAAAATCAAAATCATTTGAGACTTCATTAATTGAATTTTTCAATATGAATTCACGTTTTTTTTTATTTACTAATTCGATTTCTACAGCCACCAAGTCTATGTGAGAGGGAATTAATTTAAGCTTATTTATTGATGTTTTTTTAATAATTTCTTTAAGTTCCCTTTTATTATCAAATAATTCATAAGTTCCTTTTTTCTTTAAAGAGGAATCAAATCCAAGACCAGATGTTGCATTAGCTTGTGGATCAGCATCAATTAATAAGACATTTTTTTCTAGAATAGCAAGTCCAGATGCTAAATTAATTGATGTTGTTGTTTTGCCTACACCTCCTTTTTGATTCGCGATTGCAATTATTTTTGCCATAATATAATATTAAAAATAGCACTTATTAAAAGTCAAAAAAAGGTATTCTAAAAAGGTTTTTTAACAAAATATCAAATAAGTTTGAATATTAATTATTCTACTATAAGTATTGTTTCGTTGTTTTTTTTATGCTTGTATTTCTCACGAGCAAATTTTTCCAAACTATCAATGTTGTTTAAGTTTGATATTAGTCTATTATCTTTTTCAATTTGACTTTCCAAAAATTCTTTCCTTTTTTTTAAGTTTTCAATTTCTTTATTTAGTTCTTGATGAACTAATAATGAATGAGTATCTAAAAATACCATCCACAAAAGAAAAAAAACACCTATTGCTATGTAAGCAACCAAATATGGATTTTTTAATTTAAGTTTACGTAGACCCATATTTTTATTTCTTTATCGAAGCGACAATTTCTTCTGTAATTATTTCATCACTGGAATTTCCCCAAGAGTTTAAAATGTAGTTTACTACATCAGAAATTTCTTCATCATCTAAACCCTGGTTTAGCATTATAGAATTATATTTTTCACCATTAACTATGATCGGACCTTTCAGACCGTACTTAATTGAATGTATGGTTTTGTTGATGTCAATGAGGTAATCTGAGTTAGCTAATGGAGGATAAATACCTTTAACACCTTTTCCATCTCCTAAGTGGCATTGGATACAAAAATCATTATAAACCTCTTTTCCATCTAATATACTTTCTTCCAATGGTTTTTCTGAAAACAATAGATAAGATATCTTTAATAAAATAAATGAGTAACAAATAATAAAAAATTTCATATCTAGTAAGGTTTTATTTTTAAAATCCCTTTCCCTTCTACTGCAACATATAGATATCCGTCAGGACCTTCTTTAACATTTCTGACTCTTCCGATTGACTCAAGAACTTTTTCTCGTTTGATAACTTTTTCGTTTTTTATTTCTAATCTCTCTAAATACTCAAATTTTAGTGAACCAACAAAAAGACTGTTTTTCCATTTTGGGTATATATTGGACGTGGAGAATGCCATACCGGATGGAGCAATTGAAGGAACCCAAAAATATAAAGGTTGTTCCATTCCGTCCATCTTAGTTTTATCGGTGATCATAGTCCCACTGTAATTAATTCCATATGTAATTATAGGCCATCCGTAATTTTTTCCGCGTTTAATAATGTTTATCTCATCTCCACCTCTCGGACCATGTTCATTTGCCCATATTTTTTTGGTTCTTTTGTCAAAGACCATCCCTTGTGGATTTCTGTGGCCATAACTATAAATTGCTTTTCTAGCATTTTCTTTTGTTATAAATGGATTATCTTTAGGAATACTGCCATCTAAATTCAACCTATATACCTTACCTCCGTCTCTTGAAACATCTTGTGGATTAACATCTCTGTTTCCTCTATCACCAATCGTAAAATAAAGATGATTATTTTGATCAAAAACAATTCTTGAACCCCAGTGTTGACCTTTTTTGGTATTAAAATCTCCTTTGTAAATCATCCTTGTATTCTTCAACTCCAAACCTTCTAAGGTGGATATATACAATGCAGTGTTTCCTCCTTTTGATTTCCTTCTACCGCTTTGTGGCAAAAAAGAATATTTTTTTTGTATTGATCTTAACTTATTTTTGAGCTTTTTTTCTTCTTTATTTAAACTTTTGTCATTAGAAAGTTCGATTTTTTTTATTTGACTATTTAATTCTGAAATAGCCTTTAAATCATTTTCATCTTTAATGTCAGGTTTATAGTTTACATCTAAAAAGAGTTGAAACTTCTCAATGGGATCATAACCGTTTTTTAATTCATCTTTAAAAGTTTCTATAAAATCATTTAATGTTTCAGTAAAAATATATGGATATTCTTCCCTAATTATCTCAACCCCTCTTTTAATTAGTGAGTTATTCGTTAAATCCTCATCTGAAATAGAGTTATTTGAAAGAAAAATATCATTAAATGTGTCAACCTCTGAACTCATAGTAAAATAAATTTCTCTAGTTTTTTTATAATTTGGAGACACGGCGATATCCAAAAGACCTCCTTGACCTCTTAAATAAACTGGTGGTAAGCCTCTAACTTTTTTCTTAACGCCATCTTTGACTCTATACAGAATTCCATTTTTTTCAGTAACTAATAAATCATTTTCGTCTATAAAACTCATCCCCCAAGGGATATCCAAACTATCAACAATTACTTCATATGAATAGTTTGTTTTAGTTGGTGTATTAATTTTTGGTGGATTTTCCTGAGCACTACAACTAAGAGTACTAGTTGTTATTACAACAAATGTCAAAAATATATTTTTCAAATTTTTAAGTAAACATACAAAATTCTTTGTTTAGATTGTTATTTAGAATTAAACTAAATTTATTTACCGGGATAATAAATATTGAACTTTCTTTGTAAATAATTAGTTCTGTGGTTGTGCTATTTCAAAACATAAATTTTACTATCGATCTGTTTTTATTAATGATTATAAAATTTCGATATTTATTACTTTCAAATCACCCCACGTAATGATTAGTGATATTATTTTTTTTAATTCTAATAATAAATTATAAGCTATGAATTCAATTGAAAAATATCTTAGGACAAACATTAAATTATCGACAATATTATATTTTTCAACATTAGTTTACTTTGTCTTTTTTATTTATTCTGATATTTATTTAATAGAACCAATAATTGATATTCCTGAGATAATTGATTCATTAATGTTTTTTTGGTTTTTGTATATAACCTATATAGTAATAATGATCCAAAAGGATTTAAACGACAAAAAGAGAAGTTTGTGATTTAAAAAAATCTTTGGGTTATAGGATTTTAAAAACAAGTCGGGATGACAGGATTTGAACCTGCGACCCCACGCACCCCATGCGTGTGCGCTACCGAACTGCGCTACATCCCGTTTTATGTTTTTGACATAATTATAAAAATTAGACTTAAGTCTCATTAGTTGATAATAATTTAAAAAAAATTAACATAACTACAACATTTTATTTAATTTTAAGATTTTAGTTTTGAAAAGTATGAATGAATGAATATGAAAGAAGAAAAAACTCAACTAGAATTTTGTAAAACTATACTTGAAAAGGTAAGTTTTGATCCTATTTTATTCGAAAAAGAATTTAATAAAGCTCTTATGTGCCTATCCTACAAGGACTCAAGTGAATTAAAAAGGTGGAAGAGAAAGTTTATTTTTGAAAAAATTCAAAACAGTTATATTAGAAAATCATCCTAAGGGCTTATTAGTTTGATTTTATTGATCAAAATTTCACCCCTTACAATACTTTGTATAATAGTTTGTAAGGCTTCAATGATTTGAATTTTTAACTGTGTTCTTGGGTAAATTATACTTATTTCTCTGGCTGGTGCAGGTTCCTCAAACGGTTTCACATTAATTTTATTTTCTTTTGATAAGTTCTCTGTGTTTAGAAAGGGTAAGAGAGTCATCCAAGGTCCTTCATTTGACAAATTTATTAATGTCTCAAAACTTCCACTTTTAAGAACGTATCTACCACTTTTGTTGTCGAAAGATTTTATTTTTTCTTCATCATTAAGACCGCATATAGATAAAACTTGGTTTCGAAAGCAATGTCCATCTTCAAGTACTAGAACTGACTCAGACTCCAAATCTTCTAATTTGAGTTTATGTAAATCCCTAAGTCTATGACTATTTGGAATATAACCAACAAAAGGTTCATAGTAAAGAGGTGTTTCAACAATAGAATCAACTCTCAACGGAGTAGCTGCAATGCCAGCATCAAGGACACCATCGTTGAGATTTTTTATGATACTTTCCGTGGGCATTTCCAATATATTCAAAACCACTTTGGGATATTTTTTTAAAAATGTTTTTAAGAACATAGGAAGTAGGGTAGGCATAATTGTAGGAACAATTCCAAGATTAAATTCACCACCTATAAAACCTTTTTCTTGAGCAATTATATCTTCCATTCTTTTTGATTCAGATATAATACTTTTGGCTTGTTTTAGAATCTCTTCGCCAACTTTGGTTAGTACAACCGGCTTCTTTGTTCGATTGAAGATTTGTACACCTAATTCATCTTCTAGTTTTTGTATTTGCATACTTAACGAAGGTTGTGTAACAAAAACTTTTTTAGAGGCACTGGTAAAGTTTCCAGTTTCTGCAACTGCAATCATGTATTTAAGCTGTGTCAATGTCATATTTAAAAACTATAATTGTTATAAATATAATAAGAATTTCATATTATATGAAAAAAAGTTTAAAAAAGAAGCCCATTGTACTGCAATGGGCTTCTCGAGTGTTAACCAATAATTAAATATCTAAATAAGGGAGTAACCAAAACAAATCAAAAGAAAAAACTATTGTATAGTAACCAAATCAAACAAACTCCCTCATTTGGATATGCATATTTAGCACATAATTTACACTAAACTATAAGTTTTTTATTGTATTATTTTATTAACTATTAGATTTACCTATTTTACAACGATAACATTCATTTTTATATTATTTACAGGGGATTCTCTTTTGTCTATAGCCTGAGAATTAATTTTGTCTACTATATCCATTCCTTTAATCACTTTACCGAATGGTGTATATTTACCGTCAAGATGGTATGCTCCGCCTTTACTTTGAACTATAAAAAATTCGTATGGTGATGCTAATTTATATGGATTGTCAATATCACTACTTGGCATAGATACGATACCTCTTTCGTGTTTCAGATTACTTTTTGCATCAACAGGTAGTAAATATTTTCCAATCATTCTTCTTTTAGTTGATGTTTCTTTATTGTCAGAGTTGCCTCCTTGAATTATGAAACCAGGCACAACTCTGTGAAAATATGTATTATTAAAATACCCCAATTTAGATAGGTAAATAAAATTTGATTTATGATAGGGCGTTTCGTCAAAAAGTCGAATTATAATTTCACCAAAGGAAGTTGATATTTTTACTTTATTATAATTATTTTGTTTATTAAATTCATAAAAAAAACTAATTACATTTTTATCATTTAATATGATGTCAGGTTTTTCAATTAAAATTTTATTTTCCCTTTTTTTTATAATATTTTTCTCAACTCCAACCTTTATTCTTTTCTTTTTTTCATTTTTTTTGCTTTCGCAGCATATTGATGCAGCTGTTAAAATAACAAAAACAAAAAAAATAAATTTTCGCATGTGGAATTAAATGAATTTTTACTTAAGTCTCCAAAATTAAACGAAATTCCTAAACCAGGGATGAAATCCCAATTTAAAATGGCTCCAAGGGGTAGAAATTTATACTCAGAAAACAACAATAATTTGAGATTTGCAGCTACAATTATGTTATTTTATCCAATAAAAAAAATAATACATTTTTGTCTAATAAGAAGGAATAGCGATACCCCTGTCCATCCTAATCAAATTAGTTTCCCTGGAGGAGAAAGTGAGAAATCAGACAAAAACTATTGGAATACAGCATTACGTGAAATGTATGAAGAGATCGGTGTAAAGCAAGACATGGTCACTTACATAACTAAATTATCGAAACTTTTCATTCCCGTAAGTAATTTTATTGTTTTTCCTTTTATGGCAAGAATAAATGAAAGACCCAACTTTATATTAAATGAACATGAGGTCAATTATATTATTGAGGTTAAACTTTCAACGCTTTTGTCTCAAAGTTCGGTTGGCAAAAGCGAGATTATAAACAAGAAAGTCCCTGTTTTTAATTTTGATGGTGAAAAGGTGTGGGGAGCTACAGCTATGATTCTCGCTGAAGCAAGAGATTTGATTTTATTTTTGAAATAATAATATATTTACCATATAAATGAGACTTTTAGAAAAAAATCCCTTTGGACATTATCTTATAATAAAAAAAATGCTAATTAGATATTTAGGGTATTTAACTCATAGAAGATATAGGGGTTTTAATGAATTAAAAATTCAAGGATCAAAGGTTTTGAATGATCTTCCTGATTCAAATGTTTTATTTGTTTCCAATCATCAAACTTACTTTGCTGATGTAGTTGCCATGTTACATGTTTTTAATGCTAGTCTACATGGAAGAAATGATACAATAAAAAATGTAGGGTATCTATGGAATCCAAAATTAAATATTTATTATGTTGCAGCTAAAGAAACAATGAAGTCAGGAATACTGCCTAGAATTCTGTCTTATGCAGGTTCAATTCCAATTGAAAGAACATGGAGAGAGTCTGGTCAGAATATTAAGAGGGATGTAAACAAATTAGATATTAATAATATTTCATTAGCTTTAAAAGACGGTTGGGTAATTACTTTTCCGCAAGGAACAACAACTCCTTTCAAACCACTGCGAAAGGGTACAGCACATCTTATAAAACAATTTAAGCCATTAGTAGTTCCCATTGTTATTGACGGTTTTAGAAGATCATTTGATAAAAGAGGGATTTTAATCAAAAAAAAAGGTGTAATTCAATCGATGAGCATAAAACATCCACTAATTATTGATTATGATATGGAATCGGCTGATGAAATAATTGAAAAGATTGAATTTGCAATAGAGCAACACCCCTCTTTTTTAAGGGTTAATCCAGTTAAAGAAATTAACAATTAGTTCTTAAAACATATTATTTAAACCTTCTTTATTATTTAAAAATTTTTCTTTTATATTTTTAATTGTTGAGTCCAATTTTACTTCATTATCAATTAAAATATAAACTTCGTCATTACTTTTTATTTGAGATTTACAACTAACAATTACTTTAGCTTTAAAATTTATTGAATCAATTCTTCTTTTTTCGATAGTTATTTCATAATCATTATTATTCCTTTTAGAATCATTGCAAGAAAAAAAAATGATAAAATAAAAGAATAAAAAAAGATGAAAAAAAGGTAATCTCATAATGTATTTTTATTGTATCAAATAAATAAATACTTATCAACTGAATTTTTTAAATTTAAAAAAAAAAAAGATTAAAAAAATCATAATTTTTTTTGTAATTGTCTTAAATGCATGTAAGCCTATGTACAAAGCAATTCCATTCGATGAATATGTACCTTCTAAAAGCCCTAACTATTCAAATTCTGATTCTTGGGCAGTAAAACCAGGCAAATACCCAGAGTCTTTAAAAGAAATCATTGGTGATAGTGAGGATAAAAATTGTGACGTTTTTTTTATATACCCTACAATGTTTCTCGATCGAAAAGATATCAATTGGAATGCCGATATTGATAACAAATCGTTAAATGATAATATAATTGATAGATCAGTTAAATATCAAGCATCAGCTTTTGGTAAAGTTGGAAATATATATGTCCCGTTTTATAGACAATCCCACTATAAAGTTTACGTTGATCCATTTAGCAAGTATGAAGAAAAGTCAAGAGCTATCGCCTACAGCGATATAAAAAAAGCATTTAAATATTATTTAGATAATTATAACAAAGGCAAACCAATTATTATTGCCTCCCATAGTCAAGGGAGTATTTTATCAGCAATGTTATTAAAAGATTTTTTTGATGACAAGCCGCTTCAAAAAAAACTGGTTGTTGCTTATTTACCCGGGACTAAAATTATAGATGATTACTTTGTTAAGATAAAAAAACTTGAAAAAATTAATGATATTGGAGGTTATGTTTCATGGAATACATATAGAAAAGGTAGTTATCCAAAAAAGTATGAAGAGTGGTTTAAGGGAGCTACGACTACAAACCCGATAACATGGGATAATAAAATTAAAACAGAATATGAGGATCATAAAGGTCTTTTTTATACAGATAACAAAGTATACCCTAGTTCAGTCAAAATAATACTAAAAGATGGTTTGATATGGTCTTATTTGCCTCGTATACCAAAACGATTATTTTTGTTAATGAAAAAAGATTATCATGTAGCCGATATAAATTTATTCTGGAAAGATATCGAGATAAATTCCATTCACAGATTAAAAAAATGGCAAAATAACAATAAAAAAATCTTAGACAATTTTAACTTATAATTTTTAAATTATCAATTAAACCAGAGTTGATATTTAAGATTTAATTAATAAATTTATATAAATTTGAAATGAAAAAACCATATTTATATTCTTCTAGACGATCCTTTTTAAAAAAATCAGCTACTGCATCCTCGTTTTTTATAGTTCCAAGATTTGTCCTTGGTGGTAACGGTTACACAGCACCTAGTGATAAACTCTCAATTGCTTCTATTGGTTGTGGGGGTAAAGGCAGTAGTGACATTGCAAATGCTTCTGTAAATGGCAGGGAAAATGTAGTTGCTTTGTGTGATATTCATCCTCAAGGTGACCATGGGGTAGTCAACATAAGAAAAAGGTTTCCAAAAGCACGATTTTACACAAACTTTAGAGAGCTTCTAAGTGAAGAAAAAAATTTGGATGCTGTAACAATATCTACACCTGATCACACTCATGGTATTATTGCAAAAACAGCTATGGAAAAAAAGATTCACGTATATGTACAAAAACCCTTAACACACAATATTAAAGAAGCACGTTTACTAACAGAACTAGCTAGAAAGAAAAAAGTTGTAACCCAAATGGGAAATCAGGGTGCATCTCATCCAGGACAAAAGTTTGTTCAACAATGGATTCGTGAAAAAAGAATTGGAAATGTTAGCGAAGTAAAAGTTTGGACAAATAGACCTGTTTGGCCACAAGGAATATCTTTTCCTGTGTCTGATCCTGAAAACAAACCGAAAGATTTAGACTGGGATTTATGGTTGGGGCCTGCAAAAAAAATTCCATTTAATTCCTCTTTACACCCATTTAATTGGAGAGGCTGGTGGGAGTATGGAACCGGTTCATTAGGAGATATGGGGTGCCATTTAATTGACATACCATTTAGAGCTTTAAAGTTAAAATATCCTGTATCTGTGGAGTGCAGTGTAAGTTCATTTTTTTCAAAAATGTGGGAGGTTAAACACCAATCTATCGGTTGTCCAGCATCCTCCTACGTCACCATTAATTTTGAGCCAACCAAAATAAACAAAACCCCGATTAAGTTAGAGTGGTTCGACGGTGGATTAAGGCCCTCTTATCCAAGACTTATTCCAACTGATACTTATTTAGGGGGTAAAAGAAACACAAATGGTGTTATAATGATAGGAGAGGATGGTATTATAACTACTGACGTGTACGGAAAAAACCCCAGACTGTTTACTAAGGACAAGCAAGTGATTTCTCCTAGTATTAAAAATCTACCAAAGGATGATTGGGGCCACCAAAGGATGTGGATTGATGCCATTAAAGATGGCTTCGGTAGTTCTAAACATAAAATGTTAACGTCTTCATTTGATTATGCTGGTCCAATGACAGAGACGGTACTCATGGGGAATATAGCTATCAGATCATATTTATTAAATAAAAATGGCAATCCGGATTCAATAAGAATAACAGGTAAGGGTAGAAATAGCTATTACGGGAGGAAGAAATTGACTTGGGATGGAGAAAATATGAAAATCACCAATTTCGAAGATGCAAATCAGTTTGTTGGTAGAAGTTACAGAGAAGGTTGGCAACTATGATTTAATAATAAATGATAGATAATACAATTATAATTATTGAAACGTAGAGAGGCCATAAAACAGACTGCACTAGCTTCTGCTTTTGGAATTTTATTACCTTTTAAAAATCAAAATGAAAAAACAGAAAAAAGTAATATGCTTAAAGGTAATATAAAACATAGTGTTTGTGATTGGTGTTATCCGAGCCTATCACTTGAAGAATTATGTATCGAAGCCAAAAGAATTGGTATTGTTGGGATTGATTTGGTAAAGCCAAAAGATTTTTCAATACTAAAAAAATATGGACTTATATCAACAATGACAGAAGGTGCAGAGATTACTCAAAAGGAGTCTTTTAATGATCCCAGCTATCACAGTGAACTAAAAGATAGGTATATAAATCATATTGATTATGTATCTAAAGCAGGATTCAAAAATCTAATTTGTTTTTCTGGAAATAAAAAGGGTATGGATGACGAAACCGGATTAAATAACTGTGTTAAAGGTTTAAAAAAAATTCTTTCATATGCTGAAAAGAAAAATGTTATCGTTTTAATGGAACTGTTTAATTCAAAAGTAGATCATCCAGATTATATGTGTAACAACACCAAGTGGGCTATTGAATTATGCAAAAGAATAGATTCTCCAAATTTTAAATTACTTTATGATATATATCACATGCAAATTGAAGAAGGAGACATAATCAGAACAATTAATGATAACCACCTTTACTTTGGACACTATCATACAGCTGGTGTGCCCGGAAGGAATGAAATTAACTCCTCACAGGAATTAAATTACCCCGCAATAATGAAAGCTATTGTGAAAACTGGATATTCGGGTTTTGTAGCACAAGAATTTAGACCCACAAGAAAAAATCCTATCGAATCTCTTGAAGAGGCAATAAAAATTTGTGATGTTTAAGTCCTTAGTTGCAATCAACACTACTAATTAATACGTAGGTTCCTACATTGATTGTTATACTACCTGCCAAATGTCTAAAACTGTATGCTTTTCCTTTAGGGACATAAACTCTAACTTTTTTGCAAAGTGGGTCAGTATAAGTAAAGGATACACCATTATTTCCACCTTCCACAATGCTTTCTTTACAAGGGGAGCAACTAACATATATATTTACAGTAGCGTTATTGCTATAAACGGTTCCATCGAATGCTTTATATTGAAAACTATCTCCAGAATTCATCATTCCTCCCTGTGTATAAGAAAAAGTTCCATTACTATTTAAAGTTAAATTTCCATAGGTAGGCGAACTTACCAGAGTAACAGTTAGGGAATCAGCATCAGGGTCAACGTCATTATAAGTTACTCTAGTTTGACCGTTGTCAAGAGAAGTTGCTGTTGATCCTACATCAACAATTATAGTATCATTGTTAGCTACCGGAGGATCATTTGTTCCTGTCACATTTATGCTTACTGTTATTGGTGAACTGTTAACTTTACCATCGTTTGCACTGTAAGTAAATGAGTCCGACGATTCATTGCTACCATCATGGGTGTATAGGAAAGTTCCGTTACTATTAAGAGTAACAGTACCTCTTAGAGGATTTGTAACCTTAACTGCTGTTATTGGGTCGCCATCTGGATCAGAGTCATTTGCTAAAACTGAAGTTGAACCATTAGAAGTAATTGTAGCAGTTCCAGATTCTACAACAAATACAGTATCACCAACTCCATTAGCAGGATTATTAATAAAAATAGTTACGGTAGTCGTATTTCCGGGGAAAAATCCATCGGTGGGTGTGTAGTAAAAAACGTCAGTCGTTGTAGCACTTCCGTCATGAGTGTATGAAAAAGTTCCATTTCCGTTGAGGTTTAAACTTCCATTTAACGGTCCACTAGAAATTTGAGCTGAAAGAGAATCTCCTTCCGGATCAGAATCATTGGAAAGAACACTTGTAGTTATTCCGTCATTTAATGTGTTTATTGTTCCACCATTTACAACACTTATGATGTCGGGATTCCCAGTCGGCGGATCATTAACATCAGTTATATTCACATTTATGATATCATCTGGAGAACAACTAGAGTCACCATCAAAGGCAGTTAGAATTATATTGGTATTACCATTCTGGTTTTCCTTAAACTGAATAATTAAACTAGTGCTGGTGGTACTGACAGCAATCAAGTCAGAATTTTGGGTAATAGCAGTGTATTCAAGTGTAGTACTTTCAACGTCAGAAAAGGTGTTTGTAATATCAATTACCATTGGAGCAGCATCCTCAGCGACACTTATATCAGCAATTGCATTATCCAGCGTTGGACAATCATTAATAGGAATAATTGTTAATAAAATAGGAATATCAATTTGACAATTTTGATCATCAACTGTTATAGTTGTTGTGAGTGATCCATTGTCATGTTGGGCAATATTATTAAATGTAACTAAACCTTGATCATTTACTGTAACGGAGCTAAGAGCAGAATTTGTTTGTACAAGTGAATATAAAATTGTGTCAGCAGGTAAATCAGAGTCAGAAACTGTTGCTCCAATGTTTAATGCTGGTATAGATGCATCTTCATTGTAAGTTAGGGTATAAGATCCAGTTGTAGTTTCAGGGCAGTCATTTACTTTGGTAATTGTGATGCTAACAGTTGCCGTATTTCCGTCTTGAGTACCGTCGTTAGATTTGTATGTAAAAGAATCACTAGTTGTTTCGGATCCGTCGTGTATATAAACAAAGGAACCAGTATTTGTAAGAGAAATTGTTCCAAAAGTTGGTGATGTAACCAAATACGAAGCAGTTGGAATACCAATTTCAATATCAGTATCGTTCTCTAAAACTGAAGATGCACCTAAAGTGGTAACAGTCACAGTCCCACCCTCAAGCACAGACAATTCATCTCCAACTGTAACTGGTGGATCGTTCTGTGGATTTACGGTAACGCTAAAACTATCGTTTATTTGAGGGGTGCAATTTGAATCTCCAGTATTATCGTCTACTGTAGTTGTTACAACAAAGCTTCCTGTTTGATCTTCTATGTAATCAATTGTAAGAGTTGCAGTATTAAGAGTTATAGTTGCAATTCCTGAACCCGTGTGAGTAACTGTAAATGTCAAATTATTTGGAGTAGGCCTAATGTCAACATCACCAAAAACACTATTTAAATTAATTTCAGAGTTCGGAGCATCTTCTAGAACATTTACATCAGGTTGGGCACTAACAACAACAGGGCAATCATTGACAGCATTGATTTGAATCGTTACAGTGACAGTAACATTATTAACACCATCAGACAAGGTGTAAAAGAATGTATCAGTAGCAGTCTCAGAACCGTCATGCACGTAAGAAAACGTTCCATTTACATTGAGAGAAAAATTGCCAGGGTCGTTATGATGCAGCGGTTGCGTAAGAAGCGTAGCCGACAAAGGTGAACTTTCAGGATCTGAATCGTTTGCAAGCACAGAAGTAGCACCCCCTGTAACGGTAGTTGCTGTTCCACTTTCATTGAGTATAATTTGGTCTTGAAGGCCAACCGGTGGATCATTTTGCGGACTAACAGTAACGTTGAAAACATCATTAACAGTACTACATCCAGCACCATCGTCAACTGTGAGAGTTACCACAAAGCTACCTGTTTGATTTTCAATATAGTCAATTGTGATCGTCGCAGTATTTATTGTGACTGTTGCTATTCCAGCACCAGTATGCGTAACAGAGTAAGATAAATTATCAGGAATACCTCCAACTCTATCAACATCATCAAAAACAGATGAAACACTAAATACTGTGTCCGCAGCATCTTCTTCTACAGTTATATCCCCAATTGGGTTCGCCACTGTTGGACAATCATTTACTGGGATAACTTGTATAGTAACTGTTACGGTATTTCCAGGATCAATTCCATCAAAAGTTCTGTAAGCGAAGGAATCAGTGGTAGTTTCAGATCCATCATGGACGTAAGTAAAGGTTCCAGAATTTTGCAGTGAAAAACTGGATGAATTGTTTGGAGAACTAACAACTTGAGCAATAATATTGTCACCGTCTGGGTCATTATCATTACTTAATACATTACTAGATCCAGCAGAAGTTGTTGTAGCAGTTCCAGCTTCAATTACAGTGATTGAATCGGTAACAGTTACTGGGGCTTCGTTCACATTGCTAATGTTTACATTAAAGCTGTTAGCAGTTGTAGCACAACCAGCATTGTCATTTGCTGTTACGGTTACAACGAAACTTCCATTTTGATCCTCAATGTAGTCAATAGTAACGGTTGCGGTATTAATTGTAACTGTTGCTAAATCTGTACCAGTTTGAGTTACCGTATAGCTAAGGTTATCCGGATTTCCACCAACTCTATCAACATCATCAAAAACATTACCGACATTCACAAGTGTATTTGATGCGTTTTCAGTAACATTTACATTAGCTAATGGATTAGAAACTGTTGGACAATCATTTACAGGTGTGATTTCAATTGTAACAGTTACTGTATTACCTTGTCTAGCTCCGTCAAACGCACGATAAGTAAAACTATCTGTTGTCGTTTCAGATCCGTTGTGAACGTAAGTAAAGGTTCCTGAACTTTGAAGTGCAAAACTAGAAGTGTTTATTGGACTGCTAACAAGTTGTGCCTGCAAAGGGTCTCCATCAGGATCGGAATCATTACTCAAAACATTACTAGATCCAGCACTAGTAGTTGTAGCGGTCCCTGCTTCTACAAGTGTGATTGAATCTGTAATTGTAACTGGAGAATTTGTATTTGAACCAAAAGAACCTGAATAAACTCCTCTTCCGTATGAGGCCGCAACGACGCGATTATTATCTGCAGATACCCCTCTAAAATCCATATCAAATACTGCAACATCGCTCATACCATTCCAAGACTGAGTCCATGTTGGGCTTCCAGCTGTAAAATTTGATGTTCTCCACACTCCAAGATCTGTACCAATAATTACTTCTTCATTTTCATATGGGTTGTTTAAAATTGAGTAGACCGGTAGATTTGGAAAATTACCTTCTTTGTTAATTGCTGCTGTCGAGAACTGATCTTGGGTATAAATAATATTGTCATTAATTCCATAGTTATAGTAAGTAACGAAAATTTCATCCTCCGAAGATCCAATATGAATGTCTGATACACTTCCAGTTTGGTTGTGAAGATTTCCAGAAATCGTGTAACCTCCAGAGTTATTTGCATTAGTAATTTTTTTAACTGCACCACTTCTAAGACCTACAAATAGAGTACTGGTGTCGGTAGTATGCCGAGAGACTTCAAGAGCAGTTATTCGATCAAAACCACTTGTAACACCAGTAATTAGAAATGTTGCAGGAGTTCCACCCCTTTGAAGTCCGGTGATAACTCTAATATCATTACCAGCATTTGCAAAATATACGTCTTGGTTAGAGTCCAATGCACCAGGATTAATAAAACTACCTTCTTTACTAGGAATTGAAAGTGTAGTGCTCAAATCAATTCCCTCCCAATAATTTTGTTGGACACCGGCTACGCTAAAACCAATCCTTTGTATTCCATCATTATAAACATAATTTGTTAGCATATAGTCACCCCCGACTTGATCAAAAACAGTCTCAGCACCATCACCTGTACTTATAACATTTCCTGCCTTTTGAGTGTTATTTGAGTCTTTAAGTGAGTAACTACCATTATCCTGAGTTCCTCCCACAATATAATCACTTCCAGCAAATCCAATTGGACTTTGCGCTACGGTATAAAACTGGGTTGTAATCATATCTCCTTCAATTTCAGTAAATCTATCATTAGTGTTCGCGTCAGACAGACTATTAGCATATGCAACTCCACCATCGCTTACTACTATTGCTTGATTGGGATTACCTGGTCTAAAGTATAATCCATGCATATCTGCATGTACAACTCCTGCACCAATAGAGTTATGATTATAAAAGGATGATGTCCACTTTGATATTTGATCCCATGAGTTTCCACCATTTGATGTTCTAAACCAATTAATTCCGCCAACGTAAGCAATATCATTACTAGTTGGATCAATTTCAATTTCTAGATCATAAGATGATTGACCTCGAGTAAAATCATAGGGTTTAGCAGTTCCAGATATATCTGTACCAACATCCATTGGGGGTTGTATATAAGTAAGATTAGCGAAGTTGTCAGTTGTTTTGTAAATTATTGGAATCGTACCGCTTGCTGTACCTGAAACTCTCATTAAGATATAATGTGTATCAGTGTCAATAGCACTTGGAGCAATTTCGGTTCTTTGAATATTATCGGGGTTAACAACAGGATAAGCAGGGTAATTAGGTGTCGCTCTGGTGAAGGTGTTTCCGTCGTCACTATACCAGTATCTTCCTCCTACAGGTGTACCATATTTTTGTGATGGAAGAAATGTAGTTGTACTTAACCATATTCTATTTGAAATTTCTTGAACTTCCAGATCATTAACAACTTCGTAAGCAGGACCATTGTTTACAGATGTTACTAGTGAAAAGGAGCCTCCAGCGTCTGTTGATTTATATAAGCCATAGGTTTGACTATCAAGGATTGTATTTTGGGATCCATAACTTCTTGAAGAAAAACTTCCAGCAAGTGCTGCAAAAATCCAAGCATCAGTTGCAGGATTTTTGTCGTGGTCGTATAAAATTATATCATTAACAAAAAATGCTCCCTGTGTATTATTTGAGTTTGTTTGAGTTACTGTTCCACTAGTTCCCTGTCCGAATACCAATGACCAATTGTTCCCTCCATTAGTTGATTTATATATCCCATTTCCCGCTGCATCTCCAGTAGTGTAACTTTCTCCAGTACCTGCGTATAGAACACTAGTATTATTTGGATCTTGTACAATCACAGAAACAGCTAAATTACCTGGGACACCTGTGACCCTGGTCCATTTTGTTACACCATCTGTGATATTTTCATTTTTCCAAAGTCCACCACTTACACCTCCTGCAAATACCCTTTGATTGCTTCCATCACTCAGATCCCATTGGGCTGCTCTTGATCTACCAGCATTATTGTTAGGTCCAATTTCATACCAGGGTTGTGCAGGGGTTTCACCTGGAACGATGAAAGGCCTTGGTCTTAAATATTTGTCCTGCTCTAACTCTCTTTGAATTCTAACCTTGCTCTCGTATTCCGGAACTCCAGTTGTTGGATTTATAGTTAATTCATAAAGCTGCTCATGAAACTGATTCGGGGGTAAACCTCTTTTAAACCTCTCTTTTTTAGATAAATTTTTGGTTTCTTTATAGGGACTGTTTTCTAAATAATATTGATGTAACTCTTCGGGGGTTAATTCCTCTTTTGTAACAATAAATGAAAGCATGGACAAAGAAAAAGCCCTCAATAAATCAAACCTTATTTTAGGGAATCTAATCATTATTTAAAGATAACAATAATAATAACGGAAATAGAGGATGTATAGTATTAAAAAATAACTTTAAATACAGCCATCTAGCTCATTAATGACTGCACTTTCATTGCAAGGCTCATGTCCCCGCTAATTTTGACCTTCCCGCTCATAACGGCGGTCATTGGATTTAAGTCCCCACTTTGCATATCTTTAAGTGCTCCTGCAGATGTTTTGATTGTGCAATCAGCTTCTTCATCACTATCAGAGACAAGATTCTTGGGGCCTGTTCCATCTACAAAAACAATCGTATCATCGATTAAAAATTTTATTGTACCCCCAATAGAACCTACTTCATTAGCCTTAACCTGTATCTCTTTAAAAATAGAATCATTCATAACATAATAATTTTTTTAAATTTACATTAAATATTTCTGTGTTCAAATTTTGTTTTCAAGACTTTACATAATAAACCATAGTATGTCAATTTATTTTAATTTCAACTTAATTAGTTTTGGGTGCCCTTCACCTTCGTTTTCCGAAGTTAGCCAGAAAAAATCCTTATTTATAATCTTTATCGCTTCAATTTGAGCATTTGTTATTGGAATAATATATTTTTTAAAAGAATTTTTATTTAGGTTGCCACTAAAATTTTTAAAAACAAACAAATACTGTTTATTTATATTTGAATTATAACCCACAAGTGCGAGTAAATCTTCTTTTGGGTTGTAATCAGCCCCCGTAATTAGTGCATTAACTTGATAAGAATATTTAAAATTAACTGAATATTCACCATGTATTTTTGGAAGGATGTAAACTTCTGTTGTTAATTTTTTTTTGTTCTTTGAAAAAATAATCAAGCTGTCATTAAATGATACTAGTGCTTCGGCATTATATTCGTGTCTTTTTCTTTTTTTAAAATTTAATTGATTGCTATAATTAAAATTTATACTATCAATCAACTTGAATTTAAAATCGACTAAATATATTCTTAGATTCTTCCTATTCCCTTTATTGTTTCCAATATCTCCAATGTAGATGTATTTGTCATCACTAGCTAGACTTTCCCAGTCAGTATTTTTTGCACCCTGTATTAAATGTTCAGATAATTTTTTTCCACTTTTATCAAATGTAAATAAAACAGCCCCTCCTCCAGAATCATTATGAGTTAAAAAATTACCATCTAGTATTTCAAGACCTGAAGTTTCACCTATTTTTTTTGAAATATTAATAATTTCAATATCAATATTTTTTTTTGAACATTTTGTTTGAAAAGAGAGTAAAACCAATAATAGCAATAATTTCAATTTCAAATTACGTTTTAAGGAATTATCATATAAAAAAAAGTGACCTCGGCAGGATTCAAACCTGCAACCTCTTGAGCCGTAATCAAGTGCACTATTCAGTTATGCTACGAGGCCAAAATGCTTATCTACTATAACTAAAATATTTTACAGATCTAGATTAAATCATTAATACCGCTGTTGTTATTAAAAAATTAATTATGTAGCGTAAATTAATCTATTCAAATATACAATTTTAAACTTCATTATTTAATAGACTTGGAATCCTATTTCGCAGTGTGTAGAACATTTTTGGGGATTTAATAGTAATTTTTTTCAGGCTTTAATTTGCATCGATTTCATTGGAATAGAAATATTTTGTTTTGATTTAGATATTATCTAGATAATTCTAATCATTTACTAATGAGGAGTGATACGAATTTAAATCTTCAACACAATTAAGTAAAGACATTAAAAATTATTTAATAATTTTGTTATATAAAAGTCCTCTTGAGTTTTATTAAAATCAATCAAATTGGAAGTATTAAAACTAAGGAAATATCCTTGTTGTTATCCTTTCATTTAATGATATTGTTGGTTTGGTTTATAAAATTTCTAAATGAAAATAATTTTGAATCATTAATTAACTTTAATTTTGACAATTTTTATTTCAAACCTTATTTTTCTTTTAAAATTCTTAATTTTTTAGAAGAATATATATCTATTGAATTTATTGGTCTTTTATCGATAGTTATAATTCCATTTTTGACATTAATTTTGACCTACAAGGTTTTCGATTTTTTTTTAACTTCTAAATTGTCGTTTCTTTTATCTGTAATTACTCAGACAGTATATAACGATATTAATTTGAGAGTTATGTTTTTAGATTTTGAGTCTACATCTTCATTGATGGGAAAAAGTTATCCATTAATTTTTAATTTTCCGTTTCCTTCAATATCCGTAATGATTTTTTTGATTTTATTTAATTTTTTATTGGAAAAAAGAGAAATAAGAGATAGTTTTTTAAAAACATCAATTTTAAATATTTTTTGTTCTCTTTATTTCTATATCAATGCTATCGACTCTGCATTTTTAATTTCGATCTGGTTTGTTTTTTTATTATTTGATTTAAAAAAAATGAGTTTACTAAATAAAGTTTTCCAAACTTTGATAACTCTATCTATCCTTTTACCAGGTTTATATTTAGGTAAAGTATATGAACTTCATGAATATTCTAGTTTAAACTTTTATAACTTATTAATTTATAACATACTGCCGTTAATTTTTTCTCTAATCTTATTTTTTACTAAAAGGATTGACTTAAGAGAGGTTTGGATTAAATTTAAATATATATATATATTTTTTGCAGTAGAAATATTTATAAATCTTTTGGTTTTTTATAAAGTATTAAATCTTGATCTTGTAAAAATAAACAGGCAAATACTTCAATTTCCAATTCATATGATTTATTACCTTCCATTGATTTATTATTTAAAAAGAAAACCATTTAAATATTCATATGGTGTAGAGTCAAAAAGTATCTCAATAAACTTTTCTAAAGCGAGTTTTTTTATTTTTGAAAAATCAAAAAATTTTGTTTTCTATTTTATACTAATTCTTGTATACTATTTTAATTTTCCGAAAGATATTTTATAGATGAGCAGACATATACTTTCTTTAAAATGGTATGAATCTAAAGGTTTGGAACTTAAAAGGTCTAAGCTTTCTGAAACGAATAATGAGGAGATTTTGGTTAAAATCCATTCTTGTGGTATTTGTGGTTCCGATATAAAAATTTTAAAATTCGGAAATTCAAGATTGTCTTCAGGACGAACGATGGGTCACGAAATTGCAGGAGAAATTATTGAAGTTGGATCTAAAGTAAAAAAATTTAATGCTGGAGATAGAATTTCTATTGGGGCAGATATTCCAAATCACGGAAATGATTTAGCATTTGGTCACGAACTGGATGGTGGGTTCGCTGAATATATGTTAATAAATAAAAATTATCTGGAAACTGGGCCGATAGAAAAATTTAATTCCATAAATTTTGACATAGCGTCACTTGCTGAACCACTGGCGTGCTGTATAAACGGATATGAAAAAGTTAATTTTAAACCTCATAACTCTGTATTGATTCTGGGTGCAGGAACCATTGGAATAATGCTTTCATTTTTGGCAAAAATTTATAAAATTCCAAAAATTTTTGTTGCTGATATTGCAAAAAAAAGAATTCAAAATTTGAAAGAATTTGATTTTTTAACTAAATGTTTTGATCTTTCGAATGAAAACATCTTTGATTGGAAAAAAAATAATCATCCTTTTGATCTGATTTTTACAGCTAACAATAATCCAAAATCACAGCAGCAGGCAGTAAAACTTATTGAATCAAAAAGTATTGTAAACTTTTTTGGTGGTCTTCCCAAAATTGAAAGTGAAGTAAAAATAAATACAAATAATATACATTATAAAGAAGCTATTATTACAGGTTCTCATGGATCTAGTCCAGAACAACATAAAAAAGCCTTGAGGATTATAGAAAAGTACCCATCTTTTTTTGAATCATTAATTAGCAAAAGGTTTGCGCTTAAAGATTATAGAAAAGCAATTAAAGAGGCCTCAAATCCAGAAAAT
The DNA here is from genome assembly GCA_902635965.1 of uncultured Bacteroidota bacterium. Lineage (GTDB taxonomy): Bacteria > Bacteroidota > Bacteroidia > Flavobacteriales > Flavobacteriaceae > TMED96. The sequence goes on from CACPQA010000004.1 coordinate 120,938, forward strand.
TTTAAAATAATGATAAAGCCAAACTTATAATTATGTACAAAGGAATCACATTTTCAGCATCCTTAATGTGTATAGACTGGCTTAATGTTGAAAAACAAATTGAGGAGCTTGAAGAAAGTCTAGTAGATTATATTCATTATGATATTATTGATGGAAACTTCGCTCCTGATTTCACTATGGGTTCCTCAATTGTTAATTTAGTGCAAAATAAAACCTCAATAAAATCAGATTTTCATTTAATGGTAGATGAACCATCAAGAATTTTCGATGCATTCAATGTACCAAAGGATAGTTTTTTTACAATTCATCAAGAGGCATGTAGAAACTTATATAGAGATCTTATTTACATAAAACAAAAAATTTGTAAAGTTGGTGTTGCTTTATCACCTGCGACTAATATTGACACATTAGAATATGTTATTGAAGAAGTTGATAATGTTTTGTTAATGACCGTAAGCCCTGGTTATATGGGTCAAAGGTTAGTTCCTCAAGTATTGAAAAAAGTTGAGCAATTAAAAAAGCTAAGGGAAGATTATAAATTGAATTTTAAAATCACTGTTGATGGAAATGTAAACTTAGAAAATATTCCCAAAATGATTGACGCAGGCGCAGATAATTTGGTTTTGGGCTCGAGTGGTCTTTTTAGAAAAGATAGAAGCATAAAAAAATCAATTGAACTTATTAAGGAATGTATAGATAAAATTATATGAGTTATAGATTGGGATTAAATACTGGTTTTGCAGTTAATCGTTATAGTGATCCAATGAGTTGGTGTAAATTAGTTAATAAATGTGAATTGAACTATGTTCAATTAACAGCCGATTTAATTAATCCGTCTTTGCCCAACTATATTATTGATGAACAAATCAAACAAATCAATTACTGGAAGAAAAAATTTAAAATCCAAATTACTTCAACTTTTACTGGTGCTTTCACTAGATTGAATCATCTAACCCACCCAGATAAAAATATAAGGTTGTATTGGTTAAAATGGTTTAAAAAATTTGCGGATATAACTGTTAGACTTGAATGCGATACCATGGGTAGTCACTTTGGAATACTGACTGCTAAGGATTACAATAGCAAATTGATTTTTGAAGAAATGAAAAATGAAGCAATAAATTCTTGGCATGAAATTGGTCGCTATGGAGAAAAAATTGGTTTAAAGCAAATTCTTTGGGAGCCAATGTCAGTGGGTAGAGAATTTGGTGAAACTATTGAAAAATGTACAAAACTTCAAGATGAATTAAATCAAAACTCTCCAATACCAATCAAAATATGTTTAGATGTTGACCATGGAGACATATCATCAGTAAATTCTGATGATTACAATCCTTACAAATGGCTTGAAAAATTTTGTGACCAAAGTCCAGTAATTCACCTAAAACAAAGTTCAAATAACAAAAGTGGGCATTGGCCATTTACTAAAGAGTACAATAAAACAGGAAAAATCATACCCCAAAAAATATTGAATATTTTAAAACAAAATAAGATTAGTAATGTAGATTTAATTTTGGAACTTAGTTTTAAAGAAAGAGAACCATGGGATAGTTCTATTGAGTCTAGCTTGATTGAGTCTGTGAAATATTGGAAAAAATATTTGTAGATTATGAATGTTCTTTTTACTCTTGCCGGTAAATCAAGCAGATTTAAGTCTGAAGGTTATAAAAAACCAAAATTTCTTTTGGAAATTGGTCGCAAAACCATCCTTGAGACAATTGTTGAAATGTTTTCTGATGATGATAACTTTTTTTTTGTTTTTAATAAGGAACATATTACAAAATACCCTGAAATTAAAGAGTTAATTAAGTCTAGAGTTAAAAAGTATGAAATTATTAGTGTTGATCCTCACGAAAAGGGTCCAGCATATAGTGCGCTGCAAGTAACCAATATAAATTCTTCCGAACCAATTATTATTTCATATTGTGATTTTTTGGTAGAATGGGATTATAAACATTTTCTTGCCAATTTGGGAGAGTATGATATGGTTATTCCATCCTTTATAGGATTTCATCCCTCTTCTTTCGGAGTAACAAATTATGCATACACTAGGATAAACGATAAAAATGAATTATTGGAATTGAGAGAAAAAAAAAGTTTCACTAATCAAAGACACAATGAATATGCCAATACTGGGATTTATTATTTTAAATCTTATAAGCTTTTCGCTACTTATGCGAGAGATCTAATAGAAAGTGATTTAAAACCAAAAGAAGAAGCCTATATAAGTTTAATTTCCAATAAAGTAATTAAAAACAACGGTTCAGTTTTAATTACAAAAGTTAAGAAATTTATATGTTTGGGGACCCCATTTGATTATCAAATGTTTACTTTTTGGAATAATTATTTCTTTAATGATAAAAAGGAAAGTAATCAAAATACTCATACAGATATTAACCTTATACCAATGGCAGGAAAAGGTTCTAGATTTAAAAAAGAAGGTTATAATTCGATTAAGGCTATGATTCAAATTGAAAATGAATCAATGTTTATTAAAACTACTAGGAGCTTTCCAAAAGCAAAAAATTGGATTTTTATTTTTAGAGACACACCTAAATTAGCTTATTCTAATGTATTAGACGCTTTAAAGGAGAATTTTAAAAATAATGAAATTCTAATCCTCAAAAATGAAACAACTGGACAAGCGGCAACTTGTCTTGAAGCGAAGCCCTTTTTAGATCAAAAAATCTCTTTTCATAGCATCTTGTGATTATATAAGTATTTATGACCAAAATAAGTGGGAGCAGATGGTGAAATATGATAAAGACATGGATGTTATTATTTGGACATATAAGCCCAATGATATAATTGTAAAAAATTTTAACGCATTTGCTTACTGCAAAAAAGATCCCATTTCGGGGTTGGTAGCAGAGATTAGAGAAAAAGAGGTTATTTCAGATGACCCTATGAATGACGAGATGATAATTGGAAGTTTTTGGTTTAAGAATTCTTTTGATTTTATTGATTCAGCTGAAAACACAATCAAAAATGATTTGACTGTAAACGGTGAACACTACATTGGTAACAGTTTAAATTACTTGATTAAAAAAGGGAAAAAAAT
>CACPQA010000005.1:0-27500 GCA_902635965.1 uncultured Bacteroidota bacterium
TTCCTTTAAAATTCAAGTCAAATACATCTGGAAAATTGATATATAAAGAGGACATTTGAAACTAAAAACTGGTTTTTTTGGGGTTTTGTTCAACATAAGACTTCCAACTAGAGAATTTTGTGTCATTATTGATATGATTTTTTTTATTAAAATGATGACAAACTGCAGCGGCTAATCCATCTGTAGAATCAAGATTTTTAGGCATTTCGTCGAAAGATAAAATGTTTTTTAACATTTTTGCCACTTGCTCTTTGCTTGCATTTCCATTACCAGTAATAGACATTTTTATTTTTTTTGGAGAATATTCGGTTATCGGGATTTGTCTTGACAAGCCAGCTGCCATGGCTACTCCTTGCGCTCTTCCTAACTTTAACATGGATTGGACATTTTTTCCAAAAAAGGGAGCTTCAATTGCAATTTCGTCAGGGTTATAATTATCAATTATTTCAACTGTACGATTAAAAATATGGTTTAGTTTCAAATAATGATCATTTAGTTTTTTTAAATTAAGTTCATTTAATAACATAAATGACATTTCGTTATTTAAAATCTTAATTAATCCATATCCCATTATTGTTGTTCCTGGATCAATTCCCAAAATAATTTTTTCTCTCATAATTTTTATGGAGATGCTGTAATTCTTATGGGAAGCTTAATTTTAGATTTAACGTAAATTCCAACATTGGTTTTCGTTGCAGGCAAAGCCTTTGGAAGAGATGAAACCGTTGAATTGATCATTTCAGAAAGAGAAGGAATAGCATCGTACACAACTGATCCATTTTCAACGTTATCTAAAGTTATATTACCTTCCTCATCAATAACCATACTTAGGATGATTTCTTCATCAATTTCCTGGTTTGATATTAGATCTTCATATGATAATGAATTATATACCAAATTTGCAATTTCGTCCTTGAAACAATCAAACTGTTCTTCAATTTCTAAACTACTACAAGTATCAAATGTTGGCATTTGATCTTTATTACTCCATTGGGAAGCTTTTTTAATTTGTTGAGGGGTATAAGTCTGCGTAGAAAAATTTTCACAACTAATAATTAAAAGGTAAAAGGAAGAGAATATCAGAAGCAGTTTATGTTTATTCATAGTTTATAGTTAAAGTTTAGCTTTATTAAATGTACAATTTTTTTTACTTTGACGTAGTACGAAATTTATAAAGAAGAATTTTGAATCAAGTTTTAGAATTAATAGGACTAACACTAATGCTTTTAGGTTTAATTGGGTGTTTTATACCTATCATACCTTCTCCAATAACAAGTTGGTTTGGTTTTTTAATGCTTCATTTAAGTTCTAATGTTATCATTGAATCAAATTTTCTAATATTTACTTTAATAATATCTATTCTAATTTTTTTAGCTGATTTTATCTTACCAATGTTTACAGCAAAAAAATTTGGAGGTTCTAAAATAGGAGTTTTAGGGACTGGAATTGGAGTATTTTTGGGGTTTTTTATTATGGGTCCAATTGGAGTATTAGTTGGGGCTTGCATAGGGTCAATTTTGGGAGAGTTACTGAATAACACAAATGGTGATAAGATTATTGTCGGTGCGATAGGTTCCATATTTGGAGTTATATCTGGAGTTTTTTTAAAATTATTGGTTAGTCTAGTTTTCTTTTTGATTTATTTGGAAAAAATTGTTAGTATTTATTTTTAAGGAAAAGTTTATTGGAATCGACATTTTTAGACAAAATCTCTTACTTTTGTAGTGTGAAATTATTTTTGATATCCTTTATACTTATTGGATTTTCGTTTGCAGGTATAGCCATAAAAATTATTTTCAAAAAAAATGGTAGGTTTGATGGGACGTGTGCTAGTCAGAGTCCATTTTTAAACAATAAAAACGAACCATGTTCTTTGTGTGGTAAAATTCCAACTGAGGATAATTGCGACTCTAAACAACTTACCTGAAATTAAAAAATAAAAAATTGAACCATATGGTTTACAGATCTCTTGAGGATGCAGTTAAGGGAGCAAAAAAAAATGATCAACGAGCTTTTGGTTTTCTATATGACGAGTGCTGGGACTACATTTACGGTTACCTTTTTAAAGTTTCTAAAGATGAAAAAATTGCTGAAGAGATTTCTCTAAAAACTTTATCGAAGGCTTTTGATAAGATAGACAAATTTAATCCAGAATTTAAGTTTAAAAGCTGGGTTATTACAATTTGTAAAAACCTACATATTGACTATCTCCGGAAACAAAATATAAATAACAAAGTTGAGCTATATATCACTGAAAGAAAAGACTTGAGTTATAATTTTGACATGGAGATTCTTTCTCCGGAAGACGAATTAATTAGAAGTCAAAACATTAACAACCTTTTAGAAAAAGTAAAGAAATTAAAGCCAGCTTACAAGGGTGTGATCAAAATGAAATATTTTCAAGAAATGACTTACAAAGAAATTTCACATGAAACTCAAATCCCATTAAATACAGTAAAAGTTATGCTCTTAAGAGCAAAAAAAATTTTAGCAGAATTAATATCAAATGAAAATCCTAAATCTTAGAAAACTGGGTCCAGGACTATTATTTGCAGGGGCTGCTATTGGAGTATCCCATTTAGTTCAATCAACAAGAGCAGGTGCAGATTTTGGATTTGGATTGCTATGGGCATTAATAATTTCAATTATTTTAAAATATCCTTTTTTTCAATTTGGTTCAAGATTTGCATTAGCAACTAAAACGAGCTTATTGGATGGATATTATAAATTAGGTAAAATCTATCTCTTAATTTTTTTCTTAATTAGCTTAGGTACCATTTTCACAATCCAAACCGCAGTTACAATTGTTACAGCGTCTCTCGCTTCAACAATTTTTGGTTTCTCTAATAATCTAATGCTATTGAGTACATTTATTGTCTTAATTTGTTTTATAATCCTCTTAATTGGTAATTATAAATTTCTTGATAACCTTATTAAAATAATTATTTCAGCTCTCGCTTTAAGTACCTTAATTGCACTTTTAATTGCTGTAATTAGAAACAATGATTCTTTTGAGTTGACTCAAGTGTTTCCTTATGACACCTCAATTATTTTTCTCGCTGCGTTAATTGGATGGATGCCAGCACCCCTTGATATTTCTGTCTGGCAGTCTTTATGGATCCTTGAGAAAAAAAAAACAAATGTTATTAATTATCAGGAAGGTATTTTTGATTTTAACGTCGGTTATTTTGGAACTTTTATTCTTGGGATTTGCTTTTTAAGTTTAGGCGCACTTGTTATGTACGGTAGTGGAACTGGATTTTCTGATGTTGGAAGTGTTTTTGCTAGACAATTTATTGAACTTTACACATCTACCTTGGGAACAACAGTTTATCCTATAATTGTGATTGCTGCATTTACAACAATGTTCAGTACTGCTCTAACTACTTTAGACGCATCTCCACGATCTATGCATAAATCTAGTCATTTACTTTTTCCTAGATTAAGTTTTTTTAATTATAAATTTTGGTTAATAATTTTAAGTTTGGGAACAATTTGTATTTTTCATTTTTTATTAGATGAAATGGCAACATTGGTTCAAATTGCAACAGTACTTTCTTTTGTAACAGCACCTTTTTATGCATATTTAAATTTGAAATTGGTTACAAGTGATTTAATGCCTTCGAAATATAAACCTTCTCGGTTTTTGATAAATTTCAGCTATGCAGGATTGGTTTTTCTGACTCTTTTTGCTTTGGCTTTTCTTAACATAATAATTTAAGTTATTTATATTTGTAATCGATTATGAGGATAGAAACAAAAAATTATACTCCTACAAAAAAGCCAAAGTGGATTAAAGTAAAACTCCCAATTGGAAAAAAATATACCGAGCTTAGGAATCTAGTTGAAAAGAATAATCTGAATACAATTTGCACATCTGGAAGTTGTCCAAACATGGGGGAATGTTGGGGTGAAGGGACTGCAACATTTATGATTTTAGGCAATATTTGTACTCGTTCTTGCCAATTTTGTGGTGTTAAGACAGGAAAGCCTGGCATTGTTGATTGGAGTGAGCCATTAAAAGTTGCCAAATCCATCCAAATTATGAAGGTCAAACATGCTGTAATCACATCGGTTGACAGAGACGACCTAAAGGACGGTGGCGCTTCATTGTGGGTTGAAACTGTAAAATCAATTAGAAAACTTAATCCATCTACAACGCTCGAAACCTTGATTCCAGATTTCAAAGGAGAAAACAAAGATCTAGATAAGATTATTAAAGTTATGCCTGAAGTAATTTCTCACAACCTTGAAACCGTTAGAAGGCTAACTCGCGAAGTAAGGGTTCAAGCAAGATATGATAGAAGTTTATATGTTCTGAAATATCTTAAAGAGCAAGGAGTAAATAGAACCAAATCTGGAATAATGTTAGGTCTTGGTGAAACTGAAAGTGAAGTCCTTGACACCCTGCATGATCTGAGAAATGCTAATGTTGACATCGTTACTATAGGACAATATTTACAACCATCAAAAAAATTACTTCAAGTAAAACAATTTATAACACCAGAACAATTCGATGAATACGCACAAATTGCAAGAGATATTGGATTTACTCATGTTGAAAGTGGTCCGCTCGTGAGGTCTTCTTACAAAGCTCATAAACACATTAATTAAACGAATTTTTATTCTTTTACAAGTAGAGATTTGAATAACTCGGAGTCTTCTTCGTTAAAACGAATATTTATTTTTACATAAAATAGTAAATCTGATTTCATTTGGTTTTGAATTTTATAGTAATCTTTCTCTGTTGTGAGAATTAGATTCCCATCGCTGAAAGAAGAAATTTTATCTATATCTTTTTTTGAATAAGTGAAATGATCTTTATAAGTAATCGTTTTAAAAATTAACCCTCTCATCCTAAGCTCTCTAACCAATAGTGTGTTATCAGCAATACCGGTCACCAATATAAAAGGAATTTTTTTTAAAATACTAATTGGCAGTTTTTTATTCTTACCAAAAACATATTCATGATAGACAATTTTAGTAAAGAAAACTTTTTGTTTTAAATCAATATTTAGTTCGGAAATAAATTTTTCTTTTTCTTCAATAGACAGTTCACTCGGACATTTTGTGACTATTATGATATCTGCTCTTCGAGCAGACTTTCTAGACTCTCTTAGATTGCCAGAAGGAAACAAATAATCTCTAAAATATGGTTTAGAGTACTCTGTCAAAAGGATCATGATATTTGGTTTAACCCATCTGTGCTGAAAAACATCATCAAGAATAAAGATATTTTTTAAATTTTTGTTAGTTGACTCAATTAACCTTAACATGCCTTCCCTTCTATTATTACAAACTCCAACTCTAATTTTTTGATTTTGCATGTAGAACATGAAGGGTTCATCCCCTAAATGTTTAGGAGATGAATTTTTATTTGCCATTTGAAAGCCACTTGATTTTCTTCCATAACCCCTACTCAAAATATTTATTGTAAACTTGTCACTTAAAATACCTGCCAAGTAACTAACCAAAACAGATTTCCCCGTACCACCGAGCGAAATATTTCCTATTCCAATGCTTAAATAATCATAAGTTTGTTCTTTAAGTACACCTACATCGAAAAAAAAGTTTCTTATAGATGTTAAAAAATCAAAAACAATAGCGAATGGGTAGAGAACTATTTTTCTTATTAAAGACATATTATTTTAAACAATATAAATATACACTTAAAAAAAATTGGATATTTTTAAAAAAAAACTGCCCTGATGAAAATAGAAAAAATTATTTACAAAATTGAAAAATTATTCCCTACAAAAACAGCAGAAGAGTTTGACAATGTTGGCTTGTTGTTAGGAAATACTGATACCCAGTGTAATAAAGCTCTTGTTTGTCACGATATCACAGATGAAATCATTGATGAAGCATTAAATAGCAAATGCGAATTGATAATATCCTATCATCCATTAATATTTAACAGTCTTAAAAAAATAAATTATAAAGACAGAATAGGGAGAATAATTACAAAAATAATTGAGAATAAACTTTCTCTTTATTCTATTCATACTTCTTTTGATAATTTAAAGAAAGGTTTGAGTTTTTATCTCGGGGATATTATAAATCTGAAAAAACAAAAAAAATTAATTCCAAAAAAAAATAGCTTAATGAAATTAACCACATATGTTCCTAATGAATACCTAGATTTGGTTTTAAATTCATTACACGAAGCTGGTGCAGGAGAGGTAGGAAATTACTCAAAATGTAGTTTTTCCACTGAGGGTGAAGGAAGATATTTTGGAAATGAAAAAAGCAATCCAAAAATTGGCAACAAACAAGAAATCACAAAAACTTCTGAAATTTTAATTAGCTTAGTTTTTCCAAGTTTTAGGAGAAAAAAAATAATAGAAAGTTTAATTAATTCTCATCCATATGAAAGTGTAGCATATGAGATAATGAATATAGAGAACCACAATCCTGATCAGGGCTTGGGAAGTATAGGGGTTTTATCTAAAAGTATGACCCAAAAAGAATTTCTAAATTTTGTAAAGGATAAATTACCTATTCCTGTTATTAGACACTCTAAATTACTAAAAAATAAAATCAAAACCGTTGCTGTTTTAGCAGGCTCAGGTAGTTTTGCAATTGATAATGCAATTAATATAAAAGCTGATGCATTTATTACAGGAGATTTAAAATATCATGACTTTTTTAAAAGTGATAATAAAATTCTTTTAATAGATGCTGGACATTTCGAAACAGAATTTTTTATAAAAAATAAATTACAAGAGATACTTAAGGAAAAAATTCCTAATTTTGCATTCATTCGTTCAAAAATTAATAACAATCCTGTAAAATATTTTTAGAAAATTATGGCTAAGAAAGTTGAAATAACAATAGAAGAAAAACTTAGAGCTCTTTTTGATTTACAATTGATTGACTCTAGAATTGACGAAATCAGAAATATAAGAGGAGAACTTCCTTTGGAAGTTGAGGATCTAGAAAATGAAATCGAGGGATCAAATGTTAAAGTCGATAAAATTACAAGTGAAATTGTTGAATTTGAAAGCAACATAACAAACCATAGAAATAGCATTGAGGAGGCCAAGGCTTTAATAGATAAATATTCTGACAAATTGAATAATGTTAGAAATAATAGAGAATATAATTCTATCGTAAAAGAGGAGGAATTTCAAAAATTGGAAATTGAATTATGTGAAAAGAAAATTAAGGATTTGCAGGCAAAGTCTGAACTTAAAAGTGAAACTATTAAAAATCTTCAAGAACATATACAGGAAAAACAAAAACATTTAGATGCTAAAAAAAGCGAACTGAAAGAAATAATGAAGGAAACTGAGAAAGAAGAAAATCTATTAATTGAACAATCAAAAAAGTTTGAAAAAAAAATAGAAGAGCGTCTAGTGAAAGCTTACAAAAGAATTAGAGGTAACGTAAAAAATGGCATGGCTATCGTTGCGCTTGAAAGAGGTGCTTCAGCTGGATCATACTTTACAATACCACCTCAAATACAAATGGAAATTGCTTCGAGACAAAGAATCATAACTGATGAGTACAGTGGTAGAATTCTTGTAGATGCAGAGCTTGCCAACGAAGAAAAGGATAAAATAAACAAACTTATAAATTCCTTATAGTTTTTTGAAATTATTTTCTAAACTTATCAAACCAATATAAAACAGAATTTACTTTAGCTATAAGATTACTGGGTTTGGACGCAATACTGTGACTTGAATTTGGAATTCTAACTAGCATAGATTCCACACCATTTAATTTTAATGCTGTATAAAATTGCTCGCTTTCAGAAATTGGGGTCCTATAGTCCATATCACCTGTAAGTAGCATCGTGGGAGTTTTAACATTGCCTACATAGGAAATAGGAGATCTCTTCATATAGTCCTCTTGATCTTCCCAAGGGAAATTTTTAAACCAATACTTGTAATATATAGAAGTATTGTCTGCATACAAAACAAAACTATACCAATTAATTACAGGCTTTGCAACTACCGCAGCTCTAAAAATGTCAGTTTTTCCAACAATCCAAGAAGACAATACTCCACCTCCACTACCACCGGTAACAAAGAGATTTTTCTCATCAATAAAACCTTTATCTATAATGTAATTGACTCCTGATATTAGATCATCATAGTCATGGTTTGGATAATTGTGATGGATTTCATTAGCAAATTTTTTACCGTAACTAGTACTACCCCTAGGATTTACATACAGAACCACATAACCTTTACTTGCATAAAGTTGAACCTCAGTTGAAAAACGGAAACCATAGTTTGAAAATGGGCCTCCGTGTATTTCTAATATTAATGGATATTTATTTTTAGGATCAAAATTTGGAGGAGTCACTATCCAACCCTGAATTTCAAGATTATCAAAAGAAGATCTATATTTTATTTCTTTTACCTCTCCTAAATTTCTTAATTCAAATAAATTTTCATTTAAATTTGTCAATCTTTGCTTTGAACCACTACTTCCAACTGCAAGATCAGAGGGGTTATAAACATTACCAAAAGTGAAAGCATATCTGTCATTTCTTGATACCGAAAAAGTTCCTCCACTATATGGTCTCCCTTGAGAAAGTCCACCCACTTCATTGACTAAAAAAATAAAATCTCCAGATAAATTTAAATACCCCAACTTTGTCATGCCATAATCATCGTATTTGATAAAAATCTTCTTTGAATCACCAGACCAAAAAATATTTGCTATGTTTCTGTCAAAATCTTTGGAAATATTTTTGACATTTTTACCATTTATATCCATCACATAGAGTTCGTTTTGTTGGTAGCCTAAATATTTGTCATCAAAGCCTAAAAAAGCTATTTTTTTTGCATCATAAGAAATCTTGGGAGAAAAATCTGGTCCAAATCTAGATGTCAATTTTTTTAAAGTTTTAGAATTAAGATTGTATATATGAATATCTGAGTCTCTTGGCTTAAAATCAATATCTTTTTTGAAATTTGCAGAAATTATTAGTTCTTTTTTGCTAAACCATTCACAGGAATAAATTTTACCGTCAAAATTACTGATCTTTATCGACGGACCCCCATCAACTGAAATCAAAAAAACTTGCTTATTCCCGCTTTTTAAATATCCTTTACCATCAGACCTAAATTCTAAATCTGTGATTTCTATTGGGGGATTATTCCATTTTGCACCAGGTGGTTTTTCTGGTAGTTTGATTAATTTTTTTTCTTTTTCTTCAACAAATGATAAGAAAATAATTCTCTTATCGTCATTCGACCATCTTATATTTGAAATATCAGTTTGTGCAGTTGTTAGCATTTGCAGTGACTTTTTTTCAAGTTCATACAAATACAATTCTGTTCCCTTATCAGTTCTATTCTTAAAAAGAAATCTTTTTCCGTCGTTAGACCATGTTGGTTCACTGTGTTTATTGTTACCTGTTGTAATTGGCCTGCTATTACTACCGTCATAATTTACAATCCAAATATTCGAGTAATTTGAATCGGTCATTATGTCCTTAAAATTTCTTTCGTACAAAATAGTGTTCCCATCAGGTGAAATTTGAGGATTTGAAACATGTTGAAGTTTAAATACGTCTAAAGTTTCTAAGTTTGATATTTGAGCATTAACGGATATTGAAAAAATCGATGCTATAATTAAATTTAAATATATATTTTTTGTCATCTTAATAATAAAAAGGTTTAGATTTGGGATATTTGAATTTATGAAAAAAATACTATTGATCTTTTTTTTAATAACACTTTTTAGCTGTGAAAAAAAATCCAATGATAAAGAATGGATTTATCTTTTTAGCGATGAAAATTCTTCAAACTGGAAAGCTTACAACGGTGATGCTTTGCCCAAAAAATGGAAAATAACCAATAATACATTAACATTTGATACTGAATTTAAACTTGAAAGTGAGTATACTAAAGGAACAGACATAATTTTTACAGATGAAGAGTTTGAAAACTTTGTATTATATCTGGAATGGAAACTTCCTAAAGGCGGAAATAGTGGTATTTTCTATCATCTCAAAGAAGGTTTTGAAGAACCCTCAGAAGTTGCTCCTGAATATCAGCTTATAGATGACGATGGCTGGGAAGAGTTGAATAATGATAAATTAAGTTCTTGGCAAAAAGCGGGAGCAGATTATGCAATGTATTCGCCAAAAACTAATGTTAAAAAACTTTATCCTAGTGGGGAATGGAACTCTACAAAAATAATTTTCACTGAAAAAAAAGTTGAATATTGGTTAAACAAACAAAAAATTTTATCTTTTGTCCCGTGGTCGGAAGATTGGTATAAAAGAAAAAATAATGGTAAATGGAAAGATTCAAAGTTTTACGGAAAATATAAAAAGGGTTACATAGGCTTACAGGATCACAATAGTTCAATTTCATTTAGAAATATGAAAATTAGAAAGTTATAAATTATGAATCAATCAAGAAGAGAATTTATAAAAAAATCTTCGGCATTTGGGGTTTCAAGTTTTTTACCATTTAATAAAAAAATTTTTAAAATGAATAGAAAGCTGAGGACTGCCCATATTGGGGTTGGCGGAATGGGTTTAAATGATTTAAAGGCAATTTCTTCCCATAAAAATGTTGAGGTTACTGCCCTATGCGATGTAGATTCAAAACTTTTAAATCAAGCACTAAAATTATTTCCAAAAGCAAAAATATTTAGGGACTATAGAGTTCTTTTAAACAATTTAGATAATGAAATAGATGCAGTTGTTGTATCAACACCAGATCACACGCATGGACCAGCTTCAATAATGGCTATGAAGAAAGGAAAAGCCATATATTGTCAAAAACCACTAACAAACAATGTACTTGAAGCAAGAGAAATGAATAAAATTTCTTCTCAAAAACAATTAGTTACTCAAATGGGAATTCAAGTTCACTCTTTTTATGACTACAAACTTGCTAAACTTTTAATTCAAGACGGTATAGTTGGAAAAATTCATACTGTCAGAGCATGGAGCCCTAAAAATTGGGGATTTGACGGAAAATTACCCAAAAAAGAAGATGACATACCAGATAATCTAGATTGGAATTTATGGCTAGGAACCTCCCCTTACAAAAATTATTTAGAAAATCAATATCATCAATACAACTGGAGGAAGATGATTGGATTTGGATGTGGTACTCTAGGTGATATGGGTGTTCATATTTTTGATACCCCTTACAATGCTTTAGCACTTGATGTACCACAAAGTGTTATTAATATATGTAGAAAACCAAATGAAATTGGCTTCCCAGAAAAAAACAAAGTTTCATATATGTTCCCTGGAACAAAATTTACAACTGAAAAGTTAAAGTGGATATGGGAAGATGGAAAAAGCAGTCCCTCTCATCATAATGATTTAAAGCTCCCAAATGGGGACAAAATTCCGCAGCAAGGGGCCATGTTTGTAGGTGAAAAAGGAAGGCTTCTTTTACCACATTTTATGGAAATTCCTAAAATAATAATTGATAACAAATATGAAATGGTTGATCCTTCTAAATTCGAAAAAAAGGGCCTTTTGGAAAAAAACCCTACTAGAGACTACGAAAAGGATTCCTTATTACATTATCATGAATTTATAGATGCTTGTTTAGATAAAAAAAAGTGTTCTGCTCCATTTTCATACTCCTCAAAATTAACTGAAACTATTCTCTTAGGAGTTATTGCGGGAAGATTTCCAGGCGAAAAACTAAATTGGGATAAGGAAAAAGGCCAATTTAGAGAAAAAAAGGCCAATCTGTTTCTAAAACAAAATAGGAGGTTATTTTAAAAAATGAAACTTTTTTCAGTTTTTTTAGGTGGAAGGGCAGATAAATGCAATACTGAATTACACGACGTTGTGTTTACCTTGGGAGAAAAAATTGAGGACACCTATCTTGATTTGCTAGGAAAATGGTTTGGCTTACCTGACAGACTACACATAGACTCCTGGGTAGAGTTAAACATAGTTGAAGGATATCAAATTTATCTCTCAAAAAAGAAAAAAAATTCGAAAAAAAAATTATACTTCGTTAATCTAGGTGCTTATGAAAAAAATAGATTTGAAGAATTACATGAAAGTAAGTTTATGGTTGATGTAAATAAAGTAAACGTTAAAAAAAGAGCTAAAGAACTTCTACTTGTTGGAAAGGAACAAGTCCATCTTGACGACCTTTATGATGTAGATGACTGTATAGAAATAAAAAAGGTTTCGGGTTATTATATAAATTTAGAAAAGACATCTTTACTAAATAATCTTAAGTTTAACAACGGGTATAAACCAATTCCTAAAAATGTTATTAGTAGTTTTAAGAAAAAAAATTTCAAAATGGATTAATATAAAAAAATAAAAGTTTAATGGATGATAGTTATAATAAGGAATTGGTATTCAGAAAGGCAATCGAGGTTGATATACCGAATATAGTAAAATTGTTAGCCGATGATGAACTTGGTTCCAAAAGAGAAAATTATAAAGTTCCTCTACCAAATAGTTACTATGATGCATTCCAAAATATTGTTCTAGACAAAAACCAAGAATTAATCATTCTTGAGAATTCTAATAAAGAAATAATTGGTTCATTACAGCTTACCTTTATTCCATATTTGACATACCGAGGTGGTTTAAGATCTCAAATCGAAGCAGTAAGAGTTCACAAGAAATTTAGAGGAAAGGGATTTGGGAAAAAGATACTCAAATGGGCAATTAAAAGAAGTATCAATAAGGGAGCTCATTTGGTTCAATTAACGACCAATAAAAAGAGACCTGATGCTATAGAGTTTTACAAAGCATTAGGATTTAGAGATAGTCATATGGGAATGAAATTAAGCCTCTAATAAGAAAAATAAGTTAAGAACGAGAGTTAGTATATGAAATAAAAGATTCAGATTAGAGTTTGAAAATGGAAAAATTATAGAGAACAATGGGTATAAAAAAGAGATAGATAATGTATCTAATTTAAAGTTCGTGGGCGCGAAGGGATTCGAACCCCTGACCCCTTGGGTGTAAACCAAGTGCTCTGAACCAACTGAGCTACGCGCCCCGGATTGCAAATATAATCTTCTTTTTTTAAATCGTTTTTTATGGTTTTAATATTTCTGAAACTGTAAAGTTACTTCCACCAACAAAAATAAAGTCTTCTTTTGAAGCATAATTTAAGGCTCTTTTATAGGCTTCTTGAATAGATTCAAAAATCTGATAGTTAATATCTGCATTTTTTAAAATTAAATCTAAATGATCCAAACTCAATCCTCTTGATATTTTGGGTGATGAAAAAAAATAGGTGCCATCTTTTGGGAAAAGTTTTATAATTTTTTCAACAGGCTTATCTCTAACAAAACCTAAAACAAAAATTTTTCTTTGAGCTTCAATTCTATTAATTTCAGAAACAACTTCATTAAATCCCTCTTCGTTATGAGCAACGTCTGCTATTACAAGAGGTTTATTCGAAACTTTTTCCCACCTACCTCTTAATAAAGTATTTACCCTAAGATTTAAAATACCTCTTTTAAAAATGTCATTAGTGATTTTATTTCCAAATAAAATTTTAATTGCAGCAAAGGCAGTACTCATGTTTTTTCTTTGATAGTTGGCCTTAACACTAAAGTAAAAGTCACTATATATAAAATCTTCAGTAAAAAATATCTTTGATGATTCTCTTTTTGCCTTTTCTATAAAAATTTTATCAGTTTCCTGATTTTTCTCACCTATTAAAACAGGTATATTTTTTTTAATTATTCCTGACTTTTCATTAGCAATAGATGTTATTTTGTCACCAAGAAATTTCGTGTGATCGAATCCTATGTTAGTTATTACAGAAAGTAAGGGTTGTATTACATTAGTTGCATCAAGTCTACCTCCTAAACCAACCTCTATAACAGCATAATCAACTTTATGAATTTTAAAATAAGAAATTGCCATTGCAAAAGAAATTTCAAAAAATGAGTTTCTTTTAGAAAGAAAATAATCTTTGTTTTTTTCTATAAAGTCAATTACAAATTGTTTTTTAATTTTATTTGAATTTACTTTTATTCTCTCTCTAAAGTCAAATATGTGAGGAGAAGTAAATAAGCCTACTTTTCTGTTGGATTCCTGAATAATAGAGGATAACATGTGAGATGTTGAACCCTTTCCATTTGTCCCGCCTACATGTATAAATTTTAAATTTGATTCAGGATTGCCAAGAAACTTTAAAAAATTTTTAATCCTCGATAATCCGGGTTTATATGAATTGCTGCCTTTAAACTGGTAAGGCGGAATCTGTTCGTAAAGCCATTGGATTGTAGAACTATATTGTGTCACTAATTTACCAATTTAAAATTGACAACAACAAACCCTATCTGAAATTCCGGAGCATTTTCGTCGGAAAACCACTTATGTAAAAAAGCTGTTTTTTTTGCAGGCTCTAACAGGCAAGGATGAACATTCGTACTTCCTTTAACACCAGCTTCTGCGCTAACAACATTTCCAAGTTTATTTACTGTAATTCTTACAACTACTTTACCCTCCTGATCACATACGTGTTCTACTGAACCATTTGATTCAAGGTTTCTTCCACTCAATCCAAATCCAACATTCTCAGCTGTCAATCCTGTTTGGTTATAATAAGTATTCGAATATGGATTCCCAAGATCTATTTCACTTTCATTTTCATTCAGAGTGTTTACATTTGATTCAACAATTTCTTCAGCAGATAAGATATTATTTAAAATTTTTTTTGTTAGATTAGAAATTTTGGGCTTATTATACTCAACTACCTTTTTCACTAAAGAATCATTTTGCACAATTTTTTTTTCATCTAAACTCTTTTTTTGTGTTAATGAATTATTTGACTTTTCATCAATCGAAATGATTGATTTTTTTTGTATAACCGTTTTAGATTTTAATTCTGAATCATAAAGATTATTATTAATATTTTTATTTTTATAAGAGGTTTTAGAGTTTTCTAGAATTACTTTTTTAGTTAGTTTTTCATCAGAAAGAGTGCCAAAATTCACCTCAATACCATATGAAATAGGCGGATCAAAAAAAGTCAATCCAAAGACAAAAAATATGAGTATTAAAATAGCCCCAATGAATGAAGTTATAATGGCTGATTTTTTTTCATTAGGGGTGGAAAAAAACTTCATTTAAATTATTTCTCTTTTACTGCTAAAACGACTTTTATAGAATTTTTATTTGCTATGTCCATGACATAAACAATTTCATTAATTGGAACTTTATTGTCGGATCTTAGAATTATGACTCTCTTACTTGATTTAGATAATTTCGCAATCAAAATTTCTTTAACGTCATTCCTGCTTACAAGCTCTCCATCAATATAAAATCTGTTTCGACTGTCGATTGAAACACTGATGTTTACTCTATTTTCACTTTTACCTTTAGCTTGAGGTAGTTTAACATCAATTGTATTTAAATTTTTAGCAAGAGTAGATGCTATCATGAAGAAGATTAATAGCAAAAATACAACATCAGTCATCGAAGACATGTTAAAGTTTGGCGTTACTTTATTTCTAGTCCTAAAGTCCATTATTCAATTAAGTTACCGGTTCATTAAGTAAATCTAAAAACTCTAGAGACAATGCTTGCATTTGATATACTACCTTACTAATTTTTACAACTAGATGATTGTAACATATATATCCAACAATTCCTACAACAAGTCCCGCAACCGTAGTTGTCATTGCGGTGTATAGTCCATCCGATAACAGTTTCATATCAATACTTCCTCCCGCATTTGAAATCTCAAATATTGAAATAATCATTCCAATCACAGTACCTAAAAAACCAATCATTGGTGAAGCTCCAGAAATAGTTGCTAAAATACTTACATTTTTTTCAAGTTTATAAATTTCTAAACGACCAGCGTTTTCAATAGCCGTATTTATATCCTCTAGAGGCCTACCTATTCTAGAAATACCCTTGGAAATTAATCTTGCAACCGGAATTTCTTCTTTTGAACATCTTGTTTGTGCCATGTCTATTTTACCACTTGTTACAAATGTTTTTATTTCATTCATAAATGTTTTGTCTATTTTAACAGCAGATTTAATTGTAAATAACCTTTCAAAATAAATATAAATTCCAATTAATAGTAAAACAAACAGTGAACCTATAATAATTTGACCTGCTAATCCACTACTTTGAATTAGCTCTATTAAAGAAATTGATTTCTCGACCTGTAAAACATTATCTTGTATCAACGAAATTTGACTAAAAGTTAATATCATTTTTATAGTTTTTATATGAACGAAAAAAAGGTAGTTAAAGTATTTTATTATTAGATAAAATCTCTAAGTAATGTAAATGTAAAAGATCCTGACAAAAATCCAATTAATGCCAACCAGGATATTTTTTTAAAATACCAAAAAAAGTCAATTTTTTCCATTCCCATAGCCACTACTCCAGCTGCTGATCCTATAATTAACATACTACCACCAGTACCCGCAGAAAAAGCTATAAAATGCCATAAAGGGTTGTTTATTTCTTGAGAGAACATTCCCATAGATGCAGCAACTAGCGGTACATTATCTATAATTGCTGAAGCTGAACCTAAAAGTAATACAACAGTGTCTGTATTGGGAAAAACTAAATTTAATGTGTCAGCAAATTTAAACAATACCCCTATCGATTCTAAAGCTCCAACAGACAAAAGAATTCCCAAAAAAAATAAAATACTAGGTAATTCAATTTGTGACAAAGATCTGTGCACAGGACTATAATTAGAAACGTCATCACCTTCGTCATCAAATGAGGTAATATTTATTTTTGTTGAGCTTAATATTTCAGCAAAAGTGGAAACTAAAGCTAGAGAAAACATCATACCTACATAAGGAGGTAAATGAGTAATAGTCTTGAACACAGGAACAAAAATTATTGATGCTAAACCCAAATAAAGAATAATTGATCCATTTTTATTCATAGTTTCTTTTGTTTCGTTGGGGTTGTAAATTATATTTCCCTTAAATGCAGGTAAAAAAGTTGCTACAGTTGTTGGTACTAACAAACAAACAATTGATGGTATTAATAAATAGGTAATTAATTTAATCGTTGTCACTTTTTTTCCAATCCATAACATAGTGGTAGTAACATCACCTATAGGTGACCACGCACCTCCAGCATTTGCTGCTATAATGATGAGTCCTGCAAACCAAATTCTTGTATCTCTATCAGGAACCACTTTTTGTAAAATGGTCATTAAAACTATAGTTGCAGTTAAATTATCAATAATTGCTGATAGTATAAAAGCAAGTATTGCGAAAATCCACAGCAATTTTTTTTTAGATTTGGTTTTGATGAAGTTTTTGATTGTTAAAAAACCGTTGAAATAATCAATTATTTCAACAATCGTCATAGCTCCTAAAAGAAAAACCACAATTTCAGCAGTTTTACCTAAATGGTGAAGTAAAATTTCTTCCAAATGGGTCGGTACCAGTTTTTTTAAATTTGCATCCACCTCAAAAACAGGTAAATGGTACACAGCAATTATTGACCACAAACAGGCCATCATAGCAAGTGCTGGAATTAGTTTATCAACTTTAAAGGTATGTTCTAAGGTGATTGCTAAATAGCCAATTATAAATACTGCTACAACAAGTGTTTCCATTTAAAAATTTTGACCCTAATCTGATCGGGCATCAAACTAATGTATAAATTTAAAATATAAATAGGTCTTAATTAAGGAAAAAATATGTTCCCTGAAGAGTGGTTTATTTTTGCTCCAGTTACACTAGCATAGCAATTAACCTTATTTTTAACTCTTAAAAGACCCAAAAAAGCAAATATTATGGCTTCTTTAAAATTTATAATCTGTTTTTCTGGTATGCTTATAATGCAGGAGGTTCTTTTTTTAATTTGCTCTATTAAAAACGAATTATAAGCACCTCCGCCAGTAACGAGGACCTCTTTCCTTCCATTTAACGCATAAGAAATATGCTTTGCAATAAAAATTGTGTAAGTGTTTAAAATGTCGTTTATTGAATTGTTCTGATAGGTTTGAATAATCGGAAGAATATTTTTTTTTACCCACTCAAATCCCAGCGATTTAGGTGGTTTTAATTTAAAAAACCTTACATCATCTAATTTTTTTTCTAGTTCTGGTATAAATTTACCTTGACTTGCCAGCTTTCCATCTTTGTCATAGGATCTGTCCAATTTATTTGCAAGCAAATTTAAAATCAAGTTAACTGGACAAATATCATATGCAATAATTTTTTTTTGGTTTTTAAGAGTAATATTCGCAAAACCTCCCAAATTTATAAAGGTGTCTAATTTGTGAAATAGTTTTATTTCTCCAACGGGAACAAGAGGAGCACCTTGTCCACCCATTTCTACGTCTTTAGATCTAAAATCACAAATAACTTTTTTGTTGATTAATTTTGCAAGAATAGGCAAGTTTCCTATTTGGTAGGTTATTCCTAAATTTGGTTGATGCAAAACAGTATGTCCATGGGAGCTAATAAAATCAATTTTATGAATATTATTTTTTTTTAAAAATTTATTTATTTGTTTTGAAAGATATATAGTGTAAAATTCATCTAGCTCTTTAATTTCATTTTCATTAAGAGAACTTGAATATCTGAGTTTTTCGTAAATTTTTTTTGGGTAAGAATATGTCGATGAAGATATTAATTTAAACTCCCATCTTATTTTCTTAAAAAATTCAACTAGAACAAAGTCTATACCGTCCAAGGAACTGCCAGACATAATTCCCAATACTTTGTAACTCTTTCTCATATTTACTTAAATTAATTTAATTTTATCAAATTTTCAACGATTGAATAAATTATTAAAATAATTTTTAAAGAATTTGAATTTTATTTGCTGTTTATAAAAAGATTAATATAAAATTATCTCTAGCTTTTGTAAAATCCTTTATATTCTTATTTTTAGGGTCCTTTAAAAAACCTGTTATAATGTATCCAGATAAACAAGGATTATATTCACCCGAATTTGAACACGAAAACTGTGGAGCTGGTTTCATTTGCAGTTTGAAAGGTGAAAAAACAAACTCGATAATTGGTAAGGCACTAAATATATTAGTTAAACTTGAACACAGGGGTGCCGTAAGTGCTGACGGAAAAACTGGAGATGGTGCTGGGATTTTAATTGAAATTCCACATGAATTCTTTTCAAAAACAACACCATTTAAGTTACCTAATCCAAATGAATACGGGGTTGGAATGGTCTTCCTTCCACAGAAAAAAAATCAAAGAGATATTTGTATAAACATATTTGAAAAAAAAATAGAAGAAAAGGGATTAAAAATTTTAGGATGGAGAAAAGTCCCTGTCAATAAAAAAGTTGTAGGGAAAATTGCTTCAAAAACGGAGCCTTACATAAGCCAAGTATTCATTAGTAAGGGTGATGAAAAAATAAACGATCTTGAATTCAATGTTAAACTTTTTTGCGCAAGAAAAAAGTGTGAACATGAAATATATAATTCAAAGTTTTCAGAGTCAAACTTTTTTTACTTTTGCTCTCTGTCTACTAAAACGATAATTTACAAAGGACTTTTAGTTCCTGAAGATATTGAGTTATATTATAATGACCTAAAAGATCCTAAACTTGTCACACGACTCGCCTTAGTGCATCAAAGATTTTCCACCAACACATTTCCTACTTGGGATCTTGCGCAACCTTTTAGATATATGTGTCATAATGGAGAAATAAATACAATCAAAGGGAATTTAGGTAGAATGAGTTCCAGAGAGGAATTGTTGGAATCAAATTTGTTTGGCGACGATATAAAAGACGTTTTACCAGTTATATTAAAAGGTAAATCTGACTCAGCTTCTATGGATATGGTTGTAGAACTTCTTTTGCTCACAGGAAGATCTCTTCCTGAAGTTATGATGATGCTAGTACCCGAAGCATGGGAAAAACATGGTGAAATGGACGTAAATAAAAAATCATTCTATAAATTTAATTCCTGTATAATGGAACCCTGGGATGGACCAGCTTCAATCCCTTTCACTGATGGAAAATATATAGGTGCTCTTTTAGATAGGAATGGTCTTCGCCCATCAAGGTATACCGTAACCAAAGACGGAAATGTTGTTATGTCTTCGGAAGTTGGTGTATTAGATATAGAACCAACAAACGTTAAAAAGCATGGTAGATTAGAACCAGGTCGTATGTTCTTGGTTGATATGAACGAAGGGCGTATAGTTGAGGATGAGGAAATCAAATCATTTATTGTAAACCAAAAACCTTACAAAAAATGGCTTGATAAAAACTTACTACCTCTATCCGATATTCCGTATACAGGAAATCATCTTGCAGTCGAGTCGGAAAGTTTTGAAAAGAGACTAAAAATATTTGGCTACACTCAAGAAGACCTAAGCACTATTATAAACCCTATGAGTTCAAAAGCAAAAGAGTCAATAGGCTCAATGGGTACTGATACTCCTTTGGCCGTATTTTCAGAAAAACCACAACTATTATACAATTATTTCAAACAATTGTTTGCTCAAGTTACAAACCCTCCCTTGGACGGAATTAGAGAGGAGATCGTTACAGATATTTCTCTAAGATTGGGCAACGATTTTAATATTTTTGAATTATCTGAAATACACGCCAAGAAACTTTTGATTCAAAATCCAGTAATTTCTAACGAGGATCTCGATAAGATAAAACATTTAGAACACAGAGATTTCAAGGCTATATCTGTTCCTATTCTATATGAAATTCATAAAGGTATAAATGGGTTGGAAAAGTCACTAGTAAAAATAATTGAGGATATCGAAAGACAAATTGATTTAGGAGCGAATATTATTATTTTATCAGATAGGGGCGTGTCAAAATATTTTGCCCCTATACCAATGCTTTTAGCATGTGCTCACGTTCACAATACTTTAAAAAGAAAGTTCAAAAGATCGAAATTTGATATTGTTATAGAATCTGCTGAACCAAGAGAACCTCATCACTTCGCCTGTCTTTTTGGTTATGGAGCTAGTGCTATAAACCCGTATATGGTTAACGAAATAATTCAAGACCAAGTAGAAGCAGGAATTATAAAGGACCTTACATTTGACAATGCTGTCAAAAACTATAACAAAGCAGTAGCCAAAGGTATCATTAAAATAATGAATAAAATTGGAATTTCTACTCTTCACTCATATCGTGGTGCTCAAATTTTCGAAGCTTTGGGCTTGAGTAATGAGTTTGTTGAAAGATTCTTTTGTAATACCCCGTCAAGAATTGAAGGAATAGGATTAAATGAGCTTGAAAATGAAATTGAAAAAAGATTTAAAAAGGCATTTGTCAATGATCAAAATTCTGCTTTGGACCTTGAAATAGGTGGTGAATACAGATGGAGGAGGGATGGCGAAGCACATATGCTAAATCCAAGTTCTATAGCTAAATTACAACAATCAGTTCGTCAAAACAGCTGGGAAACCTACAATGTTTATTCTAAAATGATTAACGACCAATCTGAAAGACTAATGACAATTAGAGGTCTTTTTGAGTTTTCTAACATAGATCCTATACCTATTGAAGAGGTTGAACCTTGGACCGAGATCGTCAAGAGGTTCAAAACCGGAGCCATGTCCTTGGGCTCGATATCAGCTGAAGCTCACGAAAATTTAGCTATAGCTATGAATCGAATCGGTGGTAAAAGTAACTCCGGTGAAGGTGGTGAAGACCCAAAAAGGTATTCCCCAGACGAAAATGGTGATCTAAAAAAATCAGCTATCAAACAAGTGGCTTCGGGAAGATTTGGTGTATCAAGCTACTATTTGTCATCTGCTGAAGAAATTCAAATAAAGATGGCTCAGGGAGCAAAGCCAGGTGAAGGGGGACAATTACCTGGTCCAAAAGTAAATCCTTACATAGCGTCTGTAAGAAATTCTACACCCTATGTTGGTCTAATTTCACCGCCTCCACATCACGATATATATTCTATTGAAGACTTAGCACAACTTATATATGATCTAAAAAACGCCAATAGAAAAGCTAGAATAAATGTAAAGCTAGTTTCTGAAGTTGGTGTTGGAACAATAGCTGCGGGTGTCGTAAAAGCCAAAGCAGATGTGATTCTTATTTCCGGATACGACGGAGGAACCGGTGCTTCTCCTCTGACATCATTAAAACACGCAGGTTTACCCTGGGAATTAGGTATTGCTGAAGCTCAACAAACTTTGGTCTTGAATGATCTTAGAAATCGAGTTGTTTTAGAGTGTGATGGTCAAATGAAAACAGGTAGAGATGTAGCAATTGCTTGTCTTTTAGGAGCTGAGGAATTTGGCTTCTCAACAGCTCCTTTGGTGGCATCTGGATGTATAATGATGAGAGCCTGTCATTTAAATACTTGTCCGGTAGGCATCGCAACTCAGGACCCTGATTTAAGAAAAAACTTCAAAGGCAAACCAGAACATGTTATCAACTTCATGTATTTTGTTGCAGAAGAACTAAGACAAATAATGTCTCAACTTGGATTTAGAACTGTCAATGAAATGGTAGGCCAATCTCAGAAAATAAATATGTCTGAAGCTATTAAACATTTTAAAGCTAAAGGAATTGACTTGTCAAAAATTTTATATAAACCCAAAGTCAGTAAAAAAACAAAACTTTTTAATACAGAAAAACAAGACCATGGCCTAAAAAAATCATTAGACTTTAAAATTTTAAAATCAGCCAAACTAGCAATAAACAGTAAAATCAAACAAGTTTTAAACTTTCCTATTAAAAGTACAAATAGAACTGTAGGGGCTATAATTTCGAATGAGATATCAAAAATTCATGGTTCCGAGGGTCTTCCAAAAGATACCCTTTCTATTAATTTTTCTGGAACCGCTGGTCAAAGCTTTGGAGCTTTCACAACAAAAGGAGTTAGTATGGTAGTTTCGGGAACTTGTAATGACTACTTTGGAAAAGGTCTCTCTGGTGGGAGATTAGTTGTTAAGGTCCCTGAAAAAACATCAATAAAAGCTGAAAAAAATATTATTATTGGAAATGTTGCGTTGTATGGAGCAATAGGCGGAGAAGTTTATATTAATGGAATAGCAGGTGAAAGATTTTGTGTAAGGAACTCTGGAGCAAATGCGGTTGTGGAAGGAATAGGAGACCACGGATGCGAGTACATGACAGGTGGTATTGCCGTTATTCTAGGGAAGCATGGAAGAAATTTTGCTGCTGGGATGAGTGGCGGCATAGCCTATATTTATAATGAAGAAAAACACTTAAAGAAAGAAAAATTTAATTTGGAAATGGTGGAGTTAGAATCTTTGCTGCAAAAGGACTTTGAAACCTTAAAAAAACTTCTAAAAAATCATGTCAAATACACGGCTAGTAGAAAGGGTGCATTTTTACTTAAGGATTTTTCAAATCAAAAACATAAATTTGTAAAAGTTATGCCAACTGACTACAAAAAAGCTCTAATAATGCTAGAGAATGATAAAATCAAGGAGAAAATAAAATAAACAGAAATTATGGGGAAATTAAGAGGCTTTTTAGAGTTTGAAAGATTTGATGAATCTCAAATTAATCCTTCAGATAGGATTAGAAATTATAAAGAATTTACAATATCACCCAGTACTGATGAGCTAAAAAAACAAGGCGGTAGATGTATGGATTGTGGTGTCCCTTTCTGTCACAGTGGTTGTCCACTTGGTAACCTAATTCCAGATTTTAATGATGCTGTTTACAATAATGATTGGAAGAAAGCCCTAAATATTCTTCACAGTACTAATAATTTTCCTGAGTTCACTGGAAGATTATGTCCTGCACCTTGTGAGCAAGCCTGTGTTTTAGGTATTGTAAGTCCACCCGTTTCTATTGAAATGATTGAAAAATATATTGTTGAAAGAGGTTTTAAAGAAGGTTGGATTAAACCAATTAAACCATCGCAAAATACTGGTAATAGAGTTGCTGTGATTGGCTCTGGTCCTGCTGGTCTTGCAGCTGCTCAGCAACTTAACAGAGCTGGTCACAGAGTGACCGTTTTCGAAAAAGAAAATAAAATTGGAGGGCTTTTAAGATATGGTATTCCTGACTTTAAAATGGAAAAAAATATAATTGATAGGCGCCTAGATATTTTAATTGCTGAAGGCATAGAATTCAGAACCTCAATTGAGATAGGTATAGATATTTCAACAGAGGAATTAGAAAAAGAATTCGATGCAATAGTTATATGTATTGGAGCTTCGATAAAAAGAAAACTTTCAATTCCAGGTAGTGACTTAAAAGGGATTGTTCAGGCGATGGATTTCCTTCCTAACAGCAATAAATTTGTGGATAAACAATTAACATTGAAACAAGAACTTAATGCTAAAAATAAAGATGTAATTGTTATAGGTGGAGGGGATACTGGATCAGATTGCATTGGAACGTGTAATAGGCATGGAGCAAAAAGTATTACTAATTTTGAAATTGCATCAAAACCTTCTGAAGAAAGAACTACCAAAAACCCATGGCCCTATTGGCCATTTAAGTTAAAAACATCTTCCTCTCACGAAGAAGGTAGTTACAGAGAATGGTCAATTATGACAAAAGAATTTATTGGAGATGGAAAGGGAAACCTATCTGGATTAAAAACTGTAGAAATAAAGTGGAATAGTAACAATGAAATTGAAGAAATCGAGGGAAGTGAAAAAATTTGGCCTGCACAGATGGTGCTTTTAGCTCTAGGATTTCTAGGTCCTGAAAAAAGTATTGCGGAAAAATTTAAATTAAAGCTTGATGAAAGAGGAAATATACAAAGTGATAAACATTACAAGAGTTCAAAAAATAAAATATTTGTCGCTGGCGACGCTAGAAGAGGACAGTCTTTAATCGTTTGGGCTATTTCAGAAGGAAGAGAGGCAGCTTATGAAGTAGATAAATTCTTGATGGGGAGATCAGTTTTAGCTAAGAAAAATAGCAAAGGAGATTTAATTACGGCTTAACTAAGTTTTCACTCATTTATAGCATTTTCAATTAAATCAGCGAGATCTATTTGAATATTATTCTGAATAGAATCGTCAATTTTGATTAATTCAACCATTTCATTTGCAAATTTTAAAAAAACACTTTGTCCGATTTTTAAATTTAAAAACAATCTAGTATTGGATTTAATTGTTGGATTTTTAACTCCTGGAATATAAACTTTTATATTTTGAATTGTTGTATTCACCAGAAAAAAACTCTTAGAATTTTTATTAATATTATTCCTTTTGGGTTTAGTTCCCTTTCTAATTTTATAACTAATATTTCCAGGAGCTAAAAGCTCATTTTTAATCCTAATAAATTCAACTTGATCAATGAAAAATGAATTAAAAGAATCTTCCTTCAATATTTTAGCCTTACTGACCGAATCATTCTTTTTAAATACTTGTGAAAAAATCAAATTGAATTTTCCTTTGTTCCAAATATCAATTATAAAACCTTTATAAGAGGGATAGTCGAGAACTATTTCTTGTTTTGCAGGAATGTAAATAATTGATGTACCATTTTTTTTTTTATTTTGAGAGAAAGCCGTTAACCCGAAAATAAAAAAAAGAGAAATTGGCAATATTTTTTTTAACATGTAAAACCTTTAAATTTAGAACAAATTAACAATTTATGTTGGTGAAAAAACTTTCACATAAAAAATTATTTTTGTTTTTAGTTTTCATTTTTACTTTCATAATAGTTTTTATTTTAAAAAATATTGGTATTAAATCTGAAAAAAAAGAGTACACTGGGTTATTTTTTAAAAAACCATTTCCTTTATTATTAATAAATCCTCAAAACAATTTAATTGATCCCACCAGCTTTTTGATTACAGTTGATAATGTGACTAATATAAATTCCTTTTTTTCTAAACTTGAGTCAACAATAGGTTCTATAGAGGGCAAGTTAATTAAAGCCACAGGAGAATTTTTGACAAGTAATGGAACTAGATTTATAGAAATTTCTGACAACCCAGAAAATATACGTATTTTGGATCGCCAAAACACATATCCTAGTGAACAAACAAAAAAACAAAAAACAAACTTTATTGGAAAAGTGGTTGATTTACAGTGTATTATGAAAAATAATTTTTCTAAAAATTGCTTTTTGAGTAATCTTTATGAAAACAGAATTCTAGCCTTAAGGATTTTTAAAAATAAAGAAAACATAGACTATTTATTGAAAATAAACGATAATAAAATATTAAATAATTTTTTAGAAAATGATTTTGAAAAAACAGTAAAAGTGTACGGTGATTATTATTACCAAAATGGATTTAATGTTATAAATTTAGATTCGATTTCGAGTGTAGAATGAATATTTATTTGCTGTTTTTAACTTTAATATTTTCATCATGTCTTGATGAAGATAATTCGTTGGAAGAAATAAAGAGACAAATAAAAATTAATGATACCCAAAAAATTATTACAATTTTGTCTTCTGACTCCCTAAAGGGAAGAGACAATAAAAATATGGGATATTTTAAAGCTGCTGATTATGTTATAAAATACTTCAAGAAAAATAATATCAATCCTTTATACAAAGACTTCAAAGATATTTTTTATTCAGAAAGCATAAAATCATATAATATAGTAGGTACTGTTGGAGAATTCATAAATGAAAGAAAAACTATTTTAATTGGAGCCCATCTTGATCACATAGGAATAAATGGCATTAGTGCTGATTCAATATATAATGGAGCCAACGATAATGCTAGCGGGTGTGTAAGTGTTTTACAAATAGGATCTTTTTTATCTCAATTTAAATGGGATTATAATATTGTGCTAGCATTATTTGCTGAGGAAGAAAAGGGGTTAAGAGGATCTTATAATTTGGCACAAAGAATGAAAAAAGAAAATATAGACTTAAAATATGTGATTAATTTTGAAATGATCGGTAAAGAGATGAAAATAGGTGAAAATAAGGTTTATTTAACTGGATATGAAATGTCAAATTTGGCTCTGGAAATCAATAGTATTGTACCAGGTTTTGTTAATTTTTTCACTAAATCAAAAGAATTTAATTTATTTAAAAGATCAGATAATTACCCTTTTTATAAAAAATTTGGTATTCCCTCACAAACTCTATCATCCTATGATTTTGAGAACTACAAATATTATCACCATTTTGATGACGAGGTGAATAACTTGAATATTGTTAATTTAAACAAAATTATTGTTTCATCAGCATTTTTTATTTCAACCTTTTTAAATGAAAAAACAGAAATCTATTTAAATAACCACTAGAGTTTTTTTCTTGTTTGAGATGTGTAGGTACTTTCAAAGATTTTATCCGCGTTTCCTGCTTCAAAGCCGTCTCGTCTGTGTGTAGAAGTTATTTTGCTCTTTGGAATGTTTTTAAATTGTGGTAATATTAAACGTTCTGCAAATTCTACATAACTACCAGGTATATTTGCTTTTGTACCGCAAGAAAAAGTTGCAGGAATAAGCTTTGAAATAGTACTGGATTGCCTTAATAAACCATCCTTACTTTCTTTAATTTTACCACCTGAAGAATTAAGCTTTATTCCTATTCCTTCAAGAAAAGAGTTAAATTCCTCCAAATTATTTTTTTTATTTAGCATGTGAATGCTCATTGTATAATGGTTTAAATAATAACGATTGTAAATTACCCATGCCGAGTATTCACTTTCTTTTAGTAATTT
>CACPQA010000005.1:30000-116864 GCA_902635965.1 uncultured Bacteroidota bacterium
CTTAGCTGATGGTCCGGGTTGTTTCCCTCTCGGACATGGACCTTAGCACCCATGCCCTCACTGCTGTACATCATTTTGTAGCATTCGGAGTTTGTCAGGAATTGGTAGGTGGTGAAACCCCCGCATCCAATCAGTAGCTCTACCTCTACAAAACTAATACAACGCTGCACCTAAATGCATTTCGGGGAGTACGAGCTATTTCCGAGTTTGATTGGCCTTTCACCCCTACCCACAGGTCATCCCAAGACTTTTCAACGTCAACGGGTTCGGGCCTCCACTGAGTATTACCACAGCTTCACCCTGCCCAAGGGTAGATCACACGGTTTCGCGTCTACCACTGCTAACTAAATTGCCCTATTCAGACTCGCTTTCGCTACGGCTCCTTCACTGAATGAATTAACCTTGCTAGCAACGGTAACTCGTAGGCTCATTATGCAAAAGGCACGCCGTCACCTTAAAAAGGCTCCGACCGCTTGTAAGCATATGGTTTCATGTTCTATTTCACTCCCTTATTCAGGGTTCTTTTCACCTTTCCCTCACGGTACTAGTTCACTATCGGTCTCTCAGGAGTATTTAGCCTTACCAGATGGTCCTGGCAAATTCACGCAAGGTTTCACGTGCCCCGCGCTACTCAGGATACCACTATTGATAACTCTCTTTACCTTTACGGGACTGTCACCCTCTGTGGTTCTACTTTCCAGTAGATTCTAGTTCATAAAGCATCAAATGTTATGGTCCTACAACCCTATTTATGCCGAAACATAAATAGTTTGGGCTGTTCCACTTTCGCTCGCCACTACTAATGGAATCACAATTGTTTTCTTTTCCTCCGGGTACTTAGATGTTTCAGTTCTCCGGGTTTGCTCACCTTTCGGTGTAATAGATCTTCAATCTATTGGGTTTCCCCATTCGGAAATCTACGGGTCATAGTGTATGTGCCACTAACCGTAGCTTATCGCAGCTTATCACGTCCTTCATCGCCTCTGAGAGCCAAGGAATTCCCCATATGCTCTTAATTAGCCTATAAATAACTATTCTCTTTAGTTTTATTTGATTTACTATTTTGCTCGCACAACCAAAATTAATTCTATATTTTGATTATACTTTTTTGTTCTCATCATGTCAAAGATCATTTTTTGTTTAGTACAAAAAAGTGGAGAATATCGGAGTCGAACCGATGACCTCTTGAATGCAAATCAAGTGCTCTAGCCAGCTGAGCTAATTCCCCATAGTCAATTCCTTCAGGACTAGACATAAAGGTTATATCAACCCTAGAATTTCCCTTAATAAAAGAAGTAGTCTCGGGCAGACTCGAACTGCCGACCTCTACATTATCAGTGTAGCGCTCTAACCAGCTGAGCTACGAGACTCTACTTTTATAGATTTTAAAAAATGACAGCGTAGTAAACTTAATTTTAAGCAATTATCCTTAGTCGTCTTTCTCTAGAAAGGAGGTGTTCCAGCCGCACCTTCCGGTACGGCTACCTTGTTACGACTTAGCCCCAGTCACCAGTTTTACCCTAGGCAGCTCCTTTCGGTCACCGACTTCAGGTACCCCCAGCTTCCATGGCTTGACGGGCGGTGTGTACAAGGCCCGGGAACGTATTCACCGCATCATGGCTGATATGCGATTACTAGCGATTCCAGCTTCACGCAGTCGAGTTGCAGACTGCGATCCGAACTGAGATCGGTTTTGAAGATTTGCTCCCTTTCGCAAGGTGGCTGCTCTCTGTACCGACCATTGTAGCACGTGTGTAGCCCAGGACGTAAGGGCCGTGATGATTTGACGTCGTCCCCACCTTCCTCTCAGTTTGCACCGGCAGTCTCGTTAGAGTTCCCAGCATAACCTGTTGGCAACTAACGACAGGGGTTGCGCTCGTTATAGGACTTAACCTGACACCTCACGGCACGAGCTGACGACAACCATGCAGCACCTTGTAGATAGTCCGAAGAAAAAGCTATCTCTAGCTTATGCAATCTACATTTAAGCCCTGGTAAGGTTCCTCGCGTATCATCGAATTAAACCACATGCTCCACCGCTTGTGCGGGCCCCCGTCAATTCCTTTGAGTTTCACTCTTGCGAGCGTACTCCCCAGGTGGGTCACTTATCACTTTCGCTTAGCCACTTAATTAACCAATGTTAATCAAACAGCTAGTGACCATCGTTTACGGCGTGGACTACCAGGGTATCTAATCCTGTTCGCTACCCACGCTTTCGTCCCTCAGTGTCAGTATATTGTTAGTAATCTGCCTTCGCAATCGGTATTCTATGTAATATCTATGCATTTCACCGCTACACTACATATTCTAACTACTTCACAATAACTCAAGTTAATCAGTATCAAAGGCAGTTCTACCGTTAAGCGGCAGGATTTCACCTCTGACTTAAATAACCACCTACGGACCCTTTAAACCCAATAATTCCGGATAACGCTTGGATCCTCCGTATTACCGCGGCTGCTGGCACGGAGTTAGCCGATCCTTATTCTTACAGTACCGTCAAGTTTCCACACGTGGAAATGTTTCTTCCTGTACAAAAGCAGTTTACAACCCGTAGGGCATTCATCCTGCACGCGGCATGGCTGGATCAGAGTTTCCTCCATTGTCCAATATTCCTCACTGCTGCCTCCCGTAGGAGTCTGGTCCGTGTCTCAGTACCAGTGTGGGGGGTCCCCCTCTCAGGGCCCCTACCTATCGAAGTCTTGGTAAGCCGTTACCTCACCAACAAACTAATAGGACGCATGCCCATCTTTTACCGTCGGAACTTTCATCTTTAATTCATGCGAAAAAAAGATAATATGGGATATTAATCCAAATTTCTCTGGGCTATTTCCCTGTAAAAGGTAGGTTGCATACGCGTTACTCACCCGTGCGCCGGTCGTCAGCAGAGTGCAAGCACTCTCTGTTACCCCTCGACTTGCATGTGTTAAGCCTGCCGCTAGCGTTCATCCTGAGCCAGGATCAAACTCTTCGTTGTAGTTATAAATTATATACAACTAAAGTAATTGAAAGGTCTCAAAATAGTTTACTATAAATGTATCAAATGATACACGCTGTCATCTAAATATTTTCAAAGATCAATGCTAAAAAAATGTTAGCGGATGCAAATATAGAACCTTTTTTCTTCCTTGCAATATAAGTACTAAAATAATTATAAATTTTTATCAAATTTAACATGAATTTACTTACTCAAAAAAATTCCATATAATTCCAAATCGAATCATTGCATCTCTGTATGGATAACCTTCAGAACTAAAAAAGTTGTATCCAGTCAATGATGAATTAAAATGTTCATATTTTAAAAATAATCGAGCTTTTTGTATCTTGCCATTTACAAAAAAATCTAGTCTAGGGAAATCTCCGATTTCATATCTGTTTTGAACTAAAAAACTACCCAATAAAGGGTTATATTTATTCATAAAAAATTTAGAGAAATATTGACCCGTGATTCCAAATTGTAAATACATGGCTTTTTTAAAGACGAAAGAAGAGTAACTTAATGAGGTTCTCAGGTTCCATTTAGGAACGTTTAAAATTAAATTTTCCAAGTCACCATTGCCAGATTTTTGATATTGAATTGTGTTTGACAATTCAATTTTTTTGTATCTAAAATTCGAGTCGTATCTAATTTTCAAGTAATCAATTTTTTCGTCTAATTGATTAACATGAGTAAGAAGTTGCCTGGGATAAAAAAAAACTTCTTCTTCGTCATTATCTTCTTGCTCGAGAGGGGGGATATTGAAATTCTGACTGTAATATAAATAGTTCTTTAATTTTTGAAATGATATATTTAATTTTCCAATTTTATTAATAAATAATGTTGATGATAATAATGTGAAGTCTTCATTATTCAAATTATCATTATACCAATTGTAATTTTTATATGCACTCTTATAGAGTATAAAGTTTAAATCCGGCGCCTTGTTTATTTTTTTAATACCTACTTCAAAATAATTTTTTTGCTTAAAAATTATTTTAGCTGATATTTCTACCAGATCACTTCTATAGTCTCCGGTGATAGTTTTTTTAAATGAGGCATCAAAATTAAATCCCTTCCAATCAAATAAATAATTCCCAGAAAGAAATAGTTGTTTGTATACAATTAAATTGTTTGAAGTATTACTTACTTCTTGAAAGTTTTTAAAAAAGTAATCTGTTTTATAATATTCTAGTGCACCGTTTATTTTCCCGAGTTTAGAATTATTATAATTAACACCTATGCTGTTTTGAATAACAGCCCAATTAACCTGATCTTTTGCTTCTTCAGAACCTAAAGGCCCAAAATAGTCAGACTTCTGAATGTCATCGTATATATAGAATTTGGTTTCATTTAAGAATTCATGGAAAACAGACAAACTGTTTTGATTTTTTTGAATGCTATTACCTTTAAGAAAATAATTTTGCTTGAAAAAAGATCTTTTACCTTTCAATTCATTGTTAGCCCTTTTTAATCGAACATTTAGAACAGACCTTTCTTTAAATTCAGGATCACCCAGTTCAAATTGTGACAAACTTTGCTCTGTCACTCCTCCATTCTCGTTATTACCAATATTTTGAGAAACATAGTGTCCTTTAAAATTATATTTATGATTTTTAGAATTATAATTAAATGAATATCTAAATGCTTCATTATTTGACCTTTGATTTACATATTTACCTTGAGATCTCATTCCCCTGTATGCAATCGCAAAGTTAAAATTAGGATTTAAGTTTAAGGTAATTAGAGCATCGGATAATTGTCCTTGTTCCATTGTTGTTCTAAAAAAAAGTTCAGTAAAAGGGCTGGGAACATTATAGTATTTAATGTCTTCCGATTTGAAATATGAGGTGTGTTTTGACTTTTGCCCTATTTGCGGAATTAGATTTTCTTCAAAAAAATCATACCCCAATTTATTGAATGCATGCCCCATATTAACAAAGGGTAGTAGTTCAAAATAATCTTTTCTGAGTAAATTATTTGTATACTCTTTCTTGATAGTTAGTGATGTATCAACCGAAATACTCTTTCCTTCATAATCAATTATTTTATACATTCCTATGTAAACAGAATCTTTTTGTTTTGATTTTCGTTTTTGAACTATGAATTTTTTCGATATTGATTTTTCATCAAACTGATTTTCAATAGTATTTGATGTTGTATTAAGTTCGTTTAAATCTAAAGTTTCTGAACTTTTTTCAGTATTTTGGACAGGTTCTTGAAATGCGTGAAGATTGATTATTTGTAATAAAAATATTATAATAAATATATAGTTAATGTAATTACAAAATTTCATAACACGAAGTTATAATTAAATTTGGATTCATTACATGAAATTACTACCAACGCAGTATTCAAAAAAAATAGAAGCCGGAACTGATGAGGCAGGCAGGGGTTGTATTGCTGGACCTGTGTCAGCCGCAGCAGTAATTTTCTCTAAGAATTATTCTAATCCCAACTTAAATGATTCAAAAAAACTATCTGAAAAAAAAAGAAATGAACTTAGAAAAGTTATTGAGAAAGATGCTTTAGCATTTTCAGTTGTTCATGTTGAAAACCACGAAATAGATAAAATCAATATATTAAACGCATCTATTTTAGCAATGCACAAAGCAATTAAAGAACTTAAAATTGTTCCTGAATTTATTTTAGTTGATGGTAATCGATTTTCTAAATTTGAAAATTTAGAACATAAATGTATAATATATGGAGACACAAAGTTTCAAAATATAGCTGCGGCTTCAATTTTAGCTAAGACTTATAGAGACGAACTAATGATAAAACTTGGCAAGAAGTATCCTCAATACAATTGGAATAAAAACAAAGGGTACCCAACAAAATTCCATAAAAATTCTTTAAAATTACACGGTTCATCAGTTTATCACAGAAAGTCATTTAGACTATTCGACATTCAAAAGGAATTAAAGTTTTGAATTATTAAATTAGCCCTATATTTAAGGCAAATGAGAGTTTTTTTTTCAGCAAAAATTTGTGCAATATTTGTCTCATTAATTGTCTTGTTGTTATCGTGTGATGAAACAACTCTAAAAAATGAAGACCTATTATCTTTAATTCCACAAAATACAGATATAATTTTAAGAATTAATGATATAAATTCTTTAAAAAATAAATTTCAAAATGACGAGCTTTTAAAAAATTTATATTTTCCAAAAGATGTTAGGCTAAAAGTCGAAAATTTGGTTAACGATAGTTTAAACAATCAAATAATTGCTTTATCTAATTTTGGCAAAGAAGAGAAATCTATAACAGTTATTCACAAAAAAACTAAAGACAGTAGTTATTTAAAATATGAGAAAATTATATATAGTGGAAAGCCGATCTTTAAATTTCAAAAAGCTAACACAGAATTTTATAAAACTTTCTTACAAAATAATACAATTGTTGGGGATTCAAGGATTGTAATTGAAAATTGTATTAGAAATTACCAGCAGCAAAAAAAAGGAATAAATGATGAAGATTTTAAAGAACTAGTTAGCACAGCAGACCTGGATAGCGGAGTAAACTTGTTTTTAAAGGGAGAACCAAAATTTAAAGGTAAATCTATTTTCAAAAACATAACTCTTTTCCCCAAAATTTTGGAAAGTTGGTCAGGCTTAGATATAGATATTGAAAATGAGGTGATAGAAATTGACGGTGCCATTAAAATAAGGGATTCCTTAGGGGAGGTCTCAGGATTGTTGAAAAATATTAAACCCTTAGAGTTTTTAGTTAGCAAATCAATTCCTAACACCTACGAGTCTTTCCTGATTTTAAATATCGATGATCTAAACAAATTTGAAATTAATTTTAAAAAATTAGTTGATTATAAAAATTATTCAATCAAAAAGTTAGATTTGAGTTTTCTAGAATTTGTTAATCAAATTGCCTTAATAAAAAATAGCAATGAAAATCAAATAATTTTTCACACTATAAATCAAGATTTAACCAATAAAATGATAATTGATGAAACGAAAGAATTTAGTTATCGGAATGTTAAATTCTTTAAGTTATCAAAAACCTCCTCTGAATTAAAACTGTTGACCACAATTCTAGCAGATGAAACAGATGTTAGATGGATATCATATTTGGACGAATTTATTTTTTTATCTGAAACTCAAAATGGAATTAAAAGTTTAATTGCTTCATATAAAGACGGACAGGTTGCTGAAATGGAGGGTTTAAATTCATTTTATGAAAAATCTTTATCGAACAAATTTAATATGTTATGGGTTTCTAAAACTAATGTCTTAAATAAAACCTCCAATAGCTTAAATATTTTTAAAGATATTGATACGAAAAAATTTCCTCTTTTAGGGTTCCAAACAAAAGTTGATGAAAATTTTGTTATAATTAATTTTCGTCTCCAAAAATATAATGAAAATGAAAGATCAAATGATTTAAAAAAGAAATTTATCGTAAATCTTGAAAATGAAACTATTACAAATCCTCAGTGGATTAGAAATCACAGAACAAAGGAGGAAGATATTATAATTCAAGATTATAATAACAAAATTTATCTTTTCTCAAATGAGGGAAAGCAATACTGGAAAAAGATTGTAGATGGAAAAATAATTGGTAATGTAGAACAAGTAGACTTGTTTAAAAATGGAAGACTTCAAATTACATTTAGAACTGAAAATAGATTATACGTTTTAGATAGAAATGGTAAGAATGTAAAACCCTTCCCAATTAAGATTCCAGACTCAAAAAATTCAATTCCTCTATCAGTTTTTGATTATGATAAAAATAGAAATTATCGGTTTTTGGTAACTCAAGACAATAATATTTTAATGTATGATAAGAATGCAAAAAAAGTAAGTGGTTTTAAATTTAAAAAGACTTCTTCATCCATTATAAATTCCCCAAAACATATACGATTTGGTTCAAAAGATTATATTGTAATTCAAGAAGAGAATGGAAATTTAAAAATACTTAATAGGCAAGGTAAATCAAGAATAAAAGTAAATGGAAAAATAAATTTTTCAAGACAAGAGATTTATCCATATTTGGGTACCTTTGCTGGAACAAATTTGGATGGTGATTTAACTCAGATAGACACACGAGGTAATGTTTTAACTTCAAATTTAAATTTATCAAAAAATCACAAAATTGTAATCGGATATGAATCATTAGTTACACTCTCAGAAAATAAATTAACAATCAAAGGCATACCAATTACATTACCATATGGTAATTACACCAAACCTAAAGTATTTAAATTCAGTAACATGATTTATGTCACAACAACAGAAATAGAATCTGAAAAGGTTTACTTATTCAGAGAGAACGGGAAAACTGTAAAAGGGTTTCCAGTTTACGGAACTACAAGTGCAAGTTTATCTAAGTCAAAAAAAAACAACCAGCTAGAATTGGTTGTGGGCTCAGATAAAAAAGAAATAATCGTATATAGTTTTTCAAATACTGAAAATTAAATTAGCATCAAAAGTTTTTTTTAAATTTTGAAGTAATTTTTCTTTGACCTCATTAATTGAAATGCTTTTTTTTATTTCCTTGTTAATTGAAGTTATACCTTTACCTTTAATTCCGCAGGGAATGATGTAATCGTAGTACCTTAAGTCAGTATCTACATTAAGTGCAAATCCGTGCATTGTTACCCACCTACTTGTTTTAACACCTATTGCGCAGATTTTTCTAGAATATGGTGAATTCGGTTCTAACCAGACACCAGTTTCTCCTGAACTCCTTTTTGAAGAAATTTTGTAAAAATTCAATGTGGAAATTACTATTTCTTCCAAGGATCTCAGGTACCTATTTATATCTGTATAAAAGTTTTCTAGATCAATAATTGGATAACCTACGATTTGCCCATACCCATGAAAGGTAATATCTCCTCCTCGATTAGTATTAAAAAACTGTATTTTTTTTCTATCAAGTTCCTCTTTAGGTAATAACAAATTTTTCCCTTGACCACTTTTTCCAAGTGTGATAACAGGAGGGTGTTCAACAAATAAAAAATAATTCGGTGTTTTAATTGGGCTATCTGAATTACGGTTGGCTCTTTTTATGTCTATTATTTCTTGTAACTTTCTTTCTTGAAAATTTAATGCCTCCTTATAATCTATAACACCAAGATCATAAACAATAATATTTTTATTCAATTTTTTATTCAATCCTGTTTGTATTATTTATGATTATTAGGGCAGCTATTACACCAGGAACCCACCCACAAAGAGTTAGAATAAAAACAATCACTACAGAACCACATCCATAGCCAATTACTGCAATGGGTGGAAAGATAATTGACAACAAAACTTGAGTTAGGCTCATTAAAAATTATTCTATTTAACAAATTTAAAAACTTTCATTTGTAACATACTTTCTATATTTACTTAAATTTTAAATATGTCTTATTCTGAACAGGAAAAAGTTAGAAGAGAAAAACTCAAAAAAATTATCGCCCTAGGTATAAACCCTTATCCTCCTGAATTATTTTCTGTGAGTCATTTATCGACCGTAATTAAAGAAAATTTTGAATCTGGTAAAAAAGTATCTGTAGCTGGCAGAATTATGTCAAGAAGAATTCAGGGCAAAGCGAGTTTTGCTGAACTTCAAGATAGTGAAGGAAAAATTCAATTGTATTTTAATCGGGACCAAATATGTAAATCTGAAGATAAATCACTCTATAATGAGGTTTATAAAAAATTATTGGATATTGGGGACATAATTGGTGTTACAGGTAATTTATTTAGAACACAAGTGGGAGAAAAGACAATCCAAGTTGAAGATTTCAAAATTTTATCAAAATCGATTAGACCTATTCCAATTCCTAAAACAGATTCAGACGGAAATATTTATGACGAATTTAAAGATCCTGAATTAAGGTATAGACAGAGATACGTTGACTTAATTTTAAATCCTGTTGTAAAAAAAACGTTTATAAAAAGAACAAAAATAACCAACTCTATTCGTGATTTTTTTAACGCTAAGGGTTACCTTGAAGTTGAAACCCCTGTCTTACAACCTATACCCGGAGGTGCACAAGCAAGACCATTTATCACTCACCACAATGCTCTCGACATTCCTCTATATCTTAGAATTGCGAATGAATTGTACCTCAAAAGGCTAATTGTTGGAGGTATGGATGGTGTATACGAATTTTCTAAAGATTTTAGAAACGAGGGGATGGATAAATCTCATAATCCTGAATTCACTGTTATGGAATTATATGTAGCATATAAAGATTATTTCTGGATGATGGAAACGACAGAAAAATTGTTAAATAAAATTTGTAATGATGTAAATAATTCCAGTAAAGTGATTTTTGCGAATGAAGAAATTGATTTTAAGCCTCCTTATCCAAGAGTCCCTATTTATGAGGCTATCAAAAAGTATACAAGCTTTGATATTTCGAAAATGGATATCATTGAATTAAGAAAAACTGCTAAAAAATTAGGTGTTGAAATTGATGACTCAATGGGAAAAGGTAAAATAATTGACGCAATTTTTGGTGATAAATGTGAGAAACACTTTAAACAACCAACCTTTATAATTGATTATCCAAAAGAGATGAGCCCTTTAACCAAACAACACAGAAAAGAGCCAAAACTAACTGAAAGATTTGAATTAATAGTTAATGGAAGTGAACTTGCTAACGCTTATTCCGAACTAAATGACCCAATAGATCAGAGGGCTAGATTTGAGGAACAATTAGAATTAAGTAAAAAAGGAGATGATGAAGCAATGTTTATTGATCACGATTTTCTAAGAGCCCTTGAATATGGGATGCCACCCACTTCAGGTATTGGAATTGGAATTGACAGGCTAACAATGCTTCTGACAAATAACACTTCAATACAAGAAGTTATATTCTTTCCACAAATGCGGCCAGAAAAAAAAATTCAACTAGATAAAGAAGAAGAAGAAGTTTTATCATTTTTAAACCCCAACACAAAAATTGACATCAATGAAGTTAGGAGAAAAAGTAGCCTAAGTAATAAGAAATGGGATTTAGCCATAAAAAATCTTAGAAAAAAATCATTAATTGAAATTAAAAAAGAAAATAATACAATCTTCATAA
Organism: uncultured Bacteroidota bacterium; assembly: GCA_902635965.1. Classification (GTDB taxonomy): domain Bacteria; phylum Bacteroidota; class Bacteroidia; order Flavobacteriales; family Flavobacteriaceae; genus TMED96. Next base: position 41,016 of record CACPQA010000005.1, read on the forward strand.
TATCATTGTAAATGTTTTTTTAAAAAAGATTTAAATTTGTCAACTGTATAATCGATATCGTTTAAAGTTAAAGCATCATTCAAAAAGTAACTTTCAAAAGCACTTGGTGGAAGGTAAACTCCTTCAGATAACATAAAATGAAAAAAGTCCCTAAAAATATTGTTATTACCCTTAGCTGCAGAATCGAAGTCATTAACATAATTTTTTGTGAAGTGAACCGAAAGCATGGATCCGCAAATGTTTAACTGACATGGTATCCCAGTATAATTTATTTCTTTCAAAAAGCCATCATACAAACGTTTAGTTTTATTATTAATCCTTTCATAAAAGCCTAAATCATTTTTTAAAATTTTTAAAGTTTCTAATCCTGCTCTCATTGCTAAAGGATTACCACTTAAAGTACCAGCTTGATAAATTGGTCCATCGGGAGCTAGCATATCCATAATTTCGTGTCTTGAAGCAAATGCACCTACAGGTAATCCACCTCCCACAACCTTTCCATATGTCACAATATCTGCATTAACCCCTAAATATTTTTGTGCTCCTCCAAATGATAATCTGAATCCAGTCATTACTTCATCAAAAATTAAAAGAGAGCCGAAACTACTGCAAATTGACCTTAAGCTTTCTAAAAAATTTTTTGCAGGTGGGATACATCCCATATTACCAGCAACAGGTTCTATAATCACGCATGCTATCTCTTTTTTGTATTTATCAAAAATTTTTTCAACACTCTTTAAATCATTGTAATCTGCAATCAAAGTATCCTTGGCATTTGATTTTGTTACTCCGGGGCTATTAGGCTGTCCAAAAGTAACAGCACCGCTTCCAGCCTCAATTAAAAATGAATCTGAGTGACCATGGTAACAACCTTTGAATTTTATAATTTTATCTCTTCCTGTAAATCCCCTAGCCAAGCGAATAGCACTCATACAGGCTTCAGTTCCTGAATTCACAAATCTAATTTTATCGATATTTTTGATATTAGAGACAATTAGTGAAGCCAAATCAGATTCCAACTCAGTTGGGATACCATATGAAGTACCTTTTTCTGCTTGAGATACTATTTTTTCAATTATTTCTTTTTTGGCGTGCCCCAAAATCATTGGACCCCAGCTGGAAATATAATCTATATATTTGTTGTCATCCTCATCAAAGAGATAAGCTCCTTTTGCTTTTTTAATGAAAATTGGAGTTCCTCCAACGGACTTGAAGGCTCGAACAGGAGAATTTACTCCTCCAGGAATGAGTTTTTTTGCCTCTTCAAACAATTGACTACTTCTTTTGTAAATCATTTATTTATTTATTTGGTATGATGAGTTCCTGTCCAATATAAATTTTATTGTCATTAATCTGATTCATTTTAACTATTGTTTTGATTTCAATATTAAATTTTTTTGATATTGAAAATAAAGTGTCTCCTTTCGAAACCCTATAAAAAAACAACTCACTTGTATTAGAGTTTTTTGTTACAATATTTTTAGCATGTCTGTCAAAGCGTTTTAAATTTAAACGCTCAATCAAATTGATCAATTTTAAGGGATATTTTTTATCAGTTGCGTATCCTGCTTTTTTCAAACCATATGCCCATTGCTTGTAATTTTTGATATTATAATCAAACAAAAAGGCATAGCGAGGTCTCATTGTTAAAAACAATGAGTGATCACGATAAGATTCTTTTGGGTCTTTGTATTTACGAAAACATTCCCCTTTTTTATCATCATCATGATAAATTTTTTTACCACCCCATTCCTTATGGCATTTTATTCCAAAATGATTATTCCCTTTTACGGCTAGTCTGCCTTCCCCATAACCAGACTCAAGTAAACCCTGTGCAAGGGTGATACTCGCTGGTATCTTATATTTTTTCATTTCTTCAATCGCGATAGGTGCAAATTCAGATAAGTATTTTTCTATTTTTTGATCCTTTGACAGTACAGGGTTCTTTCCAGTAACTTTTTGACTTACAACTTCTATATTTTTTTCTTTTTTTGATGATTTGAGGGTTAATGCTTTGCAACCAATCTGAAATATTAAAATCATAGAGTACAAAATCATTTTAGTAGAAGTCCCGCTTTTTTTTTCTGTAAAAAATTGAAACCATCTACACCCTGTAGCCCTCCTGTATGGATAAACAAAATGTTTTTTCCCCAACTCCAATTATGATTTTTTATTAAAGTAAAAATACCAAAAAGAACTTTTCCTGTGTATATAGGATCAAGTGGAATTTTATATTTTTTTTTAAACGAATTAATAAATAAGATAAGTTCATTATTAAATTTCCCAAAACCACCGAAAGTAAATCCCTCGATTAACTTATAGTTTATTGAAGAATCTATATTGTTTGAAATATAATTAATCCTAGATCTATCATTTACTGACAGAAAACCTAAAAGTTTTTGATCGTTCTTTATAGACCTACTTACCCCAAGCATAGTCCCACCTGTGCCCACAGCAAGACATATTGTATCAAAAGAGTGATCGAAACCTCCAATAATTTCCGAGCTTCCTTTAATCCCAAAATCATTATCTCCTCCTTCAGGTACTAAATAAAGATTTCTTTTTGATAAAAAGTTTTTTACTTTTTTTGAACGCATTTTGAGCTTATAATCCTCTCTACTTAAGTACTCTAAGTGCATTCCGGTATTTATACAATGTTCAATAGTTGGATTTGACTTTATATTCATCTCATCTCCTCTAACAAATCCAAAAGATTTTATTTCAAAATGTTTACATAAACTTGAAGTCGCAGCTAGATGATTTGAAAAAGGACCTCCAAATGTAGCAATACCCTCATATCTGCTTTTTAAAAATTCAATCAAATTATGTTTTAATTTTCTGTATTTGTTGCCAGTTAAATAGAAGTCAGAAGAAATTTCTCTTTTTACAGTAATATTAACATCCCTTATTTTACCTAAAAAAATATATTGAGTTTTTAAAAATATCATATTACGAATTTCAATTACTAGTTATAACTTTTAAAATAATTAAAGTTTTTTAAGTAATTTTAAGTAAGGCATGATATTTGTAAATATATTATTATGAAAAAAATATTGATACTATGTTTAGCAATTTTAACTTTCGGTTGTTCATCAATAAGAGTCTTTTCCGATTTTGACAATTCAATAAACTTTGACAATTACAAATCTTTCGCTTTTTTCAAACCTGGAATTGAAGAAGTTGAAATTTCAGATTTAGATAAAAGAAGGATTTTAAAAAGTATAGAAAAGAGTTTAGAAGAAAAAAATTTAGTTTTATCTAGTAATCCCGATTTATTAATTAATATTTCTGTAAAAGCAACTGACCGAGTGTTCATAAATCCCAATAATGGATGGGGTTGGGGTTGGGGCTGGAATCCCTGGATGTTTAATTCAAATTTTAATTCTATATCAACTCAAACTAGAGGAGAGCTTTTTATTGATATAATTGATTCAAAATCAAAACTTCTTGTTTGGCAGGGTAAAGGATATGGCGGTATTAATGAATATATGAAAAACAGGGATGAAAGAATTAACTTGTTTGTCTCAGAGATTCTTAAAAATTATCCTCCAGTAGATGAAAGTTAAGAACTAATTATTTTATTGAATGATGAAATTGCTTTGTCTATTCCACTTAGATTATCTCCTCCCGCAGTAGAGTAAAAATTTTGTCCTCCACCTGTGCCATTGATATATTTAGAAATTTTATTAATTATTTTACGGGCATCAAATTCTTTTTCTTCCACTAAATCTTTGTCTATATAACACACTAAAATAGCTTTAGGCCCCTCGGTAACAGCAACTAACATAAATAAATTTTTGATTGATTTTCCCAAATCAAAAGCGAGAGGTTTTAAAAGTTTTGGATTCAGTGAGAGTTTTTCAGAAAGCAGGTTAACGCCATTACATTCTTTTACCTTATCCATTAATTCTAATTTTAGACTTTTTAAATGTGCTTCAGATAAATTTTTAATTTCGTTTTTTAAATTATGTATTTCACTTTGAATGTTCTTCACTGACATAACAACATCTTGTGGGCTTTTAATTAATTGTTTTATTTTTTCTAAGTCATTAGACTGTTCTTCAAAAAATATTTTACATGAATCACCGGTTATAGCTTCCAATCTTCTTATTCCAGCAGCAATGGCAGATTCTGAGATAATTTTAAAGTGCCAAATTTTTGATGTGCTCTCAACATGAGTGCCTCCACATAATTCAATTGATTTTCCAAATCTCACGGTCCTTACAGTATCTCCATACTTCTCTCCAAATAGAGCAACTGCACCCTCTGCAAGAGCTTTTTCCATCAAAGTATTTCGATTTTCCTCAAATAAGAGATTTTCTTTTATTCTAGAATTTACAAACTCTTCAATTTGTGATATTTGATCCTTAGATATTTTTGAAAAATGGGAAAAATCAAAACGTAAGGCTCTTGAATTAACCATTGAACCCTTTTGTTCAACATGATTACCCAAAATTTCTCTCAAAGCCTGATGAAGTAAATGGGTTGCTGTATGATTAGATGAAGCTCGGATTCTTTGCGTTTTGTCAACTACTGCCTTGAATGTAGCATCAATTTTATTAGGAAGTGTGTTGCAATAGTGAACTATAAGATTATTTTCTTTTTTAGTGTCAATAATGTAATGTAAATCTCCGTTTGTTGCTTCCAAATATCCCTTATCTCCAACTTGTCCACCTCCCTCAGCATAGAAGGGAGTTAGATTAAATACCAACTGAAACATATCTCCTGCTTTTAAAGAACTGGTTTTTCTATATCTTGTAATTTTCACATTGGATGTTAAGTGATCGTATCCTACAAACTCTTCTAAATCGTCTTCATGAATTATAACCCAGTCTCCTTTTGAGCTAAAAGCAGCTTTTTTTGATATCTCTTTTTGCTTTTTCATTGACTTTTCAAATTCCCCTTCGTCAAAACTAAATCCTTTTTCAGATAAAATTAAAGCAGTGAGGTCTTTGGGAAACCCATAAGTATCATAAAGTTGAAAAACTTTAGAGCCCTCGATTTTTCCATCTACATTTTTTGAAATTATTGAATCAAGTAATAATAGTCCTTGGTCAAGGGTCTTTAGAAAAGAGTTTTCCTCCTCTTTAATTACATTGTGAATTAGATTTCTTTTACCTCCTAGTCCAGAATAAACATCTTTCATTTGATTATAAAGAACATCGACTAATCGAAAAATAAAAGGACTCTTTTGATTTAAGAATGAATAACCATATCTAACAGCCCTTCTTAAAATTCTTCTAATAACGTACCCTGCTCCTGTGTTGGAAGGCAGTTGTCCATCAGCAACAGCAAAAAAAACTGCTCTTAAATGATCAGCGACCACTCTTATTGCCTTATCTACTTCCAAATTAACACCGTAGTCATTTCCCGTAAGAATTTCAATTTCCCTAATGATTGGTTCAAAAATATCCGTGTCATAATTCGAAGTTTTATTTTGAAGAACCATTGAAAGTCTCTCAAATCCGAGACCTGTGTCAACATGTTTTTCTGGAAGGTCCTCAAGGGTTCCATCAGATTTTCGATTATATTGAATAAAAACAAGGTTCCAGAGTTCTATAACCTGAGGATGATCTTTATTTATCAAATTTGCTGCAGGTACTTTCTCTATATCTTTATCTGATCTTAAGTCGATATGTATCTCTGAGCAGGGCCCGCATGGTCCTTGGTTCCCCATTTCCCAAAAGTTGTCTGTCTTTGAACATAAAAATATTCTCTCCTTATCAATAATTTGATTCCAAATTTTAAATGATTCATTATCAGCCTCCAAATTTTGAGTTTTATCTCCCTCAAAAATTGTGACATACAATTTGTCTTTATCTATTTGATAAATATCCGTTAGCAATTCCCAAGCCGATTTAATAGCATTTTTTTTAAAGTAATCACCAAAACTCCAATTTCCAAGCATTTCAAAAAAGGTATGGTGATATGTGTCAATTCCAACTTCTTCTAAATCATTGTGCTTACCAGAAACACGAAGACATTTTTGAAAATTGGCAATTCTCTTATCTTTTGGAATAGTTGTACCTAAAAAATAGTCTTTAAACTGGTTCATACCAGCATTCACAAACATAAGAGTGGGGTCATCCTTAACAATCATTGATGAGGATTCAACGATCTTGTGATTTTTACTTTCAAAAAATTTTAAAAAAAGATTTCTTATCTCCGATGATTTCATTTCATCTTTATTTTTAGAAGGCTATAACTTATAAAAAAATATTATATTTGTTTAACTAATTCACTTACAAAAGAAGTGAATTTTAATATTAAAACCGCGATGGCTAGGGTTAAATATTACTACGATCCAGAAACACTTTCCTATAAACCAGTCGAATACCCAAGAACACTGCGAATTTCTAATTTTTTTATTTTTCTAATATCTTCATTTCTTTTCGGCCTTTTTATACTATTCGGACTCCTTACTACAGATTTTTTAAATACGCCTGAAGAATTGCTCCTTAAAAGAGAATTAAAAAATTACGAATTTCAATTTGATTTGGTTTCAAAAAGGCTAGGTGAAATTGAAAATGTTATCTCAAATATCGAAGAAAGAGATAACGAACTTTATCGAAACTATTTTGAGGCTAGTCCGGTTTCTGATGAACAAAGAAAGTCAGGATTTGGAGGGGTTAATAGGTATAAAAATTTAGAAGGTTACGGGAGTTCTGAACAAATTATTGAAACCACAAAAAGACTGGATATCCTTTCAAGAAGAATTGTTGTTCAGTCAAAATCATTAGACGAAATTAGACTTCTTGCTGAAAAGAAGGAAGAGCTTTTGGCCTCTATTCCGTCTATTCAACCAATTAGAAATGAGGATTTAAAAAGGATGGCTTCAGGATATGGTTGGAGAATAGATCCGTTCACGAAAACTAGGAAACGTCACTATGGAATGGATTTTTCTGCTAACAGAGGAACACCAATTTATGCACCCGGTAACGGGGTAGTAAAAAGAGCTGACAGCAGATCTTCGGGTTATGGACGCCATATTAGAATCGACCATGGCTTTGGATATGTGACAGTCTATGCTCATTTAAACAAATACAACGTCAAAAGAGGACAAAAAGTTAATAGAGGAGATATTATTGGCTACGTTGGGAGTACAGGAAGATCTGTTGCACCCCACTTACATTATGAAATTATTAAAGATGGTAAAAAAATAAATCCGTTAAATTTTTATATAGGTAATCTAACCTCTGACGAATATAATGCAATTCTAATTCAAGCGAGCCAAGAAAATCTATCTCTTGATTAGATTTTTTAAAATGAAAAATATTTTATCCGACAAAAAATATTATTCCATCGGCGAAGTTGCTGATTTTTTAGAAGTTAACACTTCATTAATTCGTTTCTGGGAGAAAGAATTCATTCAAATTAGTCCAATGAAAAAAAAATCAGGTATAAGGAAATTCACTAAACCTGATGTTGAAATCCTTCAAGTAATATATAGTTTATTGAAGGAAAAAAGAATGACTATTGATGGAGCAAAGAGATATTTGGATCAGAATAAAAATAAGGACAAAATTTTAATATCTATTCGTAATAAACTTGAAAAAGTCAAATCAGAGTTGTTGTTTCTGAAAAACAACATATAACTATTTTTTTCTGAAATAGATATTTAAAGGGACTCCGGAAAGTTTATAATTACTTCTTAATTTATTTTCAATAAACCTTTTGTATGGTTCCTTAATGTATTGAGGTAGGTTGCAAAACAGAACAAACTGAGGAAATTTTGTTGGCAATTGTGTACAAAATTTTATTTTAATAGTTTTCCCTTTTTTAGTTGGAGGTGGATTTTTTTTTACAATTGGTAAAATAAATTTATTTAATTCACTAGTTTTAATTTTTAGATTCCTAGACTCAAAAACTTTAATAGCCACACCCAGAGCTTTTAAAACTCTTTGCTTTTTAAGAACAGAAATAAATAAAATAGGAACATCTTTAAAAGGTGCTATTTTACTTTTAATTTTTTCCTCATACTCTTTAATATCTATTTTATCTTTTTCAATCAAATCCCATTTATTAATTAAAATTAATATTCCCTTATTATTTCGGTGAGCAAGCCAAAATATTTTTTGTACTTGGGTGTCAAAACCTCTTGTTGCATCAACTAAAAGTAAAACAACATTACTTCTTTCAATAGATCTGACTGCCCTTAAAACAGAAAAAAATTCTAAATCCTCTTTGACTTTTTTTTTGCGCCTTATGCCTGCTGTATCAATTATGTTGAAATTAAATCCGTATTTGTTAACGTATGAATCGGTACTGTCTCTTGTAGTCCCAGGAATTTCACTAACTATATGCCTATTATCATCAACGATTGAGTTTATAAACGAAGATTTGCCAGCATTTGGTCTTCCAACAACAGAAAATTGAGGTAATTCTTCATTTGAAACCTCAGAAGAATTAGATAAATTCTCAGCGAGAATATCCATAAAATCTCCAGACCCTAGACCATTATTCGCTGATATTGAATAAATATTTTTGAACCCAAGTTTGAAAAACTCTGCCTCAAGTCCTTGGAAGGAGGAATTATCTACCTTATTTATCAACAAAAAAACTTTCTTTTTTGATTTTTTCAGTAGTTTATTAATCTTCAGATCTTCATCTGTAACACCTGTTTGAATATCTACCAAAAAAATAATTAAATCTGCCTCTTCAATTGCCAATTCAACTTGATGGTCAATTTCCTTTTCGAAAACATCATCTCCACCTATTATATAACCCCCTGTATCAATCAGTGAAAATTGTTTGCCATTCCACTCTCCTTTACCATAGTGACGATCTCTTGTAACCCCACTTTGGGAATCAGTTATGGCTTTCTTTTGTTTAATAAGTCTATTAAATAAAGTTGACTTTCCAACATTTGGTCTACCAACAATTGCTACGATAGAGTCCATTATTAATTTTTATTAATTGTAACCAAAATCTTTTAGTTTCCTGGGATTTGTCCTCCATTTTTTATTTACCTTAACAAATAATCTTAGATGAACTTTCATCTTAAAAAAGTCTTCTATTTTTTTTCGTGCCTCAATACCAACTTTTTTTAGAGCAAATCCATTTTTACCTATTAAAATTCCCTTTTGAGTCTCTCTTTCCACAATGATTGAGGATTCAATTTTAATAATATTTTCCTTACTCGTATCAAAAACTTCAGTAACAACTTCTGTAGAATACGGGACTTCTTTGTTGAATTTATGAAATACCTGTTCTCTAATAAATTCATTTACAAAAAAACGCTTGGATTTATCCGCAAATTGGTCTTTAGGGAAGAAAGGTGGGGAATAGGGTAAATTCTGTAAAATAAGCTTTGAAACATTTTCTATATTGAAATTATTCAAAGCAGAAATTGGAAGAATTTTGATACCTGGTAATTTCATTTCCCATAAATTAACTTCATTTTCAAGGACTTGCTGATTTATTAAGTCTATTTTATTTATTATCAAAAAACGCTTTTTTTTAATCCTCTTGATTTTGTTTATGAAGTCATCATTCTCTATTATTTTGTCTCCAACCGTGGTCATTAATAATAAAATATCTGAATCAATTAGAGTGTCTTTTAAGAACTTCATCATTGAATTTTGTAACTTATATTTTGGCTCAATAAGTCCTGGAGTGTCTGACAAAACAATTTGGTAATCTTCAGAATTAATAATAAATCTAATTCTGTGTCTTGTAGTTTGTGATTTTGGGGTAACTATAGACACGTCTTCTCCAATCCACGAGTTCAAAAAAGTTGATTTACCAACATTTGGATTACCTATTATTGATACAAAACCTGCTTTATGTTTTTTTGACATATAACAAAGTTAACTACTAATACTTTTATACTTGTTGTTTCTGTTTAATTTTAGTACTTTCGTTAACAATCGCGGGATAGAGCAGTCGGTAGCTCGTTGGGCTCATAACCCAAAGGTCGCAGGTTCGAGTCCTGCTCCCGCTACAAAGTTGTTTTTTAGTATACTAAACTTATATGTTGACTTTTATTAAATTCTGTAGTTTTTTGTTTATTAAAATTTAAAGTATGAGGAACATTGTTTTATTATTACTATTAACTATTTCATTCAGTTGTTCAAAGGATGATTCAGGATCAGAAGAAACTTTTTTACAAAGATTAGATACGGTTGGTTTTATTGAGAATAATACACAATATCCATCTTATTTCTTTTTTTATGATAGTAGTGTTTTTATTAAAAATCCAGTTTATGATGATTTTCTTGAAGAATATGATTGCCAAGAAATTAGCGAGGGAACAAATGATACTTTTTTGGGAGAATCAACTGTAAAGATAATTGAGAATAACTCTTCAACCCTGAAAATTGAATCCACAATTATAGGCATAACTGCTATTGTTGAGTTTACTATAGACTCTCAAGGATATAATTTAACTCTTGTCCAAGAAACTTTAGGAGAAAAAGAAACCTATTACTATTCTAGGACTGATCGAGAGTATTCTAAAATTTGCGACGGGACAATTTTCAATTGATTAATTTAAATTCATAATAATACAATACATCAAAAACAAAAAATAGTGTCTTAAATACACGAAAAAAATCAACACATTTCTTAGTTAATTATTCATCACAACTTAATCTTTTCACTATCATAAAATTTGACATATAATTTTACCCCAATTAGCATCTCATTTTTGTATTCTAAAACATCTCCCTTTAGTGTAAAATATAACGGTTCACTATTTACTATAGCCCTTCTTTTTTAAAAAAATAAAAAGTTTTTAGCAGGTACATATAACAAAATCAAAATTGTAACTTACAATGTATATCTTAAAATAAAATTATGAACCATATATTAACCTTTATTCTTTTTTTGTTTATAATCAATGCTAATGGTCAAAAAAAGACTAGGCTTTCATTAGATCATTATAAAAACTATGAATGGACTTCAAATCCCAAACTTTCTCCAAACGGGGAACACATTATTTATTCTAAAACTTGGATTAATCTAGTTGATGATAAAAGAGAAACTGATTTGTGGATCATTAATAGCGATGGTTCATCCAACAGGTTTTTCTTAAATGGATCGAATGGAAAGTGGTCTCCTGACGGAAATAGAGTTGCATTTACTAAAAAAGGTAAACCTAACGGTACACAGATTTTTGTTAAATACTTGGGAATAGAAGGTGAACCAACTCAAATTACAAAATTGGAGAAGTCACCCTCTAGTATGGAATGGTCACCAGACGGAAAATATATCGCTTTTATAATGCATGTATCTTCAAAACCTGCATTAGAACCAAAAGGGATTCCAGATAAACCAAATGGAGCTTCTTGGACCAAATCACCTAAGGTAATTGATCAGGTAGATTACAGTCAAGACAGGGTTGGTTTTCTTCAAAGAGGTTTTCGTCAACTGTTTATTGTACCTTCTGAGGGCGGTACATCAAGGCAAATAACATTTGGGGAATTTGACGACGTTTCATCAGGAATTTCATGGTCTAGGGACAGTAAAAAAATTATATTTAGCAGTTTTCAGAGGCCTGATGCAGAATACGCAAGAGGACATTCAAATCTTTACTCTGTAGATATAAACTCATTAGAATTAACAGAACTCACATCTCGCGACGGGACAGAGTATTCACCTCGTTTATCTCCAGATGGGTCCAAAATTGCGTTTGTTGGATCAACTTGGTCTAAAAATTTCTTTAATGATCGCAAAATGTACGTTATGGACTCCGATGGCTCAAACTTAAAATGTTTGACATCCAATTTGGACCAAATACCAAGCGCTCCAATATGGGCTAGCAATAATTCTGGTGTTTATTTCAATGTTAGAGAATTTGGACAAAGCAATGTTTACTTTGCAGATCTTAGAGGTAAGGTAAATAAAATTACCAATGGAAATCATATGCTTACTATGAACGATTTGGTAGGTAAAAATGCAGTAGCAACCTGGACTGATCCTTCAAATCCTATGGATATATTATACTTTAATATTCAAAATTCAGATAAGATGAGGCGTCTAACTAATGTAAATAAGGATATATTCTACAATGTAGAATTTGGAAAGGTGGAAGAGATAACCTACAAATCTGTGGATGAGAAAATGATACAAGGATGGATTGTAAAACCACCTCACTTCGATTCAAGTAAAAAATACCCTCTAGTACTTCGAATTCACGGTGGACCTCATAGTATGTATCATGTAGGTTTCAATTATAATTTTCAATTACATGCAGCACAAGACCAAGTGGTATTATACACGAACCCTAGAGGTTCTACTGGATACGGTTATGATTTTGCAAATGCAATTCAAAATGCTTACCCAGGAAATGATTATGACGACATTATGGCGGGTGTTGACGAAGTCGTTTCAAGAGGGTATATTGATGATAACAAAATGTATGTGTATGGTGGAAGTGGTGGTGGTGTATTGACGAGCTGGATTGTCGGGAAAACAGACAGGTTTGCAGCTGCTTCGGTTAATTATCCAGTTACAAATTGGTTTTCTTTTGTAGGAACAACAGATGGTGCAGGGTGGTATTTTAATTTTGAGAAATATCCATGGGAAGATCCAAGTGAACACATCAAAAGATCTCCATTAATGTACGTTGAAAATGTAAAAACACCAACCATGCTTATGTGTGGAGAAGATGATTTACGAACTCCAATTTCACAAACTGAAGAGTATTATCAAGCCCTAAAAATGAACAAGGTACCAACTGTAATGATAAGATTTAACAAGGAATACCATGGAACAAGCAGGAAACCTTCAAATTTTTTAAGGACACATGGTTATATCAATGCTTGGTTTGATAAACATTCGATGAGAAAAAATCCAAGCAAATAGTTATTCACCATCTTTTTCTTTCGCAAGAGTAGGCTTCTGATATTTTTGAAATGGTTGGGCCAATAGGTCCTTAATATTGTCATTTTTATTTTCGTCTGGAAAAACATCAACTCCATATTTTATTTTTTCTCTTTCATAATATATAAAAGTTCCAAAAATTCTGTCCCAAATTGAAAAAATATTCCCATAATTCTTATCTGTATAAGGTAATCTGTAGTGATGGTGTATTTTGTGCATATCAGGGGATACAAAAATGTAACTAATAAATTTGTCTAGCTTTTTCGAAAGCATAATATTGGCATGAGTAAACTGGGTAGAAATTATTGATAAAGATTGATATAACATTACTACACCAATGGGGGCACCTGAAACAAAAACACCTAATAAAGTAAATGAAAATCTTATCATACTTTCCAAAGGATGATGTCGATTTGCGGTTGTTGTGTCGACCTTATGATCACTGTGGTGTACAAGATGAATCATCCAAAGAGGCTTTACATTGTGTTCTACATAGTGAGCTAAGTAGGCACCAACCAAATCCAGTAATAATATTCCGAGTATGACTTTAATCCATAAAGGAAAATCATATAAATGTGTAAGTCCAAATTTATTATTTGAAACCCAATCTGAAGACTTTAAAAGAAGGAAAGCTAAACTAAAATTTATGACAATAGTTGTGATTGTGAAGAAAAAGTTAGGTATTGCATGTTTTAATTTATTGTAATTAAATCTAAATAATGGAATTGACCCTTCTAACATCCAAAAAAAAGTAATCCCCCCAACTAATATTAAAGCCCTGTGAAGAGGTGGGATAGAATCGAAATAATTTATAATTGTTTCTACCATATTAAATTTAAAATTAAGCAGCTAATTTAAATTTTTCAAATTAAACACTATATAATAATTATAAAACGTCAAATTGATAGGTATACTTTATTGAAAAAATTGTATCATCTATATCATCAAACAAATCCAAATCTCTTATGATATTGTAAACTATAAACAATCCTGTATTTGCGGTTTGTAACCATCCAAATCTAGCATTTATTGAATTTACGTTAGTTATGTTGTTTCTTTGAAACAGTGATTGAATAAAAATTTTTGGAGTAAATTGATAACTCAATCTAAGACCTGCAATAATTGAATTTAAATTTTCTTTGTCGTCAAAAACAAGTCTAGTGTAGTTGTAATTTAAATCCGCGTTAAATCTATTTCCTAAACTTAAATTCATTGAATTTATAAATTGAGTTCTTTTACCCCCATAATATCCACCGATATATGTTTTATTATACCAAAAAAAATTTTTGTTTGGATTAGTTTGAGCGACAAATTGAAGCTCACTATGAGAGTAATCACCATTTCCAATTTCTATATTTGATATTTTAAAAGGAGAGTAAACCACCTCACGAGTAAAGTTTATACCAGTATGAATTTCAAATCCAGATGGCCAAACCCAGTGGTTGTCAACATGTAGATAATCTGAAAATAGTTGATTATTTGATTTGTAAAAAGTTCTCCTATAAATGTGAGGTCTTATTTCAAATAAAGGTCCTTTTCTACCTGTACGAATTGTTTTCCAAATTAAAAACTCTGGTTTATAATAGGCATTCCTTTGTAAAAAACCGACTTCAGGATTAAATCCTTCCCCCACCTGACTAAATGATGCATTTAATCTCCATCCGTCCCAATTATATTCTGCCTTTGCTGCGAATGCGTAATCATTTTCTTTTATGTTTGGTGATTTACTTTTGGATAGAAAGCCAGACAGTTGAGCTTTTTTTCCAAGGCCTAATTTCCCGTCTAAGGCAAAAACTTTATTATAATTATCATTTTCACCTAATCCAAATTTATTTACAAAAATTCCACCAAAAGATGATCGACTTTTTGAAAAGTCATGGTTTACCCTAACCACAGAAAAATTGTTTTTACTCATTGAGGAATCATTACTACCCTCTGTAGACATATTTAGTAACCCAATATTTGTTTGACCCACCTTCCCTGATAATCTACCTCCTCCTATAATTGGAACAATTGAACCATCGTTTTCTAAACCTATTCTTCTTGTGAAAAATAAATCTATCTCTCCTGGTATACCAACTGAAAACTGACCAGCATTTTCTAGAAAAAAAGCTCTTTTCTCAGGAAAAAATAGATTCACTCTATCTATATTAATTTGTTGTTCGTCCACTTCAACTTGCGCAAAATCTGTGTTGTAGGTAAGATCCATCGTTAGTCCAGGTGTTAAACTATATTTAATGTCAGTACCAACATCGCCATTTTGAGAAATACTTGAAGTAGACAAGGTATTTTTTCTGACGGATTGCCCAATTATGTAAGGAATAAGTTTTAAGTTTTTTGGATTTTTGAGGTTTAGATTATTGAGTTTTCCTGCTATCGAAAGCCTTTTGATATCAAAAGTTAAAGGTAGAGGTGCCCAAAAGGCAATTTCAGTATTTTTAGAAATATTTCTCTGGAAATTGATTCCCCAAGTTTTATTTTTCCCAGGAGCGAATCTAATTGACCTTAGAGGGATAGCAAATTCAGCACTCCATCCATATGAACCCTTATCAACAGAAACATCCCAAGATGCATCCCAGTTTATATTTGTTCCTCCAATTACACCACCCTGTTGCCTATTTGAACTTCTGTTACCGACTCCTTCATTATTAATTTGAGCATCAAACTCTTTACCATCTGAATTTGTTCCAAATAAAAAACCATTTTGCTGATCGTTAAAAGTATCAATAATAAATAAAAAACTGTCTTCATCTATTAATGAGGCATCTCTTCTTGAATTACCAACTTGTATTTTATCAGGTGACGAATCATAGCAAATAACCGATACGTAAAAATAAAAGCTATTGTATGCCACTCTAATTTCTGTATTCTCACTTACTGGTGAACCAAAATTGGGCGTCATTTGGATCAATGATGTAATTGGTTTAATGTTTCGCCAAACTGGATCAGAACTTATTTTCCCATCAATCGTAATGTTGGAATTAATAAATTTTGCAGATAATTGAGGCCTATTATTGATAAAATCTTGCTGAGCTTTTAAAGAAAATACGCATATATTGTATAAAAAAATTAGTAAAATATAGCTTTTTCGAATCATTTTTTTTTTTAATGCTCTGATAAGCATTGTTTTATAGAAAATAAAAAATAGGAATTGTTAATATATTGTTCATTAATTATTTATTTTTCCAGTATTTTTTACCAAGTTTAAATATAATTCCACTAATTTAATGCCACAATTCTTACTGAAATGAATTGGTTTATGGTTAGAAAGAGTCCTCAGTTAACTGACTGAGGGCTTTTTTGTTTTCAATATCAAAATGAAAAAAATAATTATTTTAACATTCCTTTCAAATTTTTTGATTGCTCAAAAAGATTCTCTTCAAGTTGTAAAGTTAGATGAAATTGAAATCAAATCAATTAAATCAAGTTCTATTTTTGAATCGGTTCCATTATCTATTACAAAGATAAAGGTGCCTAAACTTTGGTCTAAACAACAACTATCTTTACAAGAGTATATTAGTTCTGTTCCTGGTTTAGTGGCCTTCAATGCAAATAATTTTGCCCAAGATTTAAGGATATCAATTAGGGGCTTTGGAGCAAGATCAGCTTTCGGTATAAGGGGTATTAAAGTTGTTATTGATGGCATACCTGAGACTACACCTGACGGACAAGGTCAACTAGATAATCTTCCTCTTCAGTTAATTGAAAATATAGAAGTTGTTAGAGGATCTAGTTCTCTTAGATATGGCAATGCTGCAGGAGGGGTTATATATCTAGAAACAATTAATAAAGTAGAAAATAATTTTCATGAGTTAGGATTAAGAGGTGCACAAAACAATTACAAACAAACCTATTACACTTCTGGTTTAAAATTTGAAAAGTCCGAATGGTTACTCCATTTAAATCATCAAGATGGAGATGGATATAGAGAAAACAGTAGATTCCAGACAACTCAGTTTAATTTGAGGGGGAATTATTTTCTATCAAAGAAAATGAAATTAGGACTTCAATTTAATTCAACAAATAGTCCTTTAGGGCAGGACCCTGGTGGACAAAATCTCGAAGATTTTCAAAACTCTCCCTCAAAAGCTAGAGATAGAAATGTTTTATTCAAATCAGGTGAAAGAATAAATCATATTAAAAGTGCAATGAGCATAAATTATGAAAGTGGGAATTTTTTATTTAAAAGTTATAATTTCATTTCAAATAGAACATTTAATTCAAAATTACCCTTCAATTTTGGCGGTATTGTAAGTTTAAATAGAAATTATTACGGCCATGGATCGTATTTCACAATAAAGAGTAAAGCAAATAAAACACAACTTACAACGCAAATTGGGTACGATATCGCAAGCCAATCAGACAAAAGAAAAAGATATAAGAATAATGAAGGCAACAAAGGGGATAAAACTATGGGGCAAATTGAAAGTTTTCAAAGCTTTGGAATATATTTTATAGAAAACGTATCTTTTGGAAAATTAAAATTAAATGGAGGAATTCGATGGGATAATAACCTGCTAAAAGTTGTCGATAATTTCATTTCAAATGGAGACGATTCAGGGAGTATAAAACTTTATGCTTGGAGCAATGAAATTGGCTTATCATATCAAATACTAGATAAATCATATTTGTTTGTTAATTTATCCGAAAGTTATGAAACCCCAACTTTAAGTGAATTATCAGCAAATCCGATCGGAGGAGGTTTTAATGATTTGTTGAGTGTTCAAAAAGCTAAAAATTTTGACTTTGGTTTAAAATTCAAATCTGAATCAACTCATTTTTCAATCGTTGGATTTATAGTTAACACAAAAAATGATTTAGTTCCTTACGAA
This sequence comes from uncultured Bacteroidota bacterium, assembly GCA_902635965.1. Classification (GTDB taxonomy): domain Bacteria; phylum Bacteroidota; class Bacteroidia; order Flavobacteriales; family Flavobacteriaceae; genus TMED96. Next base: position 58,673 of record CACPQA010000005.1, read on the forward strand.
TTAGAGGAATTTCCTGGAAGGATATTTTACCAAAATGCAGGTAAAACTCTTAGGAAAGGTGTTGAAATTGACTTTAATTATCGCTTAAATAAAAATTTCTCAACAAATATTACATACAACTATACTAATTTTAAGTATGATGAGTATTTATCGGGTGAATTAAATTTAAAAGGGAATTATTTACCAGGAATCCCAACTAGATTTGGTAACATCGAATTAGAATACAAAAATTCAAAAAACCTGAGCATTATTTATTCACGGAATTATAGAGGCGTTTTATATGCTAACAATGAAAATACTGAAAAAATTAGTTCCATTTGGAGAGATGATATTAGTTTATCTATTCCTTTAAAAGTTGGAAAATATAATTTTGATTTTTTTCTGGGATGCAGTAATATTTTTGACGAACTGTTCCCTGATAATATCCGAATTAACGCTTTTGGAAAAAGATATTACGAAGCTGCGCCGGGAAGAATTTTTTACGGAGGAATTAAAATTTTAATTTAAAATCTGTTCTTCTGTTTTTTTTGTGTTCTATTTCACTTGTTTTATAACAAGAATCTCCTCCTATACTACTTTTTTCTCCATATCCTTTCCCAGAAACTCTTTCTGGATTTATAACTCTCTTTCTAATATAATCAACCACACTTTTATTTCTTCGGTTGGATAATTCTAGGTTATAATAATCAGCTCCTCTACAATCAGTGAATGAACTCAACTCAAGTCTAACTTGAGGGTATTGGTTGAGGAACTTGACCACCTGGTCAAGCCTTACTTTATATTTTAAAAGAATATCACTTTTATCAAAGTCAAAAAATATAGGTTCGAACTGTTTCAATTCAATTTGATTTACTTGGTTTTTATAAGTGCTTAAATAAACCATTATGGGTTTTGAGAACTTTGATTCAGATTTTAGTACATAACTAAACGAATCTTTATAAATAGAATCAACTTCGCTTTTATATAAAAATGTTCCATTTTTATTAAAAATTATCTTCCCATTTTTTGGAGGAGATTTTAGTTTCGCTTGTTTATTGTAAAGCTTTTGCAATGGATCTACTAAATGAATAAATTCAAGATCATTAGAGATGACACTATTTTTTGCAACAATTAAAGTATCTGAAAAATTGTATTCATAAAAATCTTCAATACCAGCTAATCTAGGATTAAACTTGAATACATAAATATCATCCTCACCCATACCGTCTTTTCTATCTGATGAGAAAAATCCAATTTTCAATTTCTGATTTATTCCAAATGAAAAATCGTCACCTTTAGAATTTATACTGTCCTTTAAAATATCAACTACCCAACGATTAGTAATCACTTTGGTGGCAATATAAATATCAAACTTACCTCCTTTGTTAACTTTATCTGATGAATAGAACAAAATTGAATCATTATAAGAATATGGAAAAGACTCATTATACTCTGAGTTTATGTCTGGCCCCAAATTCATTGGTTCGGAAAGCCTTTCATTTTTTAAATCCACATAATAAATATCCATTCCACCGTAGCCGCCTGGCCTATTGCTTGAAAAATAAAGACGATTAGATTTTGAATTAATGCTTGGATGAAGATTAGAGTACTTTCTGGTCCTCTCAAGGATTGGTTTTATAATATTTGTTTTATTTAGAATAGTACTATAAATATTTAATTGAATGCTATCATTAAAGTTTAAGCTTGACTCACTCCTTGTGAAAAACAGAGTTTTATTTAATTGATTATAACTTCCGAAGCCCTCTTGAAATTCAGAATTTAAATTTTTAAGTTTATTTTTCGTGCGTTTAATGTTGAATTTTTCTGTGTCAAAATTACCTTCGTAAAAATTATATATTGGATATTTTGATTTAATCTTTTTAGATCTTTTTTTAATTTTTTTAGAATTTGATTGCTCACTTAAGAAAAGTACTTTACTAACGATTTTGTTATCAATAAAAATTAGACCATGATCACCTTTCTCACTATTCCCTATAGCATTTTCAATAACATATTTACCAGGCAAGAGCTTGTTGTCAAAATCAATATTATTTGTGGTTATTAATGGTAACTTTATTGATTTATCACTGTATTCTTTGGCCAATTTACTACCTGTTGGTAAAAGATTAGCATATTTATAATAATCTAATACGTTGGCTTTATTAGATTTCGTTATTTTTTCGTAAATAACTTTTGCTTCTTCTAAATTATTTGTCATGATATAAGAATTGGCTAAATTCCTTAAGCGATCAATTGATAAACTACCCTCAAATATTTTATATTTTTCAATAGATTTCTCATACATGTGATTCAAAAAATAGTAATCACCCCAAATATTGATTAAACTATCGTTTTGTACTTTTTTGGATTGGGAAAAAACAAATAGGTTGTAAAAATTAAAAACTAAAAATACGACTAACTTTCTATTCATAATTAAAAAAATCTAGGTGAAAATAAAAATGCCTCTCCTTTTGAAAAAATATCTAATCTTAAAAAAACTTCATGGGTTGGGATACTAATACCGTTACTAATTTCATTCGAAGGTATTCCATAAGAATATCCAAGTGTCAAATTATCAAAAATTTGAAAACCGGCGAGTGCACTTATTCCTGTTCCTTGAAAATTTGTAAATCCATAATTGTTAAAACTACTTCTTATTTGTCCACCAATCCATATATTTTCATTTATAATTCCCAAAATTGAAAAATCATATCCCCCAATGCTGCGTGTTTGCTTGAGTAAAAAACTAGGTTTTAACATAAAAACTTCAGATACTTTTATCAACCCTCCTGTTATGAAATAATAGTGTGGCTCTAAATTATATTCTTTATCTGATAATAATCTAGGAATTGCAAATCCAGTGTAAAAAGATTGGGTGGAATAATAAATTCCAAAACCAATGTTAGGTAAAATTTTTCTATCCTTTTCTAATACAAATGCTGGATCATTTGGAGTTAAAGTCTGAATTATGTTTGTGTTTAATGAATAATTCTGAGCACCAGCCTTTAACCCAAGTGAAAGTCTATGACCCTTTTCATTTAGTTTTAAATGATAGGCTAAGTCTATGTCGAAAGATGTACTGTTAGTTGGCCCAATTTTATCGTTAAGAACACTAACTCCATATCCTAAATTCTTTGAATTTATGGATTTCCCAAATGTGATTGTCTGTGTCTCAGGAGCTCCTTCTAAACCAACCCATTGAGAACGAATTACTGATGTTAAATTTGTTATTCCTCTTGATCCAGTGTAAGCTGGATTTATGGCTTGGTGGTTAAACATATAGTAACTAAAATTTGATTCTTGTTGAGATCTACAAATTGATGAAATCAAAAATAAAAGAAAATATAATTTTAAATCCCTCATCTAATTGTCCTTCCTTTTTATATAAACGAACCCTCTATTGGGCTCTGTTTCATCACCCCATATGATTGAATAAAAATAAGTTCCTTCAGGCAAAAGATTATCTCTAGACATAAATGAATCTGTTTGAGAAGTTCCAGCCCAATCATTTTTATAATTATTTGTCTCATATACCTTAATTCCCCACCTATTAAAAATTATCAATTTATATCCAATTGCCTTTTCGATTCCACGAATCTCCCATGTGTCATTTACACCGTCGCCATCTGGGGAAAATGCATTTGGTATAAAAAGATCTACCTTCCCAAAGGTAACAACATCTGAAATTAGATCAGCATAACAAATGTTAGATAGATTTTTTACAACAAGTCTAAATTCTCTTCCTGAGGGAATTCTTTTTTTATCCCTTATTTCTAATATGCTTGAATTTACTCCAGAATAATTTGAGTCATTTGAGATATTTCTCCATGAAGGATTTTCCTTGTCACCTGTATTTTCCTGCCACCTAAAACCCGCATATTCATTAATATTAATTTGAGCTTCAATTTCTAATGTACTACCATTCACTTGTCTAGATGTTGGTTGAAGTATAAAAAATATTTCTTCTCCATATTCTTTAAAATCAGGAATACCATTTCCTGATCTATCCATGGGCTGAGTATATCCACCTTGATTTAGTACCCTTCCTACATTGTCAAATATTACAGGCCCAATACCCAAGATGCCATCGTTATCCTCATCACTAAAACCAGCTTCAACGGCGTCATAACATCCATCATTATCAGAATCAAGATCAACAGAGTTTGGTAGACCATCTCCATCAATATCCTCAAATCCTTCCAAAATATCTAAAATACCATCATTGTCATCGTCAATATCATCCTTATCATCCACTCCATCTGAGTCACAATCTACTGAAACGGTAATAGGCAATGTCACACTCATGGGCATAAAACTACATGCATCATAATTAGAAGTATTATCAATTGTTTCCGTTTTATTTGGAACTCCATCCCCATCAATATCTTCGTCACAAGCATCACCAATACCATCTCCATCAAAATCATTTTGGTTTGGATTTGAGACATCTGGACAATTATCAAATTCGTCACCTGCTCCGTCAGAATCACTATCCTTTTCATTATCCAAAGTAACCAATTCAACAGAGGCTGATTGCATTTTTAAATAATTAAAATCTTCTGTGTTCGGGTGAATTTTCAAAATCAGATTTGATTGCACGTCCCCATCTAAAAAAGGATCATCAACTCCGAAAAGAGTGAGTTCTTGAGCAATATTCCAATTAAACTCATCGAATTCTATTTCTAGTTTATTAATTGAAACTTCAGTTAAATCTGTTAATTCAAAAACTATTTTTACTTTACCTGTAGGCTTATTACCGAGAGATATAGATATATTAGTTGAGTTTTTGTCCTCTGATAGAATCTCTGGTTCAGAAACATTTAAAAAAGGAAAATCATTGTCCTTGTTTACCAAATTTATATCAGCTACGTCATCGGCATTTAAAATTCCATAAAAAAGATCCAACGATACTGGACTAGCTGTAATAAATTCAAATTTTTGATCTCCGTCAATTATTGAATCATCAATTCCTGTCAGAGTTACTTGGTTTAGAGAAAAATTGTCCCAATTTTCCTTTTCTATTCTAACAATATTCTCCACCAATTTAACTTCATCGGAGTTACTTCCGATAGATAAAGGAATATCAACCCAACTTAGTGGCTCGGATGTTAACTTAAAACCTATAATTACAGAATCCAAGTCCTCAGAGGTTGTATAGTCATCATTCATAACTTTAACAATTACTGCAGGTGAGTCATTGTCTTGGTTAGTAAATTCAATTGGATCAAAAGCATTTGGATCAATTGTACCATAATTGAGATCTAAAGAAAATACGCTTGAAATAATGATATCATATTTTTGAGGACCGTCTGTGACAGGAGGAAAGTCGTCAACACCAGTTACATAAACTAGCTGAGGCTCATCCCAATTTGAAGAGTCAAAAGTTATTTGAGGAATTACAGTTCCTTCATTCAGGTTTGAGGAAGAAAAGTTTACAATTACAGAAGAATCCGGTCTGGAGGTTAAAAGAATTTCAAAAAAACCTTGATCTTCGTCTTCACTAGTTAGTAAATCTATTTCAGTAATTAAAACATTAGACTCGTCGTCATCAATGGTTAAAACGTTTATTGATTGGTCCTCTAGTCCAAAAAAATTGGGATCTGAGGATATATCAACGGATATTAAAATAGTGCTTGTCTTATCTCCATCGATAATGTCATCGTTTACACTGTTTAAATACACATTTTGAGGTATATTCCATTCATCTGGGTTAAATAATATAGTCGAAAAAGAAACATCCACCTCTGACTCAGTTCTATCATTTGTTGATATATTCAATTGAACTGGAGTGTTAGGTCTTGAGTTAAGTACGACAAAAAAATTAGCTTGATTACCCGTTTCATTGAGATCATTTGATATTGGTCCAACTGAAAACCCCGGGTTATCGTCATCGATATTTACAAAATCTACATCTGCAACATCACTTGCATTAAGATTATCATATGCAGGATCAGAAGACCGAGGGTCACCAGTCTCTAATTTCAAAGCTATATCGCCATCTATTATATCGTCATCCAATCCAGTTAAAGTAACCCTATTCAAATTGGGAGAATTCCAATTTGCATTTAATATTGTTATTGAAGTAGTACTCAGACTCACCTCGCCTAAATCTCCAACAATAGACAAGGGAATAGTAACATCTGCCGAGAGAAGAGGAAGAGTTGTTAAATTAAATTCAGCAATTAGAGTATCTCCGTCTTCACCCGTTGAACTGTCAAAGCCAACAACATTTACTTCTACTCCTACTCCATCAAGATCTTGATTGGTCATTGCAACATCAGCTATTGTTGCAGGATCTATTGTACTATAATTTGCATCTGAAGAGCTTACAACTCCTGTAATAATTTGATAATTAATAGCGCCATCTTGGATAGGTATAGGATCAGGAAGACCTGTTACGGTTATAATTTGGGGAATATTCCAATTTAATGGGGAAAATGTCACTGTTGCTTGAACAGAACCCTCTGTCAAATCAGAAGAATTTAAAATTAAATCAACAAAACCTGTCGGTTTAGAATTCATCACTACTGAAAAAGAACCTTCATCTCCGCTTTCATCAGTTAGATTATCAATAGAGACTATTGTAAATCCAACTTGATCTATGTCAATTATTTCTGTTGGAATTGAGATATTTGGAAGATTATTATAGCAATTTAAAGTGCTGGTAGTATTAACTGACAAACCTAAATTAAAATTTTGATTTCCATCTAAAATAAAATCAAGCTGGGGGTCAATTGTGATAGTTTGAGTAACATTCCAATTTATAGGTGTGAAAGTCAAAGTACTTAAACTTACAGCAATTTCTGTATTATCAATGTTTACAAAATCTAGATAAACATTTGATGAAGGTGTTCCAGTTAAACTGACCCCTAGAGTTATATTATCGGCGTTTTCCCTTTCGGAAAATGATGTTGGAGAAACCAAAATGGAGGGAGAGAAGACACCTATTGTAGCTTCATCAGAAATAGTTTCACATTGAGTGTTTAGCTTTCTTGTTTTAACTCTATATCTTTTGTTGTTTAGTGAAGTATTTAATGGTTGAACAACTAATGTAGCAGAATTTACTCCTGTATAGTTTGCCTCGGGAGTACCAAAACCAATATCCTCCCAAATAACTCCATTAAAAACTTGCCACTGATAAATAGAATCGTCAGGATCTGTTGTAACTACAGAAAAAGAATTTGTGTCGCTTACACAAATAGAAACAGAGGTAGGATGAGAGGTAATTGAAACAAGGTCAGTTGCTTCTTGAAAATCAAAAATTGTACTTGAATCTGTATCTAATGGAGTTAGGTATCCTCCTTGCCCTAAAACTTTCCCAACCAGGTCAACGTTTACAGGGCTAACTCCTAAAATTCCGTTATTATCATTGTCAGTAAAACCCGCCTCTGTTGTATCGTAACATATGTCGTTGTCACTGTCAAGGTCTTTGTAATCAGGAGTTCCATCATTATCTGTATCTAAATAACGGTCTTTTATTTTATAATTGAACACAAATGTGGAGGTAGCATTAATGTTTTTATTTGTATGGTTGGTTTGAAGAGAAGTAATATCCCTTGATGAAAAGCTTGGAGGGTCTATCAAGTTGCCTCCTGGAGAGTTGTATTTGAATAGAATTTCATTACTAGTGAATGATGTAACTCCAGATTCGTATACGCCATCAAAGTCGGTATCAACAAGAAGTATATTATTGTAATTTTGTAATGTTAGGGTTTTGTCATTTGGTAAAACAGACAATGAAAAAGATTCATTAAAAACTATAGTTCTTGTTGTAATTCCAGTTAAAAAGACCAAATTAGTTGGTTCAGTAAAATTCAAATTAAAATTTAAATTTTCATTGAAACCTGGTCCAAGAGTTGAAGTTGCCACTCCATTTATACTTCCAATTAAAGAAGAATTAGTAGTAGTTGTAATATTTGACGTAATTGATGAAGTGTTAGAGGTGCTATCACTAAAATTTAATACCGGATTATAAAAATCTGATAAATCTAAATCTATGTCCCCGTTAGATTCGGTAGTATTTAAAATACCGTCATTGTCGATATCTAAATCTATATTGTCTAGAATGCCGTCTAAATCATAGTCAGGAGGGCACAGTGAAACAGTTATTTCACTTGACTCAAAATATTGAATTGGATCAGAACCACATTGCTTCTGTGCAATAATTTTATATTTTCCAGTAAGGGCTGGTGAAAATGGACTGGTAGTAACACCAGTGCTAGAGTAACCCGAACCTGTCTCGTCGTCAAACCACCAAGTGAAGCTGTCATATGATTCTACACCACTAGCAACCAAATTTGCATTTGGAAGGCAAAAATCAAGACTTGCATCTATCTTGCCTAAATTCGTACTTAAATTACCTGATCCATCAAAACCAGAATAAAAACCTCCTGAAGTTGCAAAACCGTTTCTGTTAAAATATTTTACATACAACTCGTCATCACTAAATACAGAAACATCTCCTTCTAAGCCTGAAACCGAATACGTAACATAATTTGTATTTCCAGTTACAGTCCCAATGATTGAAGTCGCTCCTCCAGTTAAACCTGTTATTGGTGAATTTGTATTGTTGTTATCCGTAATAGAAATAATGGCGCCAACTTTTGAAATAATACTTAATTTAGCTTCAAAAGGAACACCTCCAATTCCATTGATAATTGGGATATTATTTACATCCCCTAAACTAGAACACTTTAGAGGTGGAACGAAAAAAAGACCTTGATTTGCTTCACTAGCGCCTGAACCAATACCTTGAAATGCATAGACCGGTTCAGAGGATTCGACATACATATTTTCGTTTACATCGTAAAAATCTCCCTCAATCAAAAAATACTCTCCTTCAGAAATAACTTTGGATGATAATGCCGGGTCAGTACCTTTTACATTTATTCCTTTTAAAAAATTTTTTCCATTTGTAATTTGGTTTCCATTTATTGTAATTGAGGTGTTGTCAGTTGTTGCTACAAGTAAAATATTTTCCCATTCATCATTTCCAGTTCCTTTTTTTAAAAATATACTCTTTTCCAACTTTACTTTCATCAACTAACTGATCGAATCCAAAATCTCTAGAATATCTCGCTAATCCAAAGCCCCCACTTAATGAACCAGAGTTAACAACAACCGGTTTCGTTGATACAATATTAGATCCTATTAATCCGTCAGAATTATAAGTATGATTAGAATTATATTCGCTATCCAATGGTACATCTCCCCCTCCTTCACCAAGTGCGATAATCGTATATGTTTCACCTCTATCTAAGTTAACAACAATGTCATTTAACTTATTATTAGTAGAACCTAGTGCAACTTCATCTACATCCACAATATCAACGTTTTCATCAATGTTATTAATTGTCAATTGCGTTCCATCCTCTGATGCCATAACACTTATAAAAGTTGACATGGTATTATCAGAATTGTAATTTGTAAACCCCCCAGCTTTAAACTCTGTACCTAAAGCTGAGTTTCCTTTGCTAACAAGTGCTCCAGCATGGACAGGATTCTTGACTCTCAGCGCAACGTAAATTTGAGACTCTCCAGATTCAACAATAAACCCTTTGTCATTCCTAACCTTGGCAGTCTCATTGGTATTGTTACCAACCAGTGAAACTTGAGATCTACCTGTTGAAAATAAATCCTCGATTTCGAAGACGTAAGGATTAGAATTACTAACTGTTACTACCTGTGACGGACTTCCAATAGGTGTGATCAAAACATCTATTGTTCCAACACTTGGTGTAGATATGTAAATGTATTGACCCTGGTTTGGAAGTGCTCCTTGCGATGCTGCTATGGGAGGAATATAATGGATTTTACTTAGCTGTCCATTTACGAAATTACAAATGACTAAAAAAAGAAAAAGAAAAATCTTTTTCATCTATTTATTTCTTCTTTATATATAATCAACTATTAGATTCTGTTAGATCTAAATATATGATTGAATAAAATAAACTTCTCCAGGCAATAAATTTTCTCTACAAATAAATGAATAAGTTTGAGAAGAGCTAGCCCAATTATTTTATATTTATTTGTCTCATATATAAATCTTCCTTATGTTTTAAAGATAATCAATTTATGTAAATCTTTTTAAATCTACTTCTTTAGGAATTGATGAGCTTTTATAGATTTGATCATATAGCCAAGCTGATAATGTTGGGGCAAGTAGAATTCCTCTTGACCCAAGGCCATTAAGAAGATAAATATTTTTGAAATTGGAATGTGAACCGATCATTGGTCTGCGATCAACAGTTGTAGGTCTTATATTGGCGTTATGTTCAACAATCTTAAAAGGTTCAGTAATTATGCTCTCAAGCTTTTCAATTAACCATTCTTTTTTTCTTTGAGTCGGAATCTTGTTTTTGTCTGAATTATCATAAGAAGCACCAACCCAGTAAATTTGATCTTTCACCGGCATGACAAAAATTGATGATCTTTTAATGATTTTTTTTAAATTAATATTTGGAATTTTTACTATTAAGAATTCACCTTTTGAGCCTTTTACAGGTAAATTTTTTAAAAAAAGGGTTATTTACAACACTATAACCCTCACAAAAAAGAATATTTTCAGCAATAATATTCTTATAAATTACCTTTTTGTTATCATAAAAAAGTTTATTGTAATCGAAGTCTTGCTTTATGTATTTGTCTTTTAAATTATTTTTGAATGTACTAATTAGATTATCAGTTGAAATTCGCGCGCATTTTTTTACTAAACCATATCCATATTCAGTTATTAATCCTTTGATTTTTTTTGTTTGAATTTTACTTTCTAAAAATTCTGAGAGTTGTATTTTATTCGAAGCTATCGCCCAATTATTTTGATCTGAAATACTTGTAAAGACTTTTAAAATGTCGTGCTTGTAAATTATTTTTTTTTCATATTTATTTTCAATATTACTGTAAAATTTAATGGCATTTTCATAGAATTCTTTCCCTTTCCATGTCATATTATACCTTTTTAAAACCGTAGGATTGATTATACCTGCGGCAATTTTCGAAGAACCGTTTTGATTATTGTCAATTATATAAAAGCTTTTTTTATTTTGATGTAAAATTTCAGCATAACAAATCCCAGCAATACCCATTCCTACGATAATTGTATTTACTTTTTTTCATTAATGAGAAAAAAAAAGCCGCTTATGAGCGGCATTAATAATTTAAAATCTAATTAATTGTTCCACATATCTTGTTCAAAATCGCGAATAACTGATTTGATTCTTTCTGATTCCAAAAGTTGTTGTAAAGCATCCTCGAAAATATATTCATCAATTAATCTATCTTCATAAACATTTTCTTCCTTGTAAATAATTGAATTGAATCTTCTTGAATTCAACATATGATCATATGTTATGGGCTGGGATGAATTTCTAGTGTTAAATACAGTTGAAGTATTTAATGACTGTCTGGCATCGGGAAACCAAATCCAAAATAATTCAACTAAGTCCTGTTCTGCCTCAGGTTTATCCAACGTATAAACATCAGGAGCAACAGGAGCTAGACCGAGCATCCTATATTTTAATTCACCTTGCCTCTTATTGAAGTACCAAGTTCCTTTAACTCTGTATTGCCTAATCTCTCTTGCAGTTATATTTCTTCTGTTCACATATTGAGGATCAAGTGCTTCGCCGGCATTTAATTGCTCAAATCCTGCATCCAGAGTGTCAATTGAAACTAGTTTGTCCAAAATTTCACGATAGGTTAATTTAATTTGAAAATAATCGTCATCATAAACTTCCTTTATGTTACCACTTCTCAAATTATTTTTCAAAATGTGAAATAAAGATCTTCTGTCAGGACCAAGATTTAATGTATCCGTAGGATAATAATAAGGAAAATTTATTCTCTCATCAAGATCAATTATTTCCCAAACTGTTTTAGACCACAGAACATCCCTATCATCTATGAAACCGTATTCTAGGGGCTCTTCATCATTAGACTCAACTTGTTTTTCATTTAGTTGGCCAATATCCTGTGGAACTCTGGCATTTAAAAGATTTGCTTGAGAATGCAAACTCAAATTAAATAAAATGAAAGACAAGAAAAGAAGATAAATTTTCATGTAAAATTAATTTACTAATTCACAAATAACGGGAGAAACCTTTTTGAACCTATAACTAGGGTTAGAAGGATTTTGAACTTTAATATCAAAAATTTGAACATTCGATCCAACTTTTGCTCTCCTTAGGGCTGTCTTTGCCTTATTGTCTAATTTGTTTCCGTTTACAGAAATAGTTGCTTGACCTGGAACTTTAAATTTAAAACTTACTGTTCTAAGTTTTATGTCAAAATCGAAATCGTCAAGAATTGCTCCAATTGTTGCAATTGATAAATTATTTTTTGGAATTTTTATGTCACCTGACTGACCACGTACAGTCCCTGTCGGTCTTGGAATGTCTTTAATTCTAAATTTTGTATTAGTATTTATACTTTGTCCATCGGGTAAAGTGGCTCCTGCTCTTATAGTTACTTCTCGTCCTTTTCCAGGAGTCATAACATACTTACTTCCTCTAACTCTTTTAAGCCCGGGTGCAGATGCCCTAATTTTATTATCTGCAATACCTGGTATTGAAATAGTCATTGGGTTTTCAACACCTCTATAAACAACATTCATTTTATCAGCAGAAATAACTGCAGAATTAGGTTTTGCAATAACAGCAAATGATTGATCTACAGGAATCCTTGATTCTTCACCTTCATTAAGAAAAACTAAATTACCTTCAATTTTTCTGTCACCAGGCCTACCTGAGCTAATATTTAATTTAACTCCACCCGGTATTTTTTCAAATTCATTTTCATCTAATTTTCTTCCATCTAGGGTAAGTTCAACGCTGTTAGGATTTTGAGCCCCACCTTTTCGTCCAAGAACTACACTTCCATCAAACTTTTCTCCTTGATAGTAAGCTCCCTTGTCAGCCTTTAGAAGAGTGATGTAATTTGATGTATTAACTTTACTTTCAATTTCAAGTTCTTTACCAAGTAAAGCATTTAAAACATCACTTTCAGTAAGTCTTATATCATTTTGCATCATTGTCAGTTTTGCTAATGATGAAATCAATGGAAATCCTTCATAATTAGCCTGAAGCCATGACTGCTTTGTGCCGTCTCTTGTTTCAACCATATCTTCTAAATCACCTGTATTGAACCTTTCTTCAACAAGTTCAGTGTATCTGGGAAATTTAGATGCAAATACTTGAATTACATGAGCTTTATAGGATCTAATCATTTCTAGAAATTTGGTTCCTTCTTCTGATATTCCATTTGCATCAAAGAAAATCAAATCTAACTCTTCGCCTTTGTCCATTCTTGAATATTCGACAAGGTCAGGGTCATCCACTCTTTGTTTTTCAGTTATTTGGTCCTTAATCGCCTGTATTTTATTGTAAAATTCATTTGCTTCTTTTTTAATTTCAACAGCTATTCTATTGTTATCTATCCACTTACCTTCCTTTTCCTTAGCATTCACTTCAATCTTATTGTAATAGATATCATTACTTTGATCTACTCTATCGTTCGCGCTTGCTATTTTTTTAAACATTTGTCCAAAACCATCAAGGACTTCCTTACTAACATTAAGGGCCAGCATAGTAATAAACACTAAATACATCAGAGCTATAAGCTTCTGACGTGGGGTTTCTTTCGCTCCTGCCATAATTTCTTAATTTTTATTCATCGCAGAGAGCATCCCCTTATAAACTTGGTTAAGGGAGGCTAGATTCTCGGATAAAGATTGCATTTGGCTCCTCAATAACTCAGCGTTTTCGGCAACTTGTTCATTGTAATTATTGTGTTGCCCAGCATTTTTAACTTGAGAAGCATATAATTGGTTTAAGGATTGTAATTGTCCAGCAGCTTTGTTTAGTTCTTCAGCGTAATTTTGAGAAGATGCTGCAGCATCTGAAGCAGGTGATAAAGCACTTGCTGTATTTTCAAGATTTTGAATACTTTTGGTTAGACCACTCACTAAGCCTACATCTAACTTAGCCTCTCTAAGGATTGTATCTATTTTAGAACTAAGTCCTTCATCTTTTGACCCAGACCCTGAGCTTCCACCAGAGTGTTTACTAACATATTCATCTTGTTCTTCTTTTACATCATCCAGCATAATTCCACCTACAAAGAAAATTATGGCTTCAGTACCTAACCCTAAACCTAAAACTACACCTCCTGTAATTGGCCCAATTTCTAGGTGGAGTATTTTAAATAAAGCTCCTAAAATAACTACAGCTCCTCCGATTTGAAAAAGCATGTGCATGATAATTTTCCTTCTTAATCTTCCTTTTAATTGTTTTGCATCCATTTTGTTTAATTTAAGTATTCTTTAAAGATAAAATTTTTATTTTATTTTTATTTTTTCTGATCCCAAATAATCTTGCACGGTTCTAAATCCGATATAACTTCTTGCTGTATCCTGATATTCATAATCCCTTGAGCTAACACGTAAAAAATAAGCTACATCTTTCCAAGAACCTCCTCTTACAACTTTTCTTTTCTCATCATTCAATGACATATTCGGATTTAATGATGATACATATTCATAAGCTCCAGGGTCATACGAAGACTCTGTCCATTCAGCTACATTTCCAGCCATGTTATATAAATTATAATCATTGGGTAAGAATGATTTCGCTTCAACAGCGTACATTGCTTGGTCAGATGAATAATCTCCTCTCAAGGGCTTAAAGTTTGCTAAAAAACATCCTCTATCATTGAGCAAATATGGTGATCCCCAAGGATAAGTTCCTGCAGGAATTCCACCTCTTGCAGCATATTCCCATTCTGCCTCGGTTGGTAGTCTGAAGTTGTTTACTAGTGGTTTATTCTTTTCCTTTTGATAAGAGTTCTTATAGTGGGTTCTCCAATTACAAAATGCGACAGCTTGTTTCCATGAAATTCCTACAACTGGATAGTCTTGATATGCAGGATGAGAAAAATAATCGTTATGCATTGGTTCATTGTATGAATAATTAAAGTCCTTGATCCATACTGTTGTATCAGGATATATTTCAATTTCCTCTTTCTTTATGAATGGAAGTCTGTCCCTTGACTGGGGATTTTTAGCTCTTTCAGCTGATGCGGCTTCGGCATCAAACCAAGAGTATTTATAAATTAATTTATTAACGTCTATTTTCATTTCACCATTATACCACACCTCAGGGGGTAAATAAAGACTATCCATTACTTCCACATATGCTTCATCAACATAACTATTAGGATCCCACTCAAGAGTTTGGTCCCAGTTCAAAGGCCTTCCAGCATAGGGATCATCTGATAAATCGTAATAATTTTCTCTCATATATTTTTGGAATGGCGACTGGTCGGCTGTATCAGCGTCTTTAAATGCATACTCACCTATTCCTTCAGCAGAGGCTTCCTCTCCTTGGTTTAGCTCATCAGATTTTCTTGCTAACATAGCTAATGCAATAGAATCCCTGACCCAATGAACAAATTGTCTGTACTCACTATTTGTAATTTCAGTTTCATCCATGTAGAATGATCGAACAGTAACAGTTTTCGCAGTTGCATTTTTGAGCTGAGCAATATCATCATCTTGTTTACCCATAATAAATGCACCTCCCTCAACTAACGTCATTCCGTATGGCTTTTCAGGAAACCATTTTTTTTGTTTAACGCCAATTAACTCTCCCCTTTTGTTTCCACAACTTAAGGACATAAAAATAGATAGTATAAAAAATAAATATTTTTTCATATTTGTTAACCTAACGTTTAGATTTCGATATTATTTTGTAATATTTATACATATTATATGTTACAAAGATAAGATTCAATTATAAAATATCAACTTCGTTTAGTTGCTTTCCACCATCTATCTGATAAAATATCATTACATGCATCTAAATAATCTTGATATGTGCATGATAATAACGCAGATGATTTTGTTTTATTATCTATATAATTTTTATTACCTATTTCCATCCACCATCTGCCACTTTTAATACTCTTATAGAATATCATTTCCCTATCAGACATTGATACGTTGTATTTTTTAAACCCATGGCTTAATTCAATAGGGTATTCGTCAAACCTGCATTGAAAACCCTCTATAAAATACCACAATACTTCTGAAAAAAGCTTTAAGAAAAAGGAGTTGTTTGGTAAATCAAAATATCCGACAATGGATAATCTATCGCTTACACCTGCATAGCGAGACATAGTACATATCGCTCTAGAGTCAAGACCGTTGGGCATGCCCTCTAAAAAACTTCCATCTGCAATAGAATTTAATGCTTTCATGTCAAAACTCACGATGTCAGCTTCTCTAAAAACTGGTTCGGTTATTTTTAAATCATTTAGTACCTCACCTAATCTATAAGCATCAAAAAAAAGTTTATCCATTAAATCTAGTTCCTCCTGAGCAATCAAATATGTTTGATACCCTAAATTGGTGAAATTATTAAGTCTACTCGGAGATTTAGTGATGATATCGTTCATATATGATCTGCTTGAAATTAAATTTTCACCTTGAGAAAAATCAAAACGATTGTCAACAGATACAATATTTATTAATTTATCAAATTTTAAAAATGATTCATATAATGATATGGTCAAGTCTTGGCTTCCCCCAATAATAACTGGCTTTATATTATTTTGCATTAACTCGCTACATATTTCACTCAGAGCAAAATATGTGTCCTCCACATTCTTACCAGATGGCAGATCTCCAAGATCTGCTATTTTAAAATTCCAATTTCCAGGATAAAGTTTATAAAATTCCTTCCTGAATTTGTTGCTATCAAATTGTGTGATTTTATAGTAACTATTTCTAGTCTCATTTATAAAAACTATACAAATTTTAATCTCTGAAATGTCTGGTATACCCGACTTTTCTGTGAAAATTTCAATATTTTTTCCTAAAACATGATCTGGAAGCCCTTCAATAGTCTCCAAAACCTCCACAGAGACAGGTTCTAAATATTCCAAACTCATTACTTTATTTTTTTCTTCGATTTACTTGATTTATTATCACTAATAATCTTTTTGATTTCATCAAGTGAAAGTTTTGTGGGTTCAGAATCTTTGGATAACTCAACAAATCCTTTTTCATGAATAATTTTAAAGCGTCCCCACCTAGCTTTTTCAATCTTGATATTTTCAGCTTCCCAAACTTTGATCACCTTTTCTTCTTCCTTTTTTAACTTATCTTCAATTAAAACCTCGATGTCTAATTGAGACAAATTTTCAAAATCAAATTTATTGTTTACATTAATGAATAAGTTGTTCCATTTAATAAATGGACCGAATCTTCCCTTTCCTTTAGTTACTGGATAATTTTTGTATTCGTGAATAGGCATGTTGGCTTTTTCTTTCTCTTTTATTAAATCAATTGCCATTTCAATATCTATTTCAAACGGTGAAATATTTTTTGGAATTGAAACAAAAGAGTCAGCGTATTTAATATACGGACCAAATCTTCCGTTGTTAGCAGTAATTTCATTCCCATTAAAATCACCGACTTTTCTTGGTAATTTAAAAAGCATTAGGGCTTCATCTATTGAAATCTTTTCAAGGTTTTGATTCGGCTGAAGGCTAGCATAGACAGGTTTTTCTTCGTCGTCTACTACCCCAATTTGAGCGATTGGACCAAATTTACCTAATCTAACCTTTACAATTCTACCAGTTTTTGGATCTTTTCCTAAAATTCTTTCTCCTGATTCTCTACTTGCATTTTCTTTGACATCCTCTACAACAGGTTGGAATTTAGTATAAAATTTTTCAATCATCTTACTCCAATCCTCATTTCCGTCAGCAATTTTATCGAAATTCTTTTCAACGAGTGCAGTAAAATTATAACTTAAAATTTCCTCAAAATTGTTAACTAAAAAGTCATTTACAATAATCCCAATATCAGAGGGAAGTAATTTCCCTTTCTCGGATGAAACTCTTTCAACTGAAATTGAAGAGCTAATTTTTTCATTTTGCAATTTTATTTTTTGATAATCCCTTTCAACACCTTCGTTCTCACCCTTGAAAACATAACCCCTTGCTTGTATAGTTGATATAGTTGGGGCATATGTTGAAGGTCTACCAATTCCCAATTCTTCTAACTTTCTAACTAAAGAGGCCTCTGTGAATCTAGATGGGGGTCTTGTGAATCTTTGAGTTGATTCCATAAAATTTAAACTTAACGTATTTCCAATTTTTGCATCCGGTAAAATTCCTTGAACTTTTTCCTCTTCTTCATCTAGACCCTCGAGATAAACCTTTAAAAATCCATCAAAAATCAAAATTTCCCCTTTTGCTACAAACAAGTTTTCGTAAATGTTTGAACCAACCTTTAGTGTAGTTCTCTCAAGTTTAGCTTGACTCATTTGTGATGAAATTGTTCTTTTCCAAATCAATTCATATAATCTTTTTTGATCATAATCAGCAGTTATGTTTTGAATTTTTAAATTGGTTGGCCTTATAGCTTCGTGTGCCTCTTGAGCGTTAGTGCTTTTGTTTTTGTAATCTTTTCCGTTATAATACTCATCACCAAATCGTCTTAAAATTTCATCTTTTGCCTGAGACTTGGCCTCATCTGATAGGTTAACGCTGTCGGTTCGCATATAAGTAATCAGTCCAGATTCATAAAGTCTTTGTGCTAATGTCATTGTTTTACTTACAGAAAAAGAAAGTTTTCTTGATGCCTCTTGTTGCAAAGTAGAAGTTGTAAATGGAGCAGCAGGACTTTTAAGAGCAGGTTTTGTAGTTCTTGAAACGATACTAAATTTGGATTTGATGTTTTTATTTAAAAATTCTTTAACTTCTTCATGAGTTTTAAAATCAGCTTCAAGGGTTGCTTTAAATTTTTTTCCATCCAAGGTTCTAAATTCAGCATTAGTTTTATAAAAATCTGATGCTGAAAAAGAATTTACTTCTCTTTCACGTTCTACAATTAACCTAACCGAAACTGATTGCACTCTTCCTGCTGATAAACCTCCTTTAATTTTTTTCCATAAGACCGGAGAAAGTTGATATCCAACCAATCTGTCTAAAACTCTTCTAGCTTGTTGAGCGTTAACTAAGTCATAATTTATTTTTCTTGGATTCTCAATTGCATCCAAAATTGCTTTCTTGGTTATTTCATGAAAAACAATCCTTTTGGTTTTTTTGTCATCTAGTTTTAATGCATTTGATAAATGCCAAGCAATAGCTTCACCTTCTCTGTCTTCATCACTAGCCAACCAAACAAATTCAGCTTTTTTAGCTAGACTTGTTAAATTCGCAACAATTTTCTTCTTATCACTAGAGACAATGTATTTGGGCTGAAATCCTTTTTCAATATTCACTCCGAGTTCTTTGGAGGGTAAATCGACTATATGGCCGTAACAAGATGTAACTTTAAAGTTAGACCCTAAAAATCTTTCAATAGTTTTTGCTTTCGCCGGGGATTCAACTATAACTAAATTTTTAGACATTATTTAATAATTTGAGAAGACAAAAGTATATTATTTTTTTGTTTTAAGTTTTAAGGTAAAAATTAGGTTATTAATTAAAGTGGACAAATAGTAGTTTTTTTTTCCTTTCCTAAAGGTAAACTGACATTTTGTCTGTTATTTATTATATTTGTATTTGAACAAATAAAATAACTAAGAAAATGAAATTGTTTTAAAGTTATTTTAAATATTTTTTTGACATATTTACATAAAAGCACTTTGTGCTTAAGGTGAGATAATATTTATTAAGAGATAAACTTTAGGTACTAGTTCTAAATTTATTAATGAAAAATTTTAAAATTTATTTAATATTAGGGTGAACTCAGCTGCAACAGAAACCAGAACCGATAACATTGTTTCAACCAAAAGAAAAAATAAGAAAGTTTTTATTGAAACATATGGTTGTCAAATGAATTTTGCAGATAGCGAGGTTGTTTTGTCTATTTTGAAAAAAAATCAATATGAAAAGTCAGAAAACGCCATTGATTCGGACTTAATATTAATTAACACTTGTTCAATAAGAGAAAAAGCAGAGATAAACATTAGAAAAAAATTAACTGCTTATAAAAAATTAAAAAAGAATAACAAGATTAAGATTGGGGTATTAGGATGTATGGCTGAAAGACTTAAAAAAAAGTTTTTGGAAGAAGAAAAAATTGTAGATCTTGTAGTTGGTCCAGATTCATACAGGGATATTCCAAATTTGCTTAATAAGGTTAACAATAATGAAAAAGCAATCAATGTAAAATTATCAAAATTCGAAACTTATGAGAAAATCATTCCCGAAAGAATCAATTCGAACAAGGTTTCTGCATTCGTATCCATAACAAGGGGTTGTGATAATATGTGCACCTTTTGTGTGGTGCCTTTTACCAGAGGAAGGGAAAGAAGTAGGGATCCAAAAAGTATTATAAATGAAATCCATTTGTTAGAAAAAAAAGGATTTAAAGAAGTTACTCTTTTGGGACAGAATGTTGATAGTTATCTCTGGTATGGTGGAGGATTAAAAAAGGATTATTCGAAAGCATCATTGTTACAGAAAAAAACATCTTTGAGATTTAACAATTTACTTGAGATAATAGCTAAAGAAAAACCTAAAATGAGAATCCGATTCTCTACTTCAAACCCCCAAGATATGTCAGATGAGGTCATAGAAGTAATATCTAAATACCCGAATATATGTAAACACATTCATCTTCCTGTACAGTCTGGTAGCAATAAAATTTTGAAAAAAATGAATAGACAACATACAAGAGAAGAATATTTAGATTTAATAACTAAAATTAAAAATAAAATTCCTGATTGTAGTATTTCTCATGATATAATAACTGGATTCCCTTCTGAAAATAATGAAGACCATTTAGATACTTTAAATTTGATGGAATCAGTTAAGTATGAATATGGATATATGTTCAAGTATTCTGAGAGACCTGGAACCTTGGCTCAAAAAAAATTTATTGATAATGTTCCAACGGAAATAAAAAATATTCGACTAAATGAGATAATTTTCAAACAAAAAAATCATAGTTACTATAGGAATCAGCTGTTCTTAAACAAAATAGTATGCGTTTTAATTGAAAAAGAATCTAAAAAATCTAATGAATTTTGGAGCGGAAGAACTACCCAAAATACCGTTGTTGTTTTTCCTAAAAAAAACTTTTCTCTGGGAGATTTTGTTGATGTAAAGATTGAAAATTGCACTAATGCTACACTGATTGGCAATGGATTAAGAATTTCTAAAGATATATAAATGGAAAAATTACAAAACGTTAAACAAAGATTTGGAATTATTGGGATGAGTGAGGGTGTTAATAGGTCGATTGAAAAATCCTTGAGGGTAGCCCCAACTGATATATCAGTTCTTGTTACTGGAGAAAGTGGCGTGGGAAAAGAGAATATTCCCAAAATTATTCATCAATTCTCCCACAGGAAACATTCAAAATATATAGCTGTAAACTGTGGCGCCATACCTGAAGGAACAATAGATAGTGAATTATTTGGACATGAGAAAGGTGCATTTACAGGAGCAACCTCTACTAGGAAAGGTTATTTTGAAGTTGCCGATGGAGGTACTATTTTCTTAGATGAGGTTGGAGAATTGCCAATGGCTACGCAGGTGCGATTATTGAGGGTCTTAGAAACTGGTGAGTTTATAAAAGTTGGATCATCTGTAGTTCAAAAAACAAACGTAAGAATAGTTGCTGCAACCAACATGGATATGAATGAAGCAATTCAAAAACAAAAATTCAGAGAAGATCTCTTTTATAGATTAAGTACCGTTGAGATCAACATCCCTCCTCTAAGAGAAAGAAAACAGGATATACCTTTACTCTTCAGAAAGTTTGCATCTGATTTTGCGGAAAAATATCGCATGCCATCACTAAAATTAAATGATGATGCAGTAAAAATACTGACCGAATACCATTGGCAAGGAAATATCAGACAATTAAGAAATATAGCAGAGCAAATGTCAGTTTTAGAAAAAGACAGAATACTTTCTATTGAAAAATTAAGAAATTATCTACCCAACTCGGGTATACAACTTCCTGCAGTTGTTAAAAATAAAAAATCTCAGAGCGATTTTTCGTCTGAGAGAGAAATTCTTTATAAAGTTTTATTCGATATGAAGAATGATTTAAATGAGTTGAAAAAAATTACAATGAAACTTATGAACAGTGACATTAGCAAAGAGGAAAAGGAAGGATTAATTCAACAAATTCACAGTAATAATCTCGAAATATCAAATAATTCTTATGATTTGGGTTTGTTGAAAAATGACTCGAAAAAAGATATTAATGAGAAAAATGATACAAATAAATTTGAATACGCAGAAACTATTGAAGAAGTTGAGACCTTGTCCATTCTTGACAAAGAAATAGAATTGATTAAAAAAGCTCTTGAAAGAAGTAAAGGAAAAAGAAAATTAGCTGCCGATGAGCTTGGGATTTCAGAAAGGACATTATATAGAAAAATTAAACAATATGACCTTCAAAATTAATAGGACTAATTTTTTAAAAATATTTATTTACGTTAGTACACTGTTAGTAACTCTCAAGTGTGGTATTTATTCTTTTACTGGAGCATCAATACCAGAGGGCACTGAAACTTTTCAAGTAAATTATTTTGACAATGTCGCAGGAAACAGACCTGGATCAACTATAGAGCCTGGATTGGATCAAGAATTTACAATAGCTCTCCAAGATTTAATTTTAAATCAAACAAATTTAAATTTGGTGACAAGTAATGGTGATTTAGTTTATGAAGGAGAAATTGTACAATATAGCATTACACCAACTACTTCAACAGCCAACAACACAGCAGCTCAAAACAGATTAACCATGAGAGTAAATGTTCGTTACACAAATAAGCTTAAAGATGAGGATTCATTTGAAAAGGGATTTTCCTTTTTTTATGATTTTGACGCTAATCAACAACTTTATGACATTAAAACGGCCGCAAACAAAGATTTATTTGAACGAATAACATTAGATATTTTTAACGCCTCACTTGCAAAATGGTAACAAAAAATTCAGAGAATTTCACAAACTTAGTATTAAATTTTGACCCTAAAAATAGTATTCAAAAAAAGGAGTTAGAAAACATAATTTTTAAATTTCCATACTTCCAAATAGCCCACGCAATTTATTTAAAGTCACTTAAGATTCAGGATCCGTTTAATTTTGATTTGATCTTGAAGAAAACGGCAATTCTTTCTTCCAAAAGAAAATTAATTTTCAATTGGATTGAAGACAATGAGAACAACTTGTTCGATATTATAGAAAGATCTATAGAAAATATAACTAAAGAGTCTAAGGAAATAGATAATTCAATTCGAGGAATATCTACAAATAATAAGTCCATTGAAGACGAACAAAAAATGTTATTTGTTGATTGGGTCATGTCCTACAAGGATTCTAAGAAAGAAAGTGAAGATAGACCTTTAGAATCTAAAATTGAAATAATCGATTCGTTTATAGAAAAAAATCCTAAAATTAAAAAAAGCATGGATAAGGTTGAAGAAGATAATTTCTTAAACTTGGCTTCCGATAACAAGTTTGATAAATCTGTGCTTATGACAGAAACTTTGGCCAAAATTTATGTTAAACAAAATAAAATAAAAAAAGCTTTATATGCGTACAAAATATTAAGTTTGAAATATCCAGAAAAAAGTAGTTTCTTTGCAAACCAAATAAAAAAGTTACAGAAAAAACAAAACAAAAAAACATGAGTATTTTTTCAATATTTGTTCTTTTAATCATATTTGTTTGCTTTTTGCTTGTATTAGTAATAATGGTACAAAATCCCAAAGGAGGAGGTCTTTCGTCTTCATTTGGAGGTGGAGGTCAACAAATGGGAGGTGTTCAAAAGACAACAGATTTTCTGGACAGAAGTACTTGGATTTTGTCAACACTATTGCTGATATTGATATTACTATCTAATTTTGGACTAGAAACTAATACATCAAGTCTACCATCTGATTCTAAACTAATCGATGAATCTGAAATTGAAATTATTCCTGAAACCGTACCAGAGGAAATTTTTGAAGAAAACAATAATTCAAATTCTGAAGATTAAATGTCAGCTTGTCATGGTCGATAAAAAATTTTAAATAAAAACTGTCACAAACAAGTCTGGCATAATTTGTGAAAACAAAAAATATATTAATAAAAAAATATGAGTAAACTAAACATTAAACCATTAGCTGACAGGGTTCTTGTTGAACCGGCAGCCGCTGAAACAAAAACGTCGTCTGGAATAATAATTCCTGACACAGCCAAAGAAAAACCACAAAAAGGTAAAATTGTTGCTGTTGGTCCCGGAACAAAAGAAAATCCGGTCACAGTTAAAGTTGGAGACGTTGTTCTTTATGGAAAATATTCAGGTACTGAATTAAACCATGAAGGAAATGATTATTTAATTATGAAGGAAAACGACATATTAGCAATTATATAAATAAAGAATTATGGCAAAAAAAATAGAATTTGATCTCGATGCACGAGATGGCATTAAAAGAGGAGTAGATGCCCTTGCTAATGCAGTAAAAGTTACTCTAGGACCAAAGGGTAGAAATGTGATTATTGGAAAAGCTTTTGGCGCTCCGCAAGTTACTAAGGACGGTGTAACTGTAGCTAAGGAAATTGAACTTGAAGACGCTCTTGAGAATATGGGTGCACAGATGGTAAAAGAAGTGGCTTCAAAAACTAATGATTTAGCTGGTGATGGAACTACCACAGCAACAATCTTAGCTCAAGATATTGTAAAGGAAGGATTAAAAAATGTTGCTGCAGGTGCAAATCCATTAGACCTAAAACGTGGTATTAGTAAAGCTGTGGATTCAATAGTTAGCGAATTAAAATCACAATCTGTCGAAGTTGGAGACTCATCTGAGAAAATTAAACAGGTGGCAAGCATATCAGCAAACAATGATGAAGCTATAGGTAGCCTAATTACAGAGGCTTTCGAAAAAGTTGGTAAAGAGGGTGTAATTACAGTTGAAGAAGCGAAAGGGACAGATACATACGTTGAAGTTGTAGAAGGTATGCAGTTTGACAGGGGTTATTTATCACCTTACTTTGTTACTGATTCTGAAAAAATGGAGGCTGATTTAGAAAATCCATACATTTTACTTTATGATAAGAAGATTTCTGCAATGAAAGACTTATTACCTATTTTAGAACCTGTTGCCCAATCAAGTAAGCCGCTTCTAATTATTGCAGAAGATGTTGATGGTGAGGCTTTAGCAACTTTAGTTGTGAACAAATTGAGAGGCTCCCTGAAAATTGCTGCAGTTAAGGCTCCAGGCTTTGGAGATAGAAGAAAAGCTATGCTCGAAGATATTGCAATTTTAACAGGTGGAACTGTTATTTCAGAAGAAAGAGGTTTTACACTTGAAAACACAACTATTGAAATGCTTGGTACCACTGAAAAAGTAACTATAGATAAGGATAATACAACAATTGTAAATGGTGCAGGAGATACAAAATCCATTACCGCTAGAGTAAATCAAATAAAATCGCAAATAGAAAATACGACTTCAGATTATGATAAAGAAAAACTTCAAGAAAGATTAGCTAAATTATCAGGCGGTGTAGCGGTTCTATACGTTGGTGCACCATCAGAGGTTGAAATGAAGGAGAAGAAAGATCGTGTTGACGATGCTCTCCACGCGACAAGGGCTGCAGTTGAAGAAGGTATAGTTGCAGGAGGAGGAATCGCTCTTCTAAATGCCAAAAAAGTTCTCAACAAAATTAAAGGAGTCAATGCTGACGAAGCAACTGGAGTACAAATAGTAAACAATGCAGTTGAGTCACCACTAAGGACAATAGTTTCTAATTCTGGAGGAGAGGGTTCTGTTGTTGTAGCTAAAGTCGAGGAAAGTGAGAAAAACTATGGTTATGATGCGAAAGAAGGAAAGTATGTTGATATGCTAAAGGAAGGTATAATTGATCCTACCAAGGTTACAAGAATTGCTCTAGAAAATGCTGCCTCAGTAGCTGGAATGATTCTTACAACAGAATGCGCTTTAGTTGACATCAAAGAGGAAACTCCCGCCCCAGCTGGAGGAATGCCTCCTATGGGAGGTGGAATGCCAGGAATGATGTAATAACATCACTCTCATTTTAAAAAAAGGTAAACTATTGTTTACCTTTTTTTATTTCTTCTCTATTGTACAAACAACACATTGGCAAGTTGTCATAAATTTCATCTGGTGCTTGCTCCATTGAAGTATCGTGACCTACTTTGGCTATTGATTTGTGAATTTGATATATATCAAGTTTACTTTTGTCATACAGTACCGTGAGCAAATGATTATTTATATCCCACTCAGCGTTTTTTACCCCTTTTTGTTTAAACGCAGTTTTCTCAATCCGTGCTTTGCACATTTTGCATACCCCATTAACTTCAAAAGATTCCTCTACGATATTTTTTTTTTGAGAAAAAACCGCAGAAGATAGTAATATTAAAAAAATAATTTTTTTCATAATTTTAATTTAAATTAAACCTAATTCCACTGTAAAAAAATCTTCCAAAAACAGGTGCATAGACTAAACTAGCATCGAAATTTCTTCCAAAAGGATTGTCAGCGGCAATAATTGGATTTTTTTGTCTCACGTTCAACAAATTTTCACCCCCTAAATATAATTCAAATTTAGAAGAAAATACTTTTGCTGTTTGAAAATTAATTAAACTATAGGGGGATGCTACAAAACCGTTTAAATGGAATAGATTCGATGGAATTCTTTGTTTTCCAACAATATTGTAAGTGAAATCATTCCTCCACCCTTTTCCCTTATTGTTAACTGTGTTATACTCAATGTTAAAGAAAAATCTTGAGTAAGGTCTTAATGGTTTTCTTTTAAAGCCGTCTCTATAAGATGTTCTAACATTTTCGTTCTTGTATGCAATTCTTGTTGAAATATTATTAGAAGCTTTGTAATTAAATTCGATTTGAAAACTTTTTGAAAAGCTTTTACCGGACAAATTGTAAAATTGAATGTACTGTAACTTTTCAAAGTCTGCTACAACTTGATTCAAAAAGGTTGTATTGTAAAAATCAAATATTACATCAGCAATTCTATTGAATAAGTTGAAATTACGAGTAACACTGAGTCCATAATTCCAAGCTATTTCGGGTTTTAAACCATAGATAGAACCGTTTGAAGGAAAGATTTGAATAGTCCTGTTGGAAGCAAAAATATTTTGGTTTTCAGCAAATATGTTACCTACTTTTCTTCCCTGTCCAACAGAAAATCGAAATATAGTAGGTTTTTCCGATTCTTGGTATCTTATGTGAAGTCGTGGAGATAAAAATGTGCCAATGTTATTATGGCTGTCAAATCTTAATCCGGCAACCAAATTAAGATTTTCAAGATTGTCATAAGTGTACTCAAAAAACATTCCAAAAACATCATCCGTCCTCCTGTACAAATCCGTATCAACACTTTCATTATAAATATCTCTTGAAAAATTTAATCCGGTTTTAAATTTGTTTTTAGTATTAGAAATAATAGAATTGAAAATTAAGTTGCTATATAAACTTTCGTGAGTGATGTTATAATCTCTAACACCAAAAAATGACTCTTGGTTATGTTTTGAATAAGCTGTTTGAAAACCTATACTTTGGTAAGTTATCAATGGAAAGACGTATCCAATTTTTAAACTTGCATCAGCTCTTTGAGTAAATATTTCGCTCCCCCAGCTTGAAAGATTGATATTATTACTTCTTCCACTAAAATTAGTTTCACCAGATGTTTTTCTATCATTTAAAAACCTAAGACTTAGAAACCCCACAATTCCGTTCTGTGCATCAGTATACTGTATCCTTTTTAAAAGATTTATTTGCCTAGTTTGTGGCATATCTAAAAAACCGTCATCATTATTGTCAGTAATCATATTGCGTTGACTTGTGTGCCCATAAAGTCCTAAACTAAACTTTTGACTAAGTGACTTATTGTAATGAAAATTAAATTCTTTTCTTCCATTTACAGAGGCAAAAGCATTTAAAAAAAGTGGATTAGTTAAACTGGGTTTTTTTAATTCAGCGTTTATTTGACCAACGATACTTTCAAATCCATTCACAACGCTGCCAGTTCCTTTAGTTACTTGAATGCTCTCAATCCAAGGTCCGGGTGTATATGTTAGTCCATATACTTGCGATGCTCCTCTCACAAATGGAATATTCTCCTGGGTTATCATTATATATGGACTAGAAAGTCCTAACATGTTTATTTGTTTAGTTCCTGTCAAAGCATCCGAAAAATTGACATCAATAGAAGGGTTGGTTTCAAAACTCTCAGACAAATTACAACATGCAGCTTTTAATAATTCCTCACTACTTATTTTGGTAATATTTTGAGCACTGAAGTATGATCTCTGCAAAGATTTTCTTCTTTCAACAATTTCAATTTCATTCAATTCTCCAAGATTACTCTCTTTCATTACATGTGAAATGCTTGATTTTTTTTCAATATTTAAAGTGTCTGTTTGAAATCCTATAAAGCTTAAGATAAGTTTGTTTGTATTGCTATTTATAGGAATAGAAAATTTTCCATCCTCGTTGGAAATAGTTCCTACAGAAGTATCAAGCCAATAAATATTTACTCCCGACATGGGGACTAAATTGTCATTTGATTTTGAAAAAACCTGTCCTCTTATGTTTTCTTGAGCCAAAAGAACATTAGATATTAATAAAAAGTTTAAAATTGATAATATTATTTTCATTTTTCATGGGTTTAAATTAATTAGATATAAAGCGTAGATATCTATTTAACTATCCATAAAAAACAAATGAGCAATTAATCTTAAAAACAGGTATTTTGGGTGGATGGAATTTTGGTATTTTAGAAAAGATATATCTGTCTAAAATATATATGTATCCAAAAAAAGTTTGAATAAATTCTTTGTTAAAAAGGGTGACTATTTTGGATTCTGTTTTAGTTTGGTTTTTATCATAAACGAGTACCTTGTCATGACAACAGGATTTTTGAGAAACATGATAATCTTTTTCAGATTTAAAATTATGCATATCACATCCCTCGGTGTCATGTAAATAAGAAAAATCTGCAACAAGATTCCCGCAATAGTGGATATTTATACCATAGGCTATTCTACTTTGAATGAAGAATAAAAGGATAAATAATATTTTAATTCTCATTAACATAGTATAAAATTAATATTTTTTTTGGATAGTGATTTTAAACACCATATTTTAACTATCCATAATTATAATTTTAACTTTTCATTGATTGATTATTCTACATTATTTAAAAATTGTGTTGAAATAGTAAATGAATATTCTGCATTAAGTAAGTCTGAAATTTTAAAGAAGATATGCAGTTTACTTAAAGAAAAAATAGATTTTTATGATTGGGTAGGATTTTATTTTTTAGATAAAAAAGGGAAAAAACTAGTTCTTATTTCTTATGCTGGTAAACCCACTGAACATACCGAAATACCTATAGGCAAAGGAATATGTGGACAGGTTGCAAAAACAGCAAAAAGTCTTATTGTCGATGATGTTTCAAAAGAAAAAAATTATATCTCGTGTGACATCGAGGTGAAATCTGAAATTGTCGTACCCATTTTTGTGAATGATAAAAATATTGGTCAAATTGATGTTGATTCTAGAAAGATAAAAGCTTTTAATAAAAGTGATGAAATTTTTCTTATGCAGGTTAATGAATTAATATCAAAAAACTTATTTTAGATAGAATATGGAATCCAAAATCAAAATCCGTTCGGCATTAATCTCTGTTTATGACAAGGATGGGATAAAACCTATCATAAAAGAATTTGAGCGTGAGCAAATTATCATATATTCTACCGGGGGCACAGGTGAATTCATTAAAAAATTAGGCATTAAATATGTCCCGATAGAAGATATAACTTCATATCCATCAATACTAGGTGGAAGAGTTAAAACTTTACATCCAAAAGTATTTGGAGGAATATTGAACAGAAAAAATAAAAACGAAGATCAAAAAGAATTATTGGATTATGAGATCCCTCAAATTGATTTAGTAATAGTTGATTTATATCCATTTGAAGAAACTATAAAATCTACTAAAAACGAAAGGAAAATTATAGAAAAAATTGATATTGGTGGAATTTGTCTCATTAGAGCAGCGGCAAAAAACTTTAATGATGTTTTGTGCATATCCGATAAATCCGACTACGATGATTTATTGAAAATTTTGAAGAAATCAGGAGCCGAAACGACTATAGATACAAGAAAAAAGTTTGCTATTAAAGCATTTGATGTTTCGTCAAATTACGATACTGCAATTTTTAATTTCTTCAATAAAGATAATTTTATTAAATCCCTAAAAATAAGTTCAAAAGATTACACACCTCTTAGATATGGAGAAAATCCTCACCAAAAAGGGACATTTTACGGGGATTTAAAAAAAGATCTTTTACAAATTCACGGGAAACAACTATCATACAATAATTTACTGGACATTGAAAATGCTGTCAGTCTTATTTCTGAATTTAAAAAAGAGAAACCAACTTTTGGAATTTTAAAGCATAACAATGCATGCGGAATTTCGACAAAAAAAACAGTTTCTTTAGCATACAAAAGCGCTCTGATGAGCGATCCCATTTCAGCATTTGGAGGGGTTTTGATTGCTAACACTGAAATTGATTTTGAAACTGCTAAACTTTTAAAAAAATTATTTTTTGAAGTGCTAATAGCACCAAAATTCAACGAAAAAGCTTTGGAGTTATTAAAAGAAAAAAAGAACTTAATAATTTTAAAAAATAATATTAAAGAAAAAGAAGTTTTAAATTATAGATCTTGCCTAAATGGTTTTTTAGTTCAAGAAAATGATTACAAGACAGATTCTCCAAAAAATTTAAGTTTTGTTACAAAAGAAATTCCTAATAAAAAGGAAATTAATGATTTAATATTTGCTTCAAAAGTAAGTAAGCACACAAAATCAAATACAATTGTCTTGGTAAAAAATTCTCAACTATTAGGTTCTGGTATGGGTCAAAGTTCGAGAGTTGACGCACTAAAACAAGCTATTAAAAAAGCAAAAAGTTTAGGTTTTAATTTGAAAAATGCGGTTATGGCTAGCGATGCCTTCTTTCCTTTCCCAGATTGTGTTGAAATTGCAAACAATGAAGGAATAAAATGTATTATCCAACCAGGAGGTTCAATTAAAGATAATTTATCAATTGAGTTTTGTGATAAAAACAAAATGAAAATGGTCTTTACTGGGATACGTCATTTTAAGCATTAATTTCTTAAATTTGCAATACTTTATTTAAAAAAATGACAAAATTTCATGGGATTTTTTGATTTTCTTACTGAAGATATAGCGATAGATTTGGGTACAGCAAACACTTTAATTATACATAAAGATAAGGTTGTTGTTGACAGCCCTTCTATTGTCGCCATTGACAGGTCTACTAACAAAGTTATTGCTATAGGTCATGAGGCAAGTATGATGCAGGGTAAAACTCATGAAAATATTAAAACAATTAGACCACTTAAAGATGGTGTAATTGCAGACTTCAATGCTTCTGAGCAGATGATAAGTATGCTTATTAAAAGTGTTCCAACCTTAAAAAACAAAGTTGTTACTCCAGCACTAAAAATGGTTATTTGTATTCCCTCGGGTATAACAGAGGTTGAAATGAGAGCCGTCAGAGAGTCTGCTGAAAGAGTGAATGGTAAAGAAGTATATCTTATTCACGAACCAATGGCTGCGGCAATTGGCATCGGTATCGATATAAAACAACCAAAAGGAAATATGATTGTAGATATTGGTGGGGGTACTACAGAAATTGCTGTGATTGCTCTGTCTGGTATAGTTTGTGATAAATCAGTTAAGATAGCAGGCGATGTATTTACCAATGATATAGTCTATTATATGAGAAGACAACATAATTTGTATGTTGGAGAAAGGACTGCTGAAAAAATTAAAATTAATGTTGGTTCCGCGACTGAAGATTTAGATAATCCACCAGATGAGATGTCAGTTCAAGGTAGGGATCTATTGTCTGGGAAACCCAAACAGGTAATAGTTTCTCACAAGGAAGTTGCTAGAGCGTTAGACAAATCAATACTTAGAATTGAAGACGCAATTATGGAGGCTCTCTCACAAACACCTCCAGAACTAGCTGCGGATATATATAATACGGGGATTTATTTGGCTGGCGGGGGATCAATGTTAAGGGGTTTAGACAAAAGAATATCAACCAAAACAGATTTGCCTGTTTACATAGCTGAAGATCCTCTTCAGGCGGTTGTGAGAGGAACTGGAATTACACTTAAGAATATAGATTTATATAAAACCATCCTTATTAAATAAATCTAATGCAGTGGCTACTTAGTTTTATACTTAGATATAAAAACTTGTTTTTGTACCTTTTTTTTGTATCTATAATTTTATCTTTTTCATATTTCCAAAGCGAATATCATAAATCAAAGATTTACAAAGCTAGTATCATCGCCAGCGGTTTAGCTTCAGAGCCTTTAAAAAATTTAACATCGTATTTTCGACTAAAAAAAATAAACGCAAAGCTTTTAGAAGAAAACTTTCATTTAAAATCTTTACTTATTGATGAAAATTATAAATCAAATTATGAATATGAGAAAATTGATTCTCCGTATTCATTAATCTTAGGTAATGTAATTAAAAATAATATATCTAGTAACAGAAATATTATCATAATAAATAAGGGGGGTTCTGATATGGTTGAAAAAGAAATGGGGGTTATTGGTAGTGATGGAATTATTGGTATTGTAAATCAAACCACCGAAAACTTTTCATCTGTCCTATCAATTCTTCATAAAGACATAAAAATTAATGCGAAGCATAAAAAAACAAATGCATTTGGTTCCTTGTTTTGGGAGGGAAATGACCCTGACAAAGTAACCCTTTCTGATATTTCGATTATAAATAAAATTAATGTAGGTGACACAATAGTTACTGGGGGCATGTCATCATATTTCCCTGAAGGTATTCCTATTGGAAAGATCGTAGAATTTAAAAATAATGGTAGGTATTACTTGATAAATGTCAAACTCATAAATAATATGACTAATCTAAATAATGTTTATTTTTTAAAAAATAAGTATAAATCTGAGATTGAGTCCCTTTACAAATAAAAATGAATCAATACTACCCAAAAATATTTTTGCTTTCTTGTTTTTTGGTTTTTTTACAACTTCTAATTTTTGATAGAATAAACTTGTTTGGTTTTATGAATCCAAGTATTTACATATTGGTCTTAATTACATATAGATATGACATGGACCAATTTAATTTTATTTTAATTGGTTTTTTGTTGGGTCTTATGATGGATATTTTGAGTCAATCAGCAGGATCACACAGCCTTTCTTGTGTGACCATTTCCTTTATAAGACCTTTAATTACAAAGTTTTCTATTGGTCCAAACTATGAGGATTTTTCTAATCCGATTTCGTCTGGAATTTTGATCTCAAATAGGGTTTTGTATTATCTTTTAATTATAATTCTTCATCAGCTAATTTTAAATTCTTATTCATATTTCAATTGGATACATACTTTCACAATTTTAAAATTGACAATTGCCAACTCAATATTCACTTTTGTGGTGATTATTTCATTTATAAACCTTTTTAGCGCTAAAGAATGACTAGGATTTACCTATTAAAATTATTGACAATTGTGATTAGTTTGATTTTTTTAATAAAACTTTTTGGTTTACAAGTTTTAAATAAAGACTACGACAAATTATCTCAAAATAATGCTATTCTTGAGATAGAGGATTATCCAGAGCGTGGATTTATCTACGACAGAAAAGGTAGAATTTTAGTTTCAAATCAGCCCGCTTATGATGTTATGATTATCCCTGAAAATTTGTCTCCTTTCGATACTTTGTCATTTTGCAGTTTAACAGGTATTGAAAAAAAAGAATTGATATCAAATTTAGAAAGTGCTAGAAGATTTTCTATGAGATTACCTTCTGTTATCGTGAATCAAATATCAAAAGAGGTCTATGCAAAACTTCAAGAGCAAATGTGGAAATTTCAAGGTTTTTTTATTCAAAGAAAATCAATAAGAGATTATAGATTTAGCTTTGGTGCAAATGTTCTTGGTTATGTAAGTGAAGTTAATAATCAAGATCTTATGAGAGATAACTATTATCGTCAAGGAGATTTAATTGGTAGGCAAGGGATTGAAAAATCCTATGAAAATGAGTTAAGAGGCAAAAAAGGAAAAAAGTTCCTCCAAAAGGACAGATTTAACAGGATTATTGGTCCCTATAAAAATGGTAAATACGACATAGAACCTGTGCAAGCAAAAAATATAAACTTAACAATTGACATTGAATTACAATCCTATGGTGAAAAACTGATGAAAAATAAAAGAGGAGGTGTTGTAGCTATTGAACCAGAAACTGGCGAGGTGTTAGCATTAGTTACCGCTCCTTCCTATGACCCAAAAATTTTAGTTGGAAGACAACGTTCAGATAATTACAAAATGCTTGCCAATGATACTGTTTCTAAACCATTGTTTGATAGAGCTTTACTTGCACAGTACTCTCCTGGTTCAACATTAAAACCTCTTAATGCATTAATCGCATTACAAGAAGGGGTAATAAATAATGAAACCCAGCATAATTGTAATAAAGGGTTTTATTATGCTAAGAATGCTCATATGGATTGTAATTGTAAATATGGAAGTAAAAATGACTTAATAAAAAGCATTAATAAATCTTGCAATACTTTTTTCTCAAAAACTTATTTGAGTCTCATAAACAATTCAAAGTCAACAGCCGAAGGAATCGATAATTGGAAGAAGTATCTTGAAAGTTTTGGTCTAGGAAACTATCTTGGATATGACCTTCCGATTGGAAGACCTGGTTTGATTCCAAACTCAAGTTTTTACAATGATTTATATAAGGGAGAAAACTGGAGTGCAACCAATATAATTTCAAATGGAATAGGTCAGGGGGAAGTTCTAGCAACACCTATACAACTTGCAAATTATACAAGTGCGATTGCCAACAAAGGATTTTATATTACTCCTCATTTTGTAAAAATCAAAGACGAAAAAAAACCTTATAATGAAATGCCAAAGATTACTACAGCTGTTGATACAAATAATTTTTTTGATGTAATTGACGGAATGTATAAAGTAGTAGAGGAGGGCACCGCGAGAATTGCGAAGATAAATGGACTAAAAGTTTGTGGCAAAACAGGGACAGTTGAAAATTTCACCATAATTAAAGGAAAAAAAACACAGCTCACTGATCACTCAATTTTCATAGCATTTGCCCCTAAAGAAAATCCTAAAATTGCAGTTGCTGCTTTTATTGAAAATGGATATTGGGGGTCAAGATGGGCAGCTCCAATTTCTAGTTTGATGATTGAAAAGTATCTAAATAATACTATTACTAGACCAAGACTAGAGAATAGAATGTTAAATGGAAGCCTTGAGCTAGAATACAACAAACCAATTTCAGGAGAAAATTTTAATATAAATGAATAGAACACTTCGAATAGATTGGATAACAATTGTAATATATTTTTTATTGGTAAGTACTGGAATTTTGAATATATATTCATCCACTTACAGTAATGAAAGAATCAATTCGTTTGACTTAAATAGTCTTGCTTTTAAACAATTTTTGTTTTTTACTTTCTCTCTTATTTCAGGAATTTTTATTTTATTTGCCCCTTCTAAATTTTTTCAGAAATTCTCGAGTCTTATATATTTATTATCTATTTTTTTGTTGATAGGCCTTTTTGCCTTTGGTGACACCGTTTATGGACACAAATCATGGTATACACTTTTTGGACTTAGCATTCAACCAACAGAAATAGCAAAACTTTCAACCAATTTAGCTATTGCAAAATTATTGAGTGAAATTGAAATAGACTTAAAAAAAATTAAATCACTCATTCAAGTTTTTCTGGTCATTTTAATACCAGTGTTACTCACTTTACTACAACCAGACTTTGGATCAGCTTTGATTTTTTTATCTTTTACATTCGTTTTATTTAGAGAGGGATTGAATCCAAATTTTCTTTTGTTTTTAGGCCTATCTATGATATTAGCTTTATTCGCCCTTATAAAACCATTTTTTTATATTTCAGTTTTTTTAACTGGTTTTTTTGGTTGCTTTTATTTTTTGTCAAAAAAAATAAATAAAAAAGTTTCATCAATACCTATAATTATAGTTTTTATTTTAAGCTGTGTATATGTTTTTTCAATAAATCATATTTACGAAGACTTACTTTCTCAAAGACATAGAGATAGAATAGATATTTTTTTAGGAAAGGAAACAGACATTATGGGAATTGGTTATAATTTGAATCAATCAATAATTGCTATTGGATCAGGAGGAATTTCTGGAAAAGGGTTTTTACAGGGAACCCAAACAAAGGGGAAGTTTGTTCCTAGACAACATACTGATTATATTTTCAGTACAATCGGTGAAGAATGGGGATTTTATGGAACTTCTATTATAATCATTTTATTTGCTACGCTCATTTTAAGAATACTATTTCGAGCTGAACTTCAAAAAAATATTTTTGGACGATCATATGCTTACGGAGCTGCAAGTTTAATTTTTATGCATTTTTTTATTAATGTTGGAATGTCAATTGGTTTAGTACCAACTATAGGTATTCCTCTACCATTTATAAGTTATGGTGGATCTAGTATGTATACATTTACTATTTTGATTTTTATATATCTAAATATTGATGCAAACAGACTGAACGAAACAAGGATATAATTCACTAATTAGCAGCTTGAGCAAATTTTTTGGAATCAACAAAAACTTCACTTAAATCTTTTAAAATATTGATAGCTTCATCTATATAAATATCTTTTGATAAAGCTTCTTCCCATCGCTCTCTTTTTTTAGTTAAAATTGAATCCTTTGAAATCTTATCTAAATCTGTATTGGTGGGGTAGAAAGATAATGTGTTACTGAATTCATTCAATTTTCTAAATTTTTTTGACTCTATATCTTCAATTTCCTTTTGTTTAATCAAATCATTGTAATTTAATGTGAATTCTGAATTTTCTTGCCTTTGCCTGATTAATTTCGCTTGATCATCAATTAGTTTTACGTACGGATTGATTTCAAGCCTCCTTTGGCTTTTTTCTATAATACTTAAAAATCTGTCCTCGTTAATAAATGTTTCGTAAGAAGCCGGAGTGATTTTATCCCATTTTAGTGGATTGTCTTGATCCCTCTCTCCAACTTCTATATAAGAATATCTGTTTGGAAAAATTACATCACTCTTAACTCCTTCTAACTGAGTTGATCCTCCGTTAATTCTATAAAACTTGTCAGTTGTCACTTTCATCGCCCCCATATCTCCATATGTATTCCCAGAGATTATCTTATTCAAATCAATCATATTTTGAACGGTCCCTTTTCCATATGTTTGCTTACTACCTAAAACAATACCTCTCCTGTAATCTTGAAATGCAGCAGCCAAAATTTCTGATGCTGATGCTGAAAACTCGTTAACTAAAAGGACTAGAGCTCCATCCCATTCTATTTGATTATCTGTGTCAAATAATATCTGTTTTTTTCCACCTGTGGATTTGACTTGAACGATTGGACCATCTTTGATAAAATATCCAGCCATATCAACTACTGTTTGTAAAGAACCTCCACCATTGTTCCTTAAATCAATAATTATTCCCTGCACATTTTGTTTTTTAAGCTTTTGTATTTCATTTTTAACATCAGTGGCTGCATTTCTTTTGCCGTAATCTTGAAAATCAACATAAAATCTTGGTAAATTAATTAAGCCGTATTTAACGTTATCTTTTTCAATAATAGTAGACTTCGCAAAAGCTTCTTCAAGTTCAATAATGTCCCTTGTTAAATTTACATCAATTATAGATCCATCAAGTTTTTTTACGGTAAGAATCACCTGAGTACCTTTGGGCCCTTTTATAAGTTTAATAACATCATCGAGCCTCATTCCCACAACATCTACAGGTGTTTCATTAAGTTGCGATACTTTAAGAATTTTATCACCCGGCCTAAGCGAATTTTCCCTCCAAACAGGACCTCCAGAAATTATTTCTACAATTTCAACTTCTTGATTCCTTTTGGTGAGTCTAGCGCCTATACCCTCAAATTTACCTGATATATTTTGATCAAATCTATCTTTAGCACTAGGAGCAAAATAAGATGTATGAGGATCAAACTGAAGAGCAATCGAATTGACATAAATAGAAAAATAATCGTTTCTATTTAGATCATATCTAGCTTCAAAAAAGTATTTCATATCTTCTTTGAGTACATTTCTTGTCTCAAGTTCTAAAACGTCGTCAGCTCTTAAGTTATAATTAGGATCCTTTTCTTTTTTTCTTTTTTCCTCTTCTTTTAAATTTGAAAAAATACCGAGTGCATTAAACTTTAAAAACTTTCTCCACTGTTGTTTCAATTCCGATAATGATTTGGAATAGGAAGTACTTTCAAAATCTAAATTTATTTTTTCATCAATACTGAAATCAAACGTTTGATTTAATAGGGTTGGGTAAAATGACTTTACTTGATCTAATCTTTGAAGGTACCTTTGATGTGAAAGATCAAAAAATTCAATCTTAGATGATATGATTTGGTCATCAATTTCAAACTTGTACGAATCAAAAAAATCTATATCGCTTTGAATGAAAAATAAATGCCGACTGTCTACTCCGTTAAGAAAGTTTTTGTAAACATCTTCTGAAAATTGATCATCTATCTGTGATGGTGAATAATGACCTCTTTTTAACACATATGAAACGATTTCAATTAGTAACTTATCTTTAGATGGGTTGTTAAACTCAATAAAATAGCTAGTAAAATATGTTATAATTAAAAATGGTGTAAATAATAATCTTGTCATAAAAGGGTTCAAATTTATGTATTTGATCCAAACCATACAAAAAAATTTATTTGATTTTAACATTATTTTAGTAGTACAGTTTCTTAATTCACTAACTTTAAAAAAAATGTTAAAGATGGCAAAACGTCCTCTTATTCTTGCTACAAACGATGATGGTATAAACGCACCTGGTCTAAAATATCTCGTAAGTGTTGTATCACAGATTGGTGATGTTGTTATTGTAGCTCCTGATTCTGCAAAATCAGCAACCAGCCAAGCAATAACTATAAATTCTCCTTTGTATGTGTCTAAAAGTAATTATCATTTAAAATCAAAATTCGAATATCAATTGTCAGGAACACCTGCTGACTGTGTAAAATTTGGAGTTAATGAAATTTTAAAAAAAAAACCTGATTTATGTGTTTCAGGGATTAACCATGGGGCTAATTCATCAATAAACGCCCTTTACTCCGGAACCATAGGTGCAGCAATTGAAGCCGCTATTCAGGGAGTTCCAGCTGTTGGTTTCTCTATTCATGACTATAGCTGGGACGCTAAATTTAATCATCTGGAAAAATTTATCAAATCAATAATTCTTAATGTTTTAAATATGAAACTGCCTACTAATATTGTGCTCAATGTAAACTTTCCAAGGTCAAAAGTAAAGGGATTAAAGATTTGTAGACATGCCAATACACATTGGGAAGAAAATTTCATTAAAAGAAAGAATCCTGTGGGAAAAATATACTATTGGTTAACTGGAAATTTCATAAATAATGATAATTCAAATGAAACAGACGAATACGCCATTAAAAATGGTTATGGGTCAATTGTACCAATCAGGTTTGATTTGACTGCAAAGGATTACATCCATGAGTTAGAAAAGTGGGAATTTAATGGTTAAAGAAAAACTAGCAGGTTTTATCATTGGAGTAACTGGGACTCTAGCGGGTATCATTTTTTTTATAATGATATTCTCTCCAGAATCAGTTTACTACAGCTTAGAATCTCTATTTATTCAGAAAAAACTAGGTTCTTTAATAAGTGTAGGGTCTTTAATAAACATCCCAATATTTTTTATTTTTTTAAAATTTAATAAAGTAAGTTACGCATATGGATTGATATCATATCTTTTACTTTTAGTTCTTATTGTTGTTGTTTTAAAAGTTTTATAAATGAGATACTATATTATTGCGGGTGAAGCTTCAGGAGATTTACATGGATCTAAAATTATGGAAAGTATAAAAAAAATTGACAATAAAGCCAAATTTAGATTTTGGGGTGGAGAAAAAATGAAAGGAATTGGAGGTAAAATTGTTAAA
The DNA here is from genome assembly GCA_902635965.1 of uncultured Bacteroidota bacterium. GTDB lineage: Bacteria > Bacteroidota > Bacteroidia > Flavobacteriales > Flavobacteriaceae > TMED96. Next base: position 98,749 of record CACPQA010000005.1, read on the forward strand.
CATATCAATCAGTTGTCATTCATGGGGTTTTGGGAGGTATTAATGAACATAAATATAATTCTAAAAAATATTAGTTTTTGCAAAAAAGACATAAATGGTTTCCAACCAGACAGGATAATTTATATAGATTATCCTGGTTTTAACATGTTAATTGCCAAATGGGCGAAAAAAAAAGGCTTTGAAAATCATTTTTACATAAGTCCACAAATATGGGCTTGGAAGGAAAGCAGGATTAAAAAAATAAAACGTGATATTGACTATATGTATGTGATTCTTCCCTTTGAGAGGGAATACTACAAAAAAAAACACAATTTAGATGTACATTATGTTGGCCATCCTTTAGTTGAAATCATTAACAAAGAGATAGCAAAAACTGATTTATTGTCACTAAAAATAACTAAACCGGTAATAGCCCTTTTCCCAGGAAGTAGAAAACAAGAGATAAAAAAAATGTTACCTATTTTCAAATCTGTAATTAATCATTTTTCTAACTATGAGTTTATAATTGCAGGTTTGTCTACTAGTAAAGAATGGTATAAAGAAATATTGAAGGATGATGAAATCAAAATAGTATATGATAAAACTTACAGTCTTTTAAAAAAATCAACTGCAGCGCTAGTTACTAGTGGGACGGCAACACTCGAAACTGCTCTCTTCAACGTACCACAGATTGTTTGTTATAAAAGTAGTTTGTTTTCATATTTAATAGGCAAATTATATGTTAAGGTAAAGTTTATATCTCTCGTAAATATTATTATGGATAGAGAAGTTGTAAAGGAACTAATTCAAAAGGATTGTTCAAAAAGTAAAATAGTTAATGAATTATCGAAACTTTTAAAGAATGAAAATGTTTTGAATCTTAAAAAAGAATATAAAATATTAAGGGAAAGATTAGGAAAAGAGAAAACAAGTTTAAAGGTAGCAAAGATGATTACTAAAATATAAAAACGGTTATTGTCTAAATCTATAATTAAAGTTTTCAATATACTTTTCGATATCGTCAGAGTCCTTAAAAACAGCATAGTCACCTCTTTTTATCATTTTTAAATATGGTTCTATTTGCCTAACATTAAAGTAACCCGTCAATGGTATAATAGGATCCCCTTGTTCACTAAAGAAAATGATCGTTGGATAACCTCGAATTCCTAAAAACTTGGTAAAATCATGGGTAGAATTTCTGCCCTTTCTATCTGGATTATAATTTGGATTAGAATATTTTTTATCATAAAAAAAAATTTCTTCGTCACCTTCCGCATTAAATTTAACAGCATAAAAATTTTGAGAAATATATCTAGAGACATCTGGATTACCAAAAGTTTTCTTGTCAAGTAACCTGCACGGACCACACCATTTAGTATAAACATCCATAATGATCTTTTTGGGCTGAATTTTTTGTGCTTTTAGAGCTTCATCCAAAGACAACCACTTAATCTTCTGAGAATAAATTACATTAGTTGTAAAAAAAAATAAAAAAATGTAAATTTTAGTAGTGCCCATGCATTCTTCTAATTAAGTTGTTTTTAAATAAAAAAATTATCAGTCCAACTAAAATTGGAACCATTGTAAAAATTAAAAAAAACCCTGTAAGACCTATATTGGACGATATTTTATCAATATAACTACCAGTAAAACCTCCTATAAGATTTGCAAAAAAATTTGCTAGTAACCAAAACCCCATCATTAACCCAACAAGTCTCATGGGAGCAAGTTTACTAACGTAAGATAAACCAACAGGTGAAACGCATAATTCTCCAAGCGTATGAAATAAATAGGCAAACACTAACCAAAATATACTTACACTTGCAGTTTGAGCACCGTATGGAATTGACATTGAACCATACGCTAGAAATGCAAAACCTAAACCAAGTAGGATTAAACCAATTGAAAATTTGACTGGCCCGCTCGGGTTAAGTTTTGAACTCCAAAGCATTGAGAAAATAGGAGCGAAAATTATAATAAATAATGAATTTAAAACTGAAAACCAAGATGCTGGAATTTCTGTATCTACTACTTCTGAGGCACTCCAGTTAAATGGAATATAGTATTCAAAGATATCTAAATAAGAACTTAATAACGATGAAACAAAACTAGGGAGTAATCCCAACATAAATAAAATTATCCCCCATATAACAATAAAGCTAGTGCCAAGAAAAAATATAGATAAAAAATACTTTTGAAATATATTTTGGAACAATTTAATTAAAACAAATGTAATAACAAGCATTGGAACTATCGTAATTACCGTGTTAACTGCTTTAAATATAAGTGATGCTTTGCCTGTCAAGTTCCGATTGGTGTAATCATTTGCGAAAATTGTCATTGAGCCACCAGCTTGTTCAAAAGCCCACCAAAAAAAAATTGTAGCGGCCGAAAAAACTAAAATAACTAGAATCCTATCCATTTCGATTGAGTTTATCGAGGAATCATTTTTCATTTCTTTAACTTTATTTAATTTCTTTTCTGGTTTACGACCAATAGAACCAAAAATATTTTGGGCAAAATAAAATTGAAGCATTCCAAAAAGCATAAAAATTCCAGCAACCCCAAATCCCAAGTGCCATCCGATGGTTTCACCTAAATAACCACATAATAAAATTCCTAAAAATGCTCCACAATTGATGCCCATATAAAAGATGGTGTATGCCCCATCTTTCCTAATATCCGATTCTCTGTATAGTTGCCCTACCATTGAAGAAATATTGGGTTTAAATAAACCGTTACCAATAATAATTAATCCAATTCCAATAAAGAAAAAAAAGTCATCAAAGTACTCTAATGCCATAGATCCGTGTCCAATTGCCATAATAATTGCACCTATTACAGTTGCATTTCTATAACCTAAAAGTTTATCGGCGATAATTCCTCCAATAAGTGGGGTAAAATAAGCTAGACCTGTGTACCAACCATACAATACTAATGCATCTTCCCTCTCCCACTCCCATCCCTCATTTAAAAGAGAAGATGTTAAAAAGAGTACAAGTATTGCCCTCATTCCGTAGTAGCTGAACCTTTCCCACATTTCAGTGAAAAAAAGAACAAACAGGCCTGTGGGGTGGTCAAAAATTGTCCTTTGGTTTAAAAGTGACCCATAAAATTTAAATTCACTTTCCTTCAAATAAATTAGAATTAATTATCATAAATTCTTTTCTATAAAATTAGTCATTTTATTATATAGGTGAATTGAGGTGTTACCTCCATAAATTCCATGGTTTTTGTCGGGATAAATCATCCATTCGAATTGTTTATCTTCTTGTATTAACTCCTCAACCATGCGCATGGTGTTTTGTAGATGAACATTATCATCTGCGGAGCCATGAATTAATAAATAATCTCCTTCTAGTAAATGTGCAAAATTAAGAGGTGAGTTTAAATCGTAACCTTCTTTATTATCTTTTGGCAACCCCATAAATCTTTCAGTGTATATTGTGTCGTAAAACCTCCAATTTGTAACTGGAGCTACTGCTATCGCAAGGGAAAATATATCACTCCCTTTCAAAATACAGTTTGTTGATATCAGGCCACCATAGCTCCACCCCCATATTCCAATTCTATCCTTGTCAATGTAAGAAAATTTAGACATATATTTAGCAAAACTTATCTGATCTTCTGTTTCATACTTAGCAAGTTGCCCGTATGTGATTTTTTTAAACTTTTTCCCTTTAAAACCTGTTCCTCTTCCATCAACACATGCGATTAAATAACCCTTTTGAGCTAACATTTGATGCCAAAAGTCTCTATTAGTATTCCATCTGTTTTCAACTTCTTGAGATCCAGGTCCGGAATATTGATAGATTATCAGTGGATATTTATTTTTAGGGTTGAAATTAGCAGGTTTAATTATCCACATGTTTAGCACCTCCCCATTTATGTTTACTTTTGAAAATTCCTTAGGAGAAAGACTGTAAGCTTTAAGCTTTTCAAGCAGTATATTATTGTCAATTATTTTTCTAACCAGCTTTCCTGATTTACTATCTCTTAGGGAATAAACTAGTGGAGTACTATTATCTTCAAAAGAGTGAATAAAGTATTTGTAATTTGATGTAAAAGAAGCTCCATTGAAACCTCTTTTCGGTGAAAGAGATTTTTTGTTTTTTCCATTCAAACTTATTTTATAAATGACCCTTTCAATTGATTCATCTTCAGTAGAAGAGTAATAAACCACACCTTTATTTACACCCAGTAACTTATCGACATCCCAATTCCCTGTAGTAATTTGATTTATTTTTTTTTCTTCATTTTTTACTAGATAAATATGATTATATCCGCTTCTGTCACTTGTCAACAAGAAATCGTCATCTTCTAAAAAAAAGATTTTTTCTTTAATATCTACATAGGTTTCATCTTTTTCTTCAAAGACTCTTTTAATTATACCTAGACCGAGGTCATAGCTTGTTAATAATAATTTATTTTGAAGTCTATTTAAAGATTGTATAAATAATTTATTTGAATAGTCACTGAATCTTAATCTTGGTATATAGTAATAATCATCTTTATCTATATTTAAATCAATGGGACTTATTTTTTCGTTTTCTAGATTATAAATTTTTAAATCTAAACTTGAATTTTTTTCACCAGCTTTAGGATATTTAAAATTATACTGGAATGGATACAAATTATTACCAAAAATTTTCATTGAGTATTCAGGCACATTTGTTTCATCAAACACAATAAACGCAAGATTATTGCTGTCTTTATCCCAATCAAAAGCTCGTACTAAACCAAATTCTTCTTCATAAACCCAATCTGCTAAACCATTAATAATGTTTTCATTTCCTGTAAAGGTAATTTGCTTTATAATATTTTTATTTAAAAATTTAATATATATATTTCTATTATAAATAAACGCTACTTTTTCACCATCTGGTGAGAAAAAAGGTTCTTGAATTAAATCGTTAAAAACATAATTAATTTGATCATTTGGGATGCTGTAAATATAATACTCAGCTAATTTAGACCTTCTGTAAAGCGGATATACATTTGTTTCTAATAAAATTTTATTTTCATCACTTGAAAAAGAATAACTTGTGAAAAAGGGTATCTTCGCTGATGATGATGAGTCTAAAATAACATCTACAATCTCACCAGTCTCATAACTTCTTAGTACAATTTTTGATTTTTTTTGAACACGATTAATTTCTATCGTAGAGTAATAGTTTTTGGTTTTGAAATGGTAAATAGATTTAATAGTTTGTTGCTCAAATTCAAAATTCCATATGTCCTCATTGTTAAGTAAAACCTGTTGAGAGGAGACAATGTTGAAAAATAATAAAAAAATTAAAATCCTCAAATCTTAATCATTTAATAAAACCTTAAAGTTAATTTCTTTTACATAACATTCAAAAATTGTTCTTCTAATATGGTATATTTAAAAAAAAATCCGTCGCTATGAGCAATTTTGTGAATGGCTTCTCAAAGAAAAAAAAGCTAGAAAAAATTGATTGGATTATTAGCAATCATTTTCATAACAATAAAAAAGCAAAAGATATTCTATTTAGTTATTTGAATGATGACAAATCAATCCAGAACCTTCATGATGAATTTATTGAAAATACGATAACAAACTTTTATCTACCTTTTGCAGTTGCACCTAATTTCTTGATTAATAATAAATATTACACTGTTCCAATGGCAATAGAGGAAAGCAGTATTGTCGCTGCAGCTTCCAAGACTGCGAAATTTTGGTCCAAACTTGGTGGATTTAAAACCGAGGTTTTGAGTGCAGAAAAAGTTGGTCAGATACATTTTTTTTACAATGGTCCCTTTAAAAAGATAGAATCTTTTTTTAGAAAAATAAAAAAAGATATTATTAAGGATTTGAACCCAATTACATCAAATATGGAAAAGAGAGGAGGTGGGATTTCAAGTCTAGAACTTATTGATATGAGTGAAAAAATTAATTGTTATTACCAAATATTCGCAAAATTTAACACAATTGATTCAATGGGTGCAAATTTTATAAACTCATGTCTTGAAAAAGTAACTGAGGTATTTAAATTTTATATTGAAGAAAAAAAATTTTTAGACGGCAGTAGTGAAAAAATTAATTTTCTTATGAGTATTTTATCAAATTATACTCCTAATTGTCTTGTTAGAGCCAGTGTTAATTGTAAAGTCGATGATTTAGAAAAAAATAATGGAGGATTAAAGGATAAAAAATTTATTCAAAATTTTATTGATGCTGTAAAAATTTCTAAAGTTGACACTTTTAGAGCAGTTACACACAACAAAGGAATTATGAACGGAATTGACTCAGTGGTAATTGCTACTGGGAATGATTTTAGATCTGTAGAAGCCGGTATTCATTCTTATGCCTCTAAAGACGGTAATTATTCAGGTTTATCAGATGCCTATGTCAAAAATGATATATTTTATTTTGATTTAACGATTCCTTTATCTTTAGGTACTGTGGGTGGTTTAACTAAATTGCACCCATTGGTAAGTTGGGCTCACGATTTACTTGGAAACCCCAGCGCTAATGAATTAATGCAAATAATATCTGCCGTAGGATTGGCTCAAAACTTTGCGGCACTAAAATCTTTAGTAACTACAGGAATTCAAAAAGGGCATATGAAAATGCACTTATTAAATATTTTAAATCAACTTGGTGCTAATCAAATACAAAAAATTCGTGCCGTTGAGTATTTTAAAGCTAAAAATGTTTCATATAAAAATGTAAGGGAATTTTTAAATAAAGGATAGAATGAATTATTATAGTTGTGGAAAATTATTAATAACGGCCGAATATCTTATTTTAAAGGGAGCTAAAGGACTGGCAATACCAACAAAACAGGGTCAAAAACTGTCAGTTAAAGAAAATACAGAAAAACAAATTTCTTGGAAAGCCTATACATGTAGTAACCAAAAATGGATTGACTGTAGGTTTGATTTAAACTTTAAATTAATAAAATCCAAAAAAACAAAAACAGAAGATATCTTTTCTCTTATAAAACTTTTGAAAAATATAAATAAGTTTTCACCTGGATTTGCACGTCGAGGCCTAGATATTTCAACAAACTTAGATTTTGAAAGGAATTGGGGTTTAGGGTCATCTTCAACTCTTATAAATAATATTTCTAATTGGCTCAATATAAATCCATATGAGTTATTGAAAGTTACTTTTCCCGGAAGTGGATATGATATAGCTGTTTCTAACACAAAAACTCCAATTTTTTTCAAAAAAAAAGGGGAAATCAATGAAGTTAGTGAGACAAAATTTTCTCCTCCATTCAAAGAAAATCTTTTTTTTGTTCATCTTAATAAAAAAGTAAATAGTCAAAAAGAGGTGAGTAATTTTTTGAATAAGAAAAATGAATTTAAGGATGATATTCTAAGAATTAATTCTTTAGGGAAAATGATCGCTAAAGAAAAAAATCAAAAAATCTTCAATGAAATGTTGAAAGAACATGAAGATATAATTTCAAATGTTATATCGGAAAAACCAGTTCAAAAGACTCTTTTTAATGATTTCAATGGACAGATTAAAAGTTTAGGTGCTTGGGGTGGAGATTTTGTACTTGTGTCCGGAGACAGTGAAACGCCAAAATATTTTTTAAAAAAAGGATATAAGACAATTATGCCATTTTCAGTGATGAAACTATAATTTGTAAATCAATAATAGATCGATCTATTATCCTGAATTTCTGCAGTATTTTCTAGAGCAGAAATAATTAAACTTGGAAGGTTTTCTCTTTCTTCAGATTGCAATTTAGAAGCAAGTTTTGAATAATCGGATAAATCTTCTGCAATTGTTTTTTTTGTAATTTTTAGCATAAAAATGCCACTATTGCCAATTAATAATTCTGAGGTTTTAAATTCATCAAGCCCAAATGCTTTTCCCACAATATGTGGTTCTTCTCCAGAACCAACAATGGTACCACTTTTTTGATTAATTGCATTCGCAGTAATGACCTCTAGTTCGTTTTTTGCAGCAAATTCTTCTAAACCTAAAAGGTTCGAATTGTCATTAATAATTAGTTCTGCTTTCTTTTTATTTAAAAGCTCATAGGTGATTTCTTTCCTAACATCGTCAATATCTAAAACTCCTTTATCTTTAATTTCATTTATCTTAACCACAACATAACCACCAAAAGAAAGATCAAATCGTTTTATTTCTCCAACGATTCTACTATCATCAAATATCCACTGAACAATCCTTCTTTGTAACGTTAATCCAGGTAAATTTTCGTCAAGCCGGTTAATATTTGAAATAAATCTTACATTGTAGTCTTTTTCAAGAGCAGCACTTTGAAAATCACCATTTAATGAATTCATTTCAAATTGAGTAGCATTTTTAAAAACCTCGTTTGATGTGGTCTCAGATGGTACGATTTTTTTTGTTAAAGTAGCAAGTAAAACTAAATCTTCTTTGTCCACAACTTTAATAATGTGAAAACCAAAAGATGTCTCAACTAATCCAATTTTTCCTATCCTGTTCTTGGACGCAAAATCATAGAAAGCAGGTTCTATTTGCTTTTCAGTAAAAAATCCAAGATCTCCTCCTGACGATTTAGATGGGCCATCAGAAAACTCCTCAGCTAAAGTTTCAAATTTTGAATTATTCTTTAAAATTTGCCTATATAAATTATTCGCAAGTTTTTTTGCTTCTGACTTTGTTCTTTCAACATTTGGAGGCTTCCTATTTGACTCATTATGTGAAATTAAGATATGGCTGGCTCTTATAGAACCATTCTTCTTCCTATCTATCAACTTTGAAATTTTAAAACTGTTAATATCCTTATACGGACCAAAAGACTCATCTGTCTTTAAATTAAATAAAATTTCAGCATATTCGGATGGTAACTTACCTTTAGTTAAATAAATCGAATCAAACTCTTCATCAGAGTATCTATCAATGAACTCTTTGATATTTTTTGTGTTATAAAATCCAAGAACGGTATCTGTTAACTTAGAAACATCATTATATTCATATCTATCCTTTGTGAGGTTTGTTATTGATTCACGAATATTCTGAACATCATCTTCAGTGGCATTTTCAAAAAAAGAAACATACTCTATAGATCTAGATTCGTCAGTTGTGTATTTATCTTTATTTTTATTTAAATGGTTTTTTATTTCTTGGTCAGATATTTTAAAGATTGTGTCTGGTATTTTAGAGTATGGGTACTTTACATATTCAATATCTATATTATCATTTTCTAGGTGATAATAAATCTCAGCATCTTTGGGAGTTACAGCTATACTTGATTTAATTAGGTCAAAGTAAATATTTTCCTTGGCAGAGGATATTATAGAAAGCTCTTGTTGCTTCCATGATTCGTAGGCTTGTGGGTTTGTGTTTTTGATTTGAACTATGAAATCTGTAAATAAACCGAAATCAAAGAATCCAGCTTCATTAATAAACCTTTCATCATTGATTATTGATTCTGTTGAAGAAACAACTTGCTCTATTTGATCTCTTCCGGCATCAATACCTAGGACTTCAAATTGATTTTCAAAAACAAAATTTCTAACATATTGTTTCCATACGTTATCCACGGCTTGCATCGTGGTTAATCCAAAATTTCTCTCCGTTTGTTCTACCATAAACCGAAAGTTTTCTAATGGAATTTCCTTACCATCAACAGAACCTATAGGTTTGTTTAAAATATCGTCTGAATTGCCAGTTCCCAGAGCGCCAGAAATAACGAATGCGAACAGCGCAAGTCCGATAACAATAATCAGAAAAATTGACTTTTCACGTATCTTACCTAATATAGCCACTCTTATAATTTAACGACACGAATTTACAACTTCTTAACAAAAAATAAAATGTAAAATGATTTTGTTAGAAAATTAGACACCTACTTTTTTGATAGCAACTTTTTCAATTTTATTTGATAAAACACTTACCACCTTCAATTCTAAGCCATTTATTGAGAGGATTGTGTTTTTTTTGGGTATTTCTCCTGTTATATGAAAAATTAATCCTCCAAGAGTTTCATAATTTTCATCTTGAGGTAGATTTAATTTATACTTTCGTATCAAATAATCTATTTCTAATCTAGCCGAAAATTCAAAAGAATTTATATTAATTTTTTTTTCGTGATGGTCAATTTTATCATACTCGTCCTCGATTTCGCCAAACAATTCTTCAACTATATCTTCAACTGTTAATAACCCTGAAGTTCCTCCATACTCATCTAGAACTACAGCAATTGTCTTCCTTTTTCTTGTTAATTTTTTCAACACATCAGTAATTAAATTTGGCTCATGAACATATTCAATAGGGAGTAAAATTTCTGATATTGAAGATGGTTTTTTAAGCATTTCAAAAGCGTGTACAAAACCAATTATATCGTCGATATTTTCATCATAAACTGGAATTTTTGAATACCCAGTGTTTTCAAATAAAGATGATAGTTTTAAAATATTTTCAGATTTATTGATGCCTGTTATTTCAGCCCTAGGTACCATGACCTCTCTTACTTTTATTTCAGAAAAATCTAAAGCATTTTGAAAAAATTCAATTTCAGAATCAAGTTGGTCTTTATTTTCCACAGCTTCTACTTGTTCCTCAATATATTCTCCTAACTCATTTTTCGAAAAAGTCAACTGAATTTTGTCTGATTTCGAGGTTGAGAAAAACCTCAAAAAATTGTCTGTGATTTTCAATATTAACAAACTAATTGGCATGAGAAGTGTGTAAAAAACTGATCCAGGCAAAGCGAAATACTTTACCATCTGATTGGCATATAGCTGAAAAAAAACCTTTGGTAGGAATTCAGCTGTAATCAATATTACAAAGGTTGAAATCAAAGTTTGAATGAATAAGATATCAAGAGGTAAGGTTGCAGATTCAAGTTCAGGAAATAAAATTTGAATGATTTTATCACCCATAAAAATTCCGTAAATAACAAGACAAAAGTTATTACCAACTAACATTGCAGTAATAAATTTTGAGGGATTAGAAGTTATGTACTTTAAAACCTTAGCTATGATTCCTTTTTTATTTTTTTCTATTTCTAAAAAAACTCTATTACATGAAATATAGGCTATTTCCATTCCTGAAAAAAAGGCAGACATAATCAAACAAATAATGATAACAACATTATCTATATTCATCTATGAATTTTTATTCATTTTTTTTCTAATAGATCTTCTAAAAAAGAACATACAAATCGATACGACAAAGAATCCAAAAAATAAATATGCTTTTTTTGAGTTAAAACTCCACATCAGATAAGTTTCTCGAAGAGATATAATAGAAATGATTAAGTAAATTAGTTCTGAAATTCTATATTTAATCATTTGTTATCTTTCATCAACAGCCATTGTGCCTGTTAGTCTTCCAGTGTTAAACTTAGTAAATTGTTTGTTAGCATCTAACCTTTTAGCATTAACATCATAATCAGAATTCCAAAACTTAAAATTTTTGTTCGTAAAAAACCAATCTGATTCAGCATCCCAGTATAACTGAGTGGTTCTAAGAAAGTCTCCCTCACTGGAAGATATTTTTACGTTCCCAACTAAATCAAGGATTGAGGTTTCTTTGTAAATCGTTCCGTAATCAGCCTCGACTATACTCGGACACCCAAAATTATCATAAAAGACAAGCTTTAACCCATCTGGAAAAACTGAATATTTAAAAAATAAGTTTCTGAAATCTTGATGTTTAGGTGCTGTTAAGATAGAATTTATTTTTAACGAATCTGTATAAACCATTCTAATTTCAAACGATGTTGCTACTGGGTCGATAGTCGAACTGGTTTTTAATTCGGTCTTCTCCCAGTTTGCACAAGAAAATACTAAATTAATTATTAGTACATAGTTTAAAAAACGATATAGAAAAATTGAAAGTTCCACTTACAATTTAGGGACTTTTACCTTATCATTAATCCAGCACGAAAACTGGATCACCTTACCTTCCATACCCTCAGTGAAAATATCAGTTTTGGAAGGAGCTCTTCCATTATAACTTGCAGCAGTTTTAAGTGCGGCTTTTTTGATTGAGGCATCTACATTTGCTGCTTTTTTGGCAGTGTTTGCGGCAAGCCAATACACCGCTCTTTTATCGAATTGTGAATCTCCGCAATTATTGGCACTACTAGCGTACAAGTTGGCGATCATAAGGTATGCTTTGCCTAAAGAAGGTTGAAAACTTAAGGCTTTTCTAGCATAATTTCGCGCTGTAGTTTTCCTCCCCTTTTCCTTAAACTTTAAAGCAATTTTATATAATATTTTTGCTTTTTTGTAAGGATCCGTTTCTAATTTAAGAGATTCTTCCCAATATTCTACAGCCTGTTCATCATTTCCTTTTTTATCGTTGAGTGACCCCAGATAGTATGCTGAGTCAGCTGATGGCTCAATTCCATACATTGCTTCGACTAATTGAACAAAAAGTTCACTCCCAGAACAATTCTTTGCATACATCCTTGCTGTTGCCCTTTTGAGCCAGACAAGATTAAGTTTATTTTCGTTAAAATTTCTTTTGTATAAAACAACTAAATTGTCGCAACTAGACTCCTTACTCATAATAGCATCCAAACTTTTTAATGATACTGCTATAGCGTTTGAATAAGAATCATAAACCTTTCTAAGTTTCAAATCTCTGGTTGTTAGTGGCTCTCCGCTGGCTTCTTTTTTTAAGATTTTATCTAAGTTTTTTGAGATCTTGACGCCTTCAATTTCAAACTTGTCAGAAATATCTTCATATTTTTCGAACAATTCTTCTGTAGTTATTTCTCCGTTACCGGATTTATATATTTCATAAAATGATTTAAAATAACTGTATAGTCTTTTTGGGTTTGAAAAACTTTCTGGATCTTTTTTGAACGCGTCGTCAAAAATTGAATAAATCACAATGTTGGAACCTATTTTAAAATCAATCATAGATTGGGCCTTTGCCGACAAAATATTTCCAACATCATTTTTACCCTTTTTAAGAGGGAAATATTTTACCCAATCATCATAAAGATTCATTAAGTCTGTTTGCCGCTGTATTTTTTCTGATTCTGGAGTATTTTTTATTCTATTTTTAAGTATTCTTTCTCCATAAGCATATATAGCAATATTCAAATCAGGGCACTCATTCTTAACCGAAATCCAAGGACCGTAAGCTGCACTATAATTTTTAACTTTAGCATTTTCCGCAAAAATTGACAAGTTTTGAGCACATTCACTACTATTTTGTGCTAAAACGTATGTCCCAATTAAAAGGGGAAAAAACAATTTTAAATATATTTTATTTTTCATTTCTAATTATACTTTCTTTTAATAAACCATAAATCATTCAAAGATAATCCAATTCTCAAAGCCCAAAAAGTTTCTTTGACCAGACTTTTTGAATTTATTCCCCTTGAACCAAATTCAAAACCAATGTTTAAATTTGAGAATCCTGAAACATTGTTTGCACTGTAATAACCACCCATAGGAAAACTCCCTCCAATGGAATAAACTGTTTCTTTTAGAAGATTGTTATCAATTTTTATACCAGTATTCTCACTTCTAAATCCAAACCTATAAACTATTCTTTTCCAATAGTCAGTTATGGAACTGTAATCTGGAATAAAAAATCCACCAAACGAGACGGAATTGGCATTTTCGTAGGATATATTTTCTTGTCTAAGAAAATCATTTTTGAAATTTTCTGAATTTGCAAAGGTATATTGTGTACCGATGAACCATTTTTTATCTTTATTAATACTTACACCATATTTGTAACTTTTTCCAATTTTTAATTTTACTATGTCTAACTCACTTGTAGCCAAATCTAATTCCTTTATATCACCAATGTTTTGACTTTGTAATGAACGAGTAAAGTATACTCTTTTGTTTCTTGAATTGATAATATTTGTAGGTTTAAACGTGAAAAAACTTTCTAAAAATATTTTTGATAAATTGAGTTTCATATGACTTCCTATTTCATAATCAAGTCCTGACAAAGAGGACTCACTAGTTAAAAAAGTTCCATAGTCTATATTTTCATTTTGATTAGAAATCTGAGTTGAAATTTTACCGAAATTATAATTTACTGTTCCTCCCAAACTTAAAAAGTTTAACAACTTAAATCCTACTGTTAAAAAAGATTTATTTGTACCTCCTCTTCCTTCGTAACGAGAAACAACAATTTCATCCTGATTCGACAAATCGTTTGCTTGCAACCTATATCCAACAGATGAATATGGAATAACACCAAAACTAAAAGAAAAAAACTTTGTAGGTATTGACACAGCTATATAATCTAGAGAACCTGTTCTACTATCATCTTTTGAATCACTAGAAGTTATTTGAGTATTTTTATAATGGATACCAACAGAGAAGGTAGTCAACTTTAATTCCCCTAAACTCGCCGGATTATTCAAATTTGCATGTATTGAATCTGAAAAGACACTAACACCACCCATCATTCTATTTATAACATTTCCCTTAAAAGTTACATCTCCCAAACCACCCAGTGAATAGGGGGATGCTGTGCTATTTTGTGCGAAAGAAAACTTTACAAATAATACAAAAAAAATTAATTTTAATCGAATTAAGATTATAGGTTGTTGCATACCAATAAGTTATTTAACCCAGATGCTAGAAATTCTTGCTCGGCAAAGATGCTATTTTTAATTCTTTTATACAAGTATTTGGAGTCCCCACCCGTTAAAATCACCTTCAAATTTGGTGTTTTTCTTTTAAATTTTTCAATTTGTCCATTTATTTCAAAAATAAAGCCCTCTAAAGTCCCGCTTTGAATTGAATTTTCAGTATCAATTCCCATTTCCGTTATTTTATCTTCAAAGTTTATATATGGAAGTTTACTCGTATGTTGGCTTAGACTTTTAAATCTCATTAACAAACCAGGTGAAATTAATCCTCCTTTATGAACTGATTTTGAAGATATCAAATCAAAAGTTAAGCAACTTCCAGCATCGATTACGAGACAATCTTCTTTCGGGAATTTATTAATTGCTGCCATTATTAGACCAATTCTATCGACACCAAGATTTTCTTTGTTGTAATTTGTTTTAAAAGGAAAATCGAGAGCTTTGACATCATAAATTTTGATGTTAGTAAATTTTTTTTCTAATTCCTCTCTGTTGTATTTGCCTGTAACATCAGACAACAAAATATTATTTAAATCAGGAAAATTCTTCAAAATTTTAAAAGACCAATCACCTTCCCATTTAAAAAGGCTGGTTGAAATCAATGCTTGGTCTTTGAAAATGAAATATTTTAAATTGGTATTTCCGCAATCTATGATCAAATTCATATATAAAAATAAACCAAAATTCAATTAAGTTTAAAATTTTAAAAACATTTGCTAAGAAAAAAAGAGATTATATATTTGCAAAACAACGGTACCTTAGCTCAGTTGGTAGAGCAAAGGACTGAAAATCCTTGTGTCCCTGGTTCGATTCCTGGAGGTACCACCTTAATCCCGTATTTCACTTAATACGGGATTTTAAGTTTACTTATTTTTTCTAGCAGCAATAAAACTTTTAATGAAAAATATCATTGATAATGTGGAAGTAACAATCATTATAATTACTCTTATCAAACCAAACCCGCCTTTATCAATTGACTTAGGTAATCTCATTCCAATTAACGCAATTAATATTAATAATGTAAGGAGTACAGCTATATGAGAAATTATTTTATTTTGATTTTTAACACCACTATAGCAAAAAATTAAAAATACTCCTATTGATACTGGAATAAGAGCGGTAGGTGATAAAACGTCAAAGTATCCCCATAATCCAATTATTATTAAAGAGATAGAATTTATTAAATTAGCTTTTGTAGCATTCATCTTTTTTTTTACAAAAATAAAGATTTTGAAATCACTTATGCAATTAAAAAATACAACTGTGCTTTTATTTTAATTTAAAAATTTGTTTTGGAACTAGAAATTTATCAAATAGATGCTTTTACTTCTGAGGTTTTTAGAGGAAATCCTGCATGTGTTATACCATTAAACAAATGGTTGGATGATAAATTATTAATTAAAATAGCTAGAGAAAATAATGTTTCTGAAACAGCATTTTTTGTTAAAAATAAAGATGGTTTTCATATCAGATGGTTTACTCCTGATATTGAAATGGATTTATGTGGTCATGCAACTTTGGCATCCGCTTATTGTTTAAAACAGCATCTAAATTACCCAGGTGATGAAATTTTATTTAATTCCAAGAGTGGAACTATAAAATCAAAGTTTGTTAAAGATAAAATTGAACTAAAATTACCTCTAAGGGAACCAAAAAAAGTTGAAATTCCTCATAATCTATCTAACGCTATTAATTATAAACCTCTTGAAGTTTTAAAAGCTAGAGACTTTATTTTAGTCTTTGATAATCAATTAAAAATTGAAAATATTAAGATTAAAAGGTCTGAGTTTGATAAAATAAATATTGATCCGGGAGGAGTAGTATTTACATCTCAAGGAAACAATTGTGACTTTGTTTCAAGATTTTTCACACCACAGTCCTCAATTTTTGAAGACCCAGTAACAGGATCATCACACTGTTCACTTGTTCCATACTGGAGTAGAAAATTGAATAAAAAAAAACTTAAAAGTATTCAGTTATCTGACAGAACTGGTATATTAGAGTGTGAAGCACACAGAAACTATGTTTCAGTTTCAGGAAATGCAATGATCTATCTAAAAGGAAAGATTTTTATTTAAATAAAAATATTATGCTATAAAACCAATATAATGGATACTGATATAATTAGAAATTACCCAACAATTGAATCATTAAAAGTAAAGGCCAAAAAAAATATTCCTGAATTTGCTTTCGACTATTTAGACGGGGGATGTAATAATGAAGAAAACTTAAATCGTAACATTCAAGATTTAAAAGAAGTTATACTAGAGCCTAGATATTTAAGAAATTATAAATCTAGTTCAACAAAAACAACTCTTTTTGGAGTAGAATATGATGTCCCTTTTGGAATATCACCTGTTGGGCTTCAAGGACTGATATGGCCGAATTCTTCTGAAATTTTAGCAAAGTCTTCAATGAAACACAATATTCCGTTTATTTTAAGTTCAGTTACTACAATGGACATAGAAAAAACTGCGAGGTTGACCGATGGCAATTTTTGGTTCCAATTATATAATCCAACAGATAAAAATTTAAGAAAAGATATACTAAAAAGAGCTTATAATTCAGGTTGTAAAACATTAGTTGTTTTGGCTGACGTACCAACTTTTGGTTACAGAGCTAAAGAAATTATTTCAGGCCTTTCGATGCCACCTAGACTAACTTTAAAAAACATATTACAAATACTAGGAAAGCCAAATTGGGCATTAAATACTCTCATATATGGGCAGCCTAGATTTAAAAATCTTTCTCCTTACATTAAAAAAAATATGTCAATGGGGCAATTAGGTAAATTCATGGATGAAACATTTTCTGGCAGAATAAATCCAGAAATAATTAAGCCAATTAGGGAACAATGGAAAGGAAATTTAGTCCTAAAAGGTGTCTCATCTATTAGCGATGCAAAAGATGCAATAAAAATTGGTTTTGATGGAATTATTGTTTCTAACCATGGTGGAAGACAACTTGATGCGGGAAATTCTTCAATCAAATCTCTAACTAAAATAGTAGAGCAAATAGATAAAAGTAAAATTGAAATCATGATTGACAGCGGTTTTAGAAGCGGTCCAGATATTGCTAGAGCACTAGCTATTGGAGCTAAATTTGTTTTTATGGGTAGGCCGTTTATGTATGGTACAGCAGCCCTTGGTTCAAAAGGCGGTAATCATACTATTTCAATTTTGAAAAAACAATTTCAGCAAGTGATGGATCAACTCTGTTGCGAAAAAACTGAAGATTTACCCAGCTATATATCACAATAAATTTTTTCCATTGACAAAATCTGCCACCTTCTACCCAATGTCATTTAAAAAGAATTTAATACCAAAGATTTGGGGTGGTAAAAAACTTGAAAAATTTTTTTCATGTAAAAGTTTTGAGAAAAACTATGGTGAATCTTGGGAGGTTTCAGTTATAAAAGGATTCGAATCAGTAGTAAATAAAGGCGTTTTCAAAAATAAAAAACTTGATAAATTAATTGAAAAATATCCCATTGAAATTTTAGGGACTGGAGTTTATAATAAATATGGTTTAAACTTTCCTCTTTTAATAAAATTTATTGACGTAAATAAACCTTTATCTATACAA
>CACPQA010000006.1 GCA_902635965.1 uncultured Bacteroidota bacterium
TATCTACAATCAATTTTGTTCTTTGAATGTTTTTCTCAATTGGATCATGTGAGGCATCGATCATTACAGACGTGTAAATTCCAGAATTAATACCATCTATGATATGGGATTCGTATCCATGATCTATATGAATCGCACAAACGTTGTTTGGGTGCAAGTTAATTGCTGATTTAATGTACCCTAGTAGCATTTTTGGAGGAACATATTCTCTGGCTGCAGGAGTTGTTTGGACAATAAATGGTGCTTGTAGTTTTTCAGCTACTTTAAACAAGGCTATGACCTGCTCAGGGTTTGAAACATTAATAGCCGGAATACAAAATTTCCCATAGGCTTTATTAAATAATATTTTAGAGGGTAAAATTTTCAACTTTTTTTATGTTTTGTCAATTTCACTTAAAAGAAATGGTTTGTTACTATTAAGTGATTCCTTAGCACATAGTCCTAGCATTAATGACATAAGACCATCGTAACCAGAAACTTCAGGATTCTTTTTATGTAATATACAGTCAATAAAATGATCTATTTCTTTTTTATATGCATCCGCATATCTTTCAAGAAAAAAATGTTGAGGAAGAGGTGATGTTACACCTTTTTCACCGTAAGTCATTGTGTAATTGTCAAACTTATTTTTTGATTGGACCATACCCTTTGATCCAAAAACTTCGACCCTTTGATCATATCCATAAACAGCTTTTCTACAATTATCAATTACTGCCATGCTACCATCCTCAAATGTTAAATTTATAATAGCCGTATCAATGTCTTTAGCTTTAGCAATTTCTGGATTTACTAATGCGTCTCCTTTAGCATAGACTTCAATGATTTTTTTGTTAGTCAGGTAACGAATCATATCAAAATCGTGAATAGTCATATCTAAAAAAATTCCACCCGAACTTTTTATGTAATTAATTGGAGGCGGGGAGGGGTCTCTACTAGTAATTTTAATAGTATGGATATCACCAATATGACCGTTTACAATCTTTTCTTTTACAGATTGAAATTCACTATCAAACCTCCTATTGAAACCAAGCATTAATTTAATTTTAGATTCATTTACTATTTTTAAAACCTGCTTTACTTTTTCAAGTGATAGATCCAAAGGTTTTTCACAAAAAACATCTATCCCTTTTTTTGCCGCGATTGATACGTAGTTAGCGTGTGTATCAGTAGGGGAACAAATTACAATTGCGTCAGTCTCAACTTCGCTAGCTATATCTGTAAAATCTTTTTGATAAAATGTTAAACCTGCTTTATTGGAAAAAACTTTAGCCTCATCGGTTGGGTCACAAATACCAACAATTTCAACTTCACCCTTTGCTTGTAAATTAGCAAGATGAATCTTTCCAATTCGACCAAGGCCAATAATAAGTATTCTTATCTTATTCATTCCTTACTAAAACTTTCTCGACCACGTGTTTGGCCATCTTTCAATTACCACTTTAGTTTGAGTAAAAAATTCTATCGCGTGTTTTCCTTGGCCGTGAAGGTCACCAAAAAAACTATCTTTCCAACCACTAAAAGGAAATTGTGCCATTGGAGCAGCAACTCCGATATTGACTCCTATATTTCCGGCATAGACTTTATTTCTAAATTTTCTTGCATTAGAGCCACTTTCGGTAAAAATACATGCCATATTTCCGTAATTGCTGTTGTTTATAAAATCTATAGCATCATCAAGATTTTTCATAGATACTAAGCTCATAACGGGGCCAAAAATCTCCGTATTAATTATTTCCTTTTTAAGGTTTACATCTTCAATTATGGTTGGATTTATGAAGTTTCCACTTTCAAAGCCCTTAATTTTTGCATTTCTTCCATCTAAAATTGCTTTTCCACCTTCATTTATTCCAATTTGTATGAGTTCTTCGATTCTTTTTTTGCTATCACTTGTAATAACTGGGCCCATATCAATCTCATCGTTCCATCCATAACCTGTTTTTCTGGATTTTACTATATCATATAAAGAATCTTTAAGTTTTCTTTTGATATCGTCAACTGTAATTATTACAGAAGCAGCCAAACATCTCTGTCCCGCACAACCATAAACAGAATCAGCAACTATTTTTGAAGTCATCTCAACATCACAGTCAGGCATCAATACAACAGGGTTTTTTGCACCACCTTGGGCTTGAACTCTCTTGCCATTTTGTGTTCCTTTAGAATAAATATATTTCGCAACAGGTGTGCTGCCAACAAAACTAACAGCTTTTACCAAAGGGTGTTCAAGTAATGCATCGACGGAATGTTTTCCACCGTGAACTAAACTTACAAGCCCATCTGGTAAATCTAACTGATCAATTAATTCAAAAATTTTAATCATCGTTAAAGGAACTTTTTCTGAGGGTTTCACAACCATTGCATTACCCGTAGCAATTGCGTATGGTAGAAACCAAAATACAATCATACTTGGAAAATTAAATGGTGTAATACAAGTAGTAACTCCAAGAGGCTGTCTTATCATCATCTCATCAATACCACTTGCTATGTCTTCTATAAAATCCCCTTGGATTAGCATTGGTGTACCACAAGCAACCTCAATATTTTCAATGGCTCTTTGCAGTTCACCATAAGATTCAGATTTGGTTTTACCACATTCATTGGTAATTGTCTCTGCAAGAATATCAAGATTGTCTTCCATTAATGACTTTAATCGGTAAAGAACTTGTACACGCTTCATAACAGGAACATCTCTCCATTCTAAATAGGCATTGTATGCACAATTAACAGCTTCGTTTACATCTTTAATATTTTTTTCTCCAAATGGAATTTCAGCTATAACTTTTTGAGTAGCAGGATTATTAGCTTTAATAGTTAGTTTTTCATAACTGTCTTTCCATTTTCCATTTATATAATTTTTTAACATTGATTTAAAATTAAAATTTATTTCTTCATAATTTTTAGGGCTTCCTCTAAAGTTGGCATAAAGTTGGCACATCCTTCTTTTGTTACAACATGGGAACCACAAGCATTTCCCATTTCAATTGATTTTTCAATACTCCATTTTTGAATTAATCCATAGATAAATCCACTAGCAAAGGCGTCACCCGCTCCAAGAACATTAAGTATTTTTACAGGAAATCCCTTTATATCTTTTCCTTTGAAATTTTTATCAAAGTAGGATGCTCCATCCTTACCTCTTTTTACGATTAAAATACCTGTTCCCAATTTAATTAAACCTTGAATACTTTTGTTTAGATTTCCTTTTATTTCTGGGGATGATATTTGTTGATGTTTTATGGTTACTTGAGAAGAATCTTTTAACATAGATGCCAAAACCTCTTCTTCAGTACCAATGGTGATATCAATTTTTGAGATGATTGATCTAACTATGCGACCAAATGACCTGTAATCTTCCCACTGATCGGCTCTAAAATCCAAGTCCATAACAACACTTACTGAATTTTTCTTAGCTATTTCTATTGCGTGTATAGTTGCACCTCTGCTTGGTTCTTTATTTAATGCTGTACCATTAACTAATAAGACTTCATGGTTAGCAATGTTTGCATTATTTACATCATCAATGTTTATCATAGTATCTGCGGCATTATCTCTATAAAATACTAAAGGAAACTTATCGGGTGGTTCAATACCCAAGAGAACAGCACTACTTCTTGCATTTTCTTTTATGGGGATAAATTCTGTATTTACGTTTTCCTTATTTAAAAAGTTTAAAATAAATTCTCCGACTTTATCTTTTCCAACAGCTGTTAATAAAGTAGACTTTAATCCTAACCTGGAACACCCTACAGATATGTTTAATGGGGAGCCGCCAACAAAAGCATTAAAACCTGATATTTCTTTAAATGGAACTCCAATGTCTTGTGAATACAAATCTATTGATGATCTTCCTATTGCTATCAAATCTCGTTTACTCATTTTCACTATTCATTTTAGAAGTTACAAGTGGTAATCTTTTGTCTTTATATGACCACGAATTATATATCCATTCATGGTCAGGATCTGTGGTATTTTCTAAACATTGATCACTACCTGCCAAAAAATTAAGATAATAGCAATGGTATCCGTGTTCAGCTACAACAGGATGAAACCCTTTAGGAATCAAGACACAGTCATCGTTTTTAGGTCTTAGAATTTCATCTATTTCTTTGTCCTTGGTATAAACCTGTTGAATTGCGTAAGCCTCGGGTTTTTGAAATTTATAAAAGTAAGTTTCTTCTTGTTTTGGCTCAATTACTTTACCGTTTTTATCTAAAATCCTCTCATCGTGTTTGTGCGCTGGGAAAGAACTCCAGTTGCCTGAGGGAGTATATACCTCCCTAGATATTATTCTTGAACATCCAAAGCCAGGAGGAACTAGATCGTTAAACTGTCTTGTAGCATTATCACCTCCAAAAATCACAACTGGGGTTTTGTCTGGAGTGATAAATTTTGGCTCAAAACCCTTATCTGATTTGCACCATCCATATGCAATATCTAAAATTTCAGATGTACATTTAAGTGTAAAGTTTGTTTTCCTAGGAAGATATAAAGTATGTGCTATACCTGAAAAAACATTCTTTCGACCGTTAAGCGTCTCCCAATTACCTCTATTGCTTGTCACTTTAAAATTTCCTGAGAGCAAAACAATAACGATTTCATTTCCCATCGTTTCGAAGTCCCAAGACTGATTTAATTTCATTTTCCTTGCCTCAAATGATAAAAATTCCCAATTAGCAGAGGAAGGGTTAACACTTTGGTAAACACCATTTTCTTGTAGATTTGGTTGTATTAATAAGTCTGATTTTCTTTTCATTGTATTAATTTACTACTTTATATACTGCCCTTATTAAATCCTCGAGTATTCCTTTATAGCTTTGAGATCTTGTCATAAAAATAACAAACATAGAATTTTTTGGATCAATCCAAAACTCTGTATATTGTAATCCACCCCAGCCATATATTCCTTCGGGTGCTCCCTGATTCATTATATTAGGATCTTCAAGAACATAGACCGACAATCCCATATAATAACCCAGTAGATTTTGAAAAGATCTGTCTTCTTTTGGATAACCTTCTGAGTATTTTCTTGTCATTGTATTTATGCTTTCTGGAGATATAATTTTTTTGCCATCGTATGTACCATTATTAACAAGCATTTTACAAAACTTCATAAAATCCGAAGTTGTTGTTAGCAAGCCCTCAGCCCCTAAATTAGTTTTATCATTTTGATTATAGGTTAGTATATTTCCTCGACTCGTAATTCCGTCTTGTAGAAAGCCCTTAATGGATGGGGTATTTAAAAATAGCGGTTGAAAATTTATTTTATCCTCATTTGTTAAATAGAATTTTGTGCTATTCATATCCAAGGGGGTGAATAAATATTGATCTAAAAATTCACCGAACTGCATATTGCTTGCCACCTCAATTACTCTGCCGAGAATTGATTGATTAACGCCATACAAGTACTTTGTTCCCGGCTCATATTGTAGCGGTTGTATTGAGATTATTTCCATTAATTCTTCTAAATTATCTGCTTTAACTGCATCTACATAAAAATTTTCAGGAGTGCAAAATCCAGATCTGTGAGACATCAAATCAATTATCTTCATTTGATTCTTGCATGGATAAATATTGTCTGAACTCAAGCAGTAATCATCTCCATCTTCAAAATTTGCATTTTTTCGTTTTTCTATTTTCATGCAATTTAAATTTGAAAATGATGGTATATATTTAGACACAGGATCGTTAAAATCAATTAGGTTTTTTTCTTCCAAAATAAACATACCAATAGTGGTAACAACTTTGGTTGTAGACCACAATGCAAAAATGGTTTGATCGTTTATTCTTTTATCGTATTTATTGTTTGTGTTTTCTGTGTGCCTGTAAAATAAAGAATTGTCCTTATAAATCACAATTTCGTTGCTTCCTGTTATTTCTTTATCAATTAGTTCTTTCTGAAAACTAATTAGGGATTGTTCGTTGGATATTTTTTTTTCATTTGATACACTACAACTTGTTTTAACAAAAATTATTGCTACAATAAATATTTTTTTAATCTGCACCTACAAAAAATTAATTTTCAAATTTAAATGAAAACAGTAACATTTGTGATTCCAAATAGAAAATTATTATAGACAATAAGTAATTGCAATCACTTAAAAAAAAATTCTATCATTTAAGTGACTAATATTGTCAACATAATTATCTAGAATAATATTGGCAACAACACCACTGGTACATAAATTAAGTAATTATATTAAATATTTCTTATCTTTATATTTACAAATTATGTGTATGAATTACATTTATAAACAAACAAATTTCTAACTTATTGATAATCAAACTATTTGAAATGAAAAAATATCTAGATATTAAATTTACTTTGCACAAAACATTTGCTGT
This sequence comes from uncultured Bacteroidota bacterium, assembly GCA_902635965.1. Classification (GTDB taxonomy): domain Bacteria; phylum Bacteroidota; class Bacteroidia; order Flavobacteriales; family Flavobacteriaceae; genus TMED96. The sequence goes on from CACPQA010000006.1 coordinate 6,343, forward strand.
TATTAGCATGTTGCTTTTTTCTGCCGGTGTTTTTGCTCAGTCTATAAGTGGTAATGTCTCTAGTGAGGATGGACCACTCCCAGGTGCAACTGTTGTTGTTAAGGGAACCGAAAATGGAACAAGTACTGATTTTGACGGAAATTTTACAATTGAAGCATCCGACGGTGATGTTTTGATAGTTTCCTTTATTGGTTTTGAAACCCAAGAAGTTGAGGTTTCTGGTGATCAAGTTGATGTTGTACTTGCTGAAGGAAATGAACTTGATGAAGTTGTTGTAACAGGTTATGGTACAGAGCTTAGAAGAAATATAACCGGTTCAGTTGCTGTAATTGATTCTGAAGTAATTGAAAATCGTAATTTAACAAGTGTTGGCCAAGCTCTAGCTGGTACTGCCCCTGGAGTTCAAGTTACTCAAGGTTCTGGTGAGCCTGGCAACGACAGTTTATTTATAAGTATACGTGGTGTTGGGACATTAAATAATTCTGCTCCACTTATTATTGTTGATGGTATCGAGGGTAATCTTAACAACTTAAACCCTCAAGATATAGAATCCATATCTGTACTAAAAGATGCTGCGTCTTCTGCAATCTACGGATCAAGGGCTGCTAATGGTGTTATCGTTGTAAAAACTAAAAGAGGTGGTAAAAGTCAACCTACTAAATTTACTTATGATGCTTCGTTTGCGACAAGTAAATTATTATTTGATTTTGACCAAATTAGCTTTGACCCTCTTGAAAATGTAACTTGGAAGAATCAAGTTGATGTAGGAAATGGTGCTGCTGGTAGATGGAGCGCAGAACAAATAGCTTTTATAAATGCTAACAAAGCTAATTGGCTTGGAAGTAATGGCCAAACCCCTGTAGATATTCTTATTCAGGATGCAAGCTTACAACAACATACTTTTGCTGCTACAGGTGGTTCTGAAAAAACAAATTATAGGGTTTCTGTTGGTTTACTTGATCAAACGGGTAATGTTCAAGATGGATCTAGATTTAAAAGAGCTAACTTTAGACTTAACTTAGACTCTCAAATTAACGATAAATTATCTGTCGGTACAACTATATCCATGGTTAGAGGAGATACCTCATCCAGAGGTGCTGTAGGATTGGTGGGACTTGAAAACCCTTTGCATACAGTCACTAGAATACATAATATCTTTAGCCCAACTAGAAACGCTGATGGAAATTTGCAAATTGCATCATCTGACCTAGTCAACTACGGTGTTGGTCCAGGTACGGGTCTTCTAGCAATTGAAACATGGAAAGATTACAGAAACGCACAGCAAATCAATAATAATGTGCTTGCTAATGCTTATGTGGCTTTCTCTCCAATTGAGGGCTTAACAATTAAAGGAACCGCAGCTGTTAATTATAATGGTGTTAGTGTATACGATTTCCAAAAAAATCCTAAAAATTATTTTGCAGACGGTACCTTTTATAATTCCTTCCCTGCAACAGTCTCTACTAGAGAAAATGAAGAATTTTACACAGAAACTTATTTTGCAACGGTTAATTATGAAAAATCATTTGGTGATTTAAGCTTTAAAGCGCTTGCAGGTTATCAGCAAGAAGAGAATAGAGTTACAAACTTTCGAGCCTCAAGAGACGGTTATTTAAGTGAAACAGTACAAGTATTAGACTCTGGAGCGCTTACAAATCAACAAAATGCTGGTTCGGAGACTGGTTTTTCTGTACAATCTGTATTTGCAAGATTCGATTTTGCTTATCAAGATAAATTCTTACTGCAGGCTAATGTGAGGTCAGATGGTAGCTCAAGGTTTCGAAACAACAAGTGGGGTAGTTTCCCATCTTTTTCTGCTGGATGGATTTTATCAGAAGAGGACTTCATTCCCGATACTTTTGAATTCTTGAAGTTAAGAGCATCTTACGGTGAACTTGGAAATGCAAATATTGGTAATTTTGAATTTGCACAAAGATTAAGTTTATCTCAATCCTATAACTTTAGTGATGCTAGCGGTAACGGTTTTATCGCTCCTGGAGTTGGTCAAACAACTATTGGTAATTCTAATTTAAGTTGGGAAAAAGCCAAAATAACAAACATTGGATTTAATTCAATTTTATCTAATGGATTAGGTATTGACTTTGAATATTTTATTAGAGAAACGAATGATATATTATTTGATATACCTATTAATGTATTAACAGGTTTTACATCCCAAACTTCCAATGCAGCGAAGATGGAGAACAAAGGTTGGGAGCTTGGCTTAAGATATAATAAGACTTTTGGTGATCTGAAGGTTCAACTAAGTGGCCAACTTTCAAAAGTTGAAAACACAGTTACAGATCTTAATCCTAAAGTTGACGGCGGAGATGTTGACAGAATCGTATATGAGACCAGAATATTAGCTGAAGGCTTTCCTTTCTTAGGTTTCTACGGACTTAAAACAGATGGTCTTATCACAGGTGCTCCTAATGCTGCTAATGCCTCACTCGGTGCTCAGGCAGGTGATTTAAATTTTGTTGATTTTGACGGAGATAATGAAATATCACTAGACGATAGGCAATTTTTAGGTAAAGATATACCTACTTATACTTATGGATTCCAGCTTGGGCTTCAGTATAAGAACTTTGATTTGGCCGCGATTTTCCAAGGTGAAGCTGATGTTCAATATTATGGTGATTTTGAGCTTTGGAATCCGGACTTTGGTGGTGTTGTTACTTGGAAAAAATGGTTTACTGAGTCTGTAACTAATAACCCAAGTGGAACTTTCCCGAGAGCAGGTACTACTACATCATCTTACAGATTTAAAAGTGATTTCTTCATGTATGATAGAGATTACTTAAGACTCAAGAACTTACAGATTGGATATAATATTCCAACTGACAGTCTTCCAATTGATGGTTTAAGACTATTCTTTAACGCAACTAATTTGTTGACGTTTACGAGCATTCCCTTAGTAGATCCAGAACAAAGATCTGGCGCTGCCACGATCGCTGATCCAAATTTACAAGGAAGTGGATGGGGTAATAGACCGAATGCAACTTATCCTAATAATAGGACTCTTTCATTCGGGTTATCCGCTAAATTTTAATAAACTAAATACTTTTAATAAATAAATAAATATGAGAACAAATAAAATAAATAATTTCATTTACGGGTTATTAGCAGTGTTTGCACTGACACTAACTTCGTGTGATAAGGATTTTTTGGAAAAAACCGATCCCGGTAGTGGGAGTGTTGACGGTTTCTTTCAAGGTGAAGATGAATTTGTTTTAGGTGTCAACGGTGTTTATAATTCATTATATGCAGCGGGATACTTTACAAATTTTTGGGGAGGAAATTATTTTCATATGCATATGGAATTTGAAACTTTATCTGACAACGGTGTTGGACAAGACTGTGGTTGGAGAGGGTATGCAAATTTTGCCTGTGGTATAATGACTCCTGCATCTGGCGGTATTACTTGGTATAAGTGGAACTATGGTTTGGGAGCAATCTCAAAGATTAATCAACTGTTATCAATAATGCCGAATGTAAACTTTTCAGCTGGTATGGCTTCAAAGTGGGAAGCTGAGTTAAAATACTTACGTGGTTTCCTTTATGCTGATATGGCTGACCTATATGGTGGTATGCCAATAATCACTGAGCCAATTGATGCATCTGAGGCTGATGCTATTACAAGATCAACCCAAGCTGAGACATATGCTCAAGCTATTTCTGATCTTGACTTTGCTATTGCAAACCTAGACACAAAACCAAACAATGGTGACTACGGTAGACCAACTAAGCAAGCTGCTCTTATGGCTAAAGGTTTAGCAGAATTAAACCAGAAGAAATTTTCTGAATCTGCTGCAACTCTAGGTCAACTAGTTGCACTTGAAGGTCCTGATGTAGGTTTAGTAGAAAATGATGTATGGGAAGGTTTAAATAGAGGAACACAAGAAACCTCTAAAGAAATCATTTGGTCCATGAAAGCTGGTCCTGGTAACGAGGGAACAGGTGACTATATTCCTTATGGTGTTGCTGGTGACGGTGACTATAATGGATGGTCTGGAATTAAGTTTACTCAAGATGGTGTAGATGCATTCGAAATGCATGCCACTGGTCTTCCAATTACAGATCCTAATTCTGGCTACGACGCTGATAATCCGTTAGAAGGTAGAGATCCGAGACTTAGAAAAACTTTTTACTTTGAGGGTGATGAGTATTGGGGAGGAACCATCGGTGATGTACAGTTCGGTGCTGTCTGCTGTAATGGTAATTTAAAAGCTCAATCAAGTGTTGGTATCGCTCCTGTTTTTCCAAGAAAAACTACTACTTACACTCAAGAGCAAAAGGCTCAAATGGCAACTATTGAATATGGATCGCCAATTGACTTAAATTTATTTAGATATGCAGATGCACTTTTACTTTATGCAGAAGCGCTAAATGAAGGTGGACAAACTGCTCAAGCTTTAGCTCCTCTAAATCAAGTTAGAACAAGAGCTACAATGCCTGCTATTGCTGCCGGTCTTTCGCAAGCTGAAATGAGAGATAAAATTTTACATGAAAGAAGAGTAGAACTTTATCTTGAAGGTAAAAGATATTTTGATCTTAGAAGACAAGGTATGTTAATGGAGACTATAAATAACAACCAAGGTTGGGATCTTCATGGTGGAGCAAACTATAAATCTCACTATGATTTATGGCCAATTCCATCCGAAACTACTGATAACAATCCTAACATAGCACAAAACCCAGGATATTAATCCTGATAAAATTTAGATTGTTATTTAGACAGTTTTAGTTTATTAAGTTTGAAAAGAGATAGAGAATTTAGGTTCTCTATCTTTTTTTTCTTTTGTTTCTACTAATTATGAGGTTTTTTTATTTTATAAGTTTTTTTACTTTTTCTGTCTTACAGGCCCAAAATCAAACAAAATTTACGGATGTAACTAAAGAGGCTGGAATCGATCATATTTTTGATGTGTATCAAGGTTTATTTGGTGGTGGAGTTGCTGTTTTTGACTATAACAACGATGGCTATGAAGATTTATTCCTTACAAGCGGACAGGGTAAAGATATACTTTATAGAAATAATGGTGATGGAAAGTTTTCTGATGTAACAGAGGAGGCCGGTCTTGTACAGGACTTTTTAACTGTTACAACTGGTGTATCGACTGCAGATATAAATAAAGACGGTTTTATTGATATTTTTATTACAACAATTGCTGCACAAAAAGAGAAATCCTCAAAGATAAAAACCCTCTCTAATAATTTACTTTACTTAAATACAGGTGAGGGTACTTTTGTTGAAAAAACCGAAGAATATGGTATAAAGGATAAAAACTTCTCCACTTCTTGTTCTTTTGGAGATATCAATGCAGATGGTTATCCTGATTTATTTGTAGCTAATTATTTTAAGGAATTTTACTTCGAACAAGCTCTTTTTGGAACTCATAACCTTGCTATTTTAAACCATTATAGTATCAATGAAGAATATGAGCCAGGAAATGACGAACTCTATTTAAATATGGGAGGAAAGTCTTTTAAAAATGTATCAAATTTTTTAAAATGTAATCCAGGATACGGTTTTGGGGCAGTTTTCACCGATGTAGATAATGATAACGATTTAGATATTTATTTAGTAAACGATTTTGGAGAAAATAATGAACCCAACCAAATACTGATCAATCAATACCCTAAATTAGATTTTGAAAACAAAAGCAAGGAATTAAAACTTAATGTTGGCCTAAAATCGATGGGAGTTGGAGTGGGTGATTATAATAACGACTCATATTTAGATTATCATGTTACAAATATTTTTGCAGGTCCCTTCATGGTTAACAGAGGTAAAGACAAATCATTTGTTAATTTAGCTCCAAATATTGGCACTGGAATCAATAAAATAGAAGGCTACAAGGATAGTAAACAAGTAATAATAGGTTGGGGAAGTCTATTTGTTGATTACGATCATGACAAAGACTTAGATTTATTTAATTCAAATGGTCCAATAAATCCAATGACAAATAGAATACCTAATATTTTGTTTGAAAATAAAGGTCGTTTTTTTGATGTATGTAGAGACTCCGGTCTAATGGATTTTGGTATTGGTAGAGGCTCTGTTCACTTTGATTATGATAATGATGGAGATCAAGACATTTTTGTAGTAAATCAAAAACCCGTTTATGATATGACCTACAGGGGGGGGGTTGTTAAGTCAAAGCTATATAGGAATGATAATAATAACAATCTAAACTGGTTGAAGGTTAAATTAAATGGTAAAAATGCCACTACCAGAGGGCTTGGTTCAAGGGTAAAAATATTTCTAAAAGATAATTTACAAATGGTAAGGGAAGTAGATGGAGGCTCAAGCCACGCCTCTCAAAATACTAGTATAGTTCATTTTGGGCTCGGCGAAAACAGTAAAATTGACTCTATTTCTATCACCTGGCCAGGGGGAAAGACACAATCTTTAGTTGATATTTCTTCAAATCAATTGTTGGAAGTGGATGAAATAGACGAAATAATAGACTACTCTCTTTGGGACCGCTTTTTAAGATATTTTAATATATATTAAATGTTTAGATTTTACCTTTTTTCACTTTTAATTCTCAAGCATTTTACTTTCTATAGTCAAAATATTTTCACAGATATTACTGAGGAATCAGGAATTGATCACATATATAATATTTTTGAAAGTGGCGGTTTTGGAGGTGGAGTAGCAGTTTTTGATTTTGATGATGACGGATTTGAGGATTTATATTTGGCTGGTGGAAAAAAATCTGGAGTTCTATATAAAAACAACGGGGATTCGACTTTTTCAGACGTTACGCTCAGTGCAGGACTTATAACAAATGATATTATTACTGCAGGTGCAACAACCGCTGATGTCAATAAAGATGGTCACATTGATTTATTTGTTACAACCATAGCAGAGAAAATAAGCAACTCAAAATTTAAAAAATTAGCAAAAAACTTACTATTCTTGAACAATGGAGATGGAACTTTTAGTAAAGCAACTGAAAAGTTCAAATTAGATATAAAAAATTTTTCTACTGGAGCCACCTTTGGCGACATAAATTCTGACGGCTTTCCTGATCTATTTATTGGAAACTACTTTAAAGATTTTGTTGGTAATCTAGGAGTTCTAAATGGATTCACGATTAGTGATGACTACAAACCCGGAAGTGATGAACTCTATTTGAATGTTGAGGGTAAATACTTTAAAAATATATCTTACCTCCTAGATGGATGTGAGCCAGGATACGGTTTTGGAGGAGTTTTTTCTGACGTAGACAATGACGGTGATTTAGATTTGTATCTGATTAATGACTTTGGGGAACAAAAAGTTTCAAATCAGCTCTTAATAAATGAATACCCAAGATTAAAGTTTACCAATAAAAGTAAAGAAATGAACGCTGATTCTGCAGTTCATGCTATGGGAACAGCAGTTGGAGACTACAATAATGATGGATGGATGGATTATCAAGTAACGAATATTTTTTCAGGTCCCTTACTTGTAAATAGAGGTAATACAGAGGGTTTTCTGGATCTTTCAAACGAATTAGGTGTAGGTATAGATATAATTGCATCAAAGGCAGGGCCGTCAACAGCGGTAATCAGCTGGAGTCCCGTATTTTTAGATTATGACAATGACTTAGATCTTGATTTATTTAATTCTATAGGTGGAATAAATCCTCCAACTATGTATTTAAAAGATTTTTTGTATGAAAATATGGGAAGGGTATTTAAGGTAAATGAAAACTCTGGAATTATTGATTATGGAATAAGCAGAGGTACTGTTAAGTTTGATTTTGATAACGATGGTGATTTAGATTTGTTTGTAGTTAAACAAACACCACTTTGGAAGGATTATAACTCGACTGAGAGAGTTAAATCCAAATTATTTAGAAATGATACAAAAAACGACAATAATTGGCTAAAAGTGAGTTTAAAGGGGAATGAGTCGACCAGTAGAGGTCTCGGAGCAAGAGTAAAGATTGTAAGTGCTGGGAATAATCTAATGAGAGAAGTTGATGGAGGTTCGAGTCATATTTCACAAAATACTTCAATTTTACACTTTGGTCTAGGGGATTTGAATAAAATTGACTCTTTAGTCGTTACCTGGCCTGGTGGAAAAAAACAAATACTTACTGAAATTTCGATTAATGAGCATATCAATATTGATGAAATTGATACTAAAGAAGAGTCATTTATAGATTGGATAGTTAATTTTTTTAATTTTGCATCATGATACAATTAACAAGAATTTTTCTCTTTACCTTACTGCTACTTTCATGTTCAAAAAAAGCAAAATATATTGACAAAGAATTATATATTAATGTGGTCCCTTTACCAAAGAAAGTTGAAGTAGTAGAATCAAATAAATACATTCTACTTCCAAAAAAAATTAAGGTTTTTATTGATTCCAATGAAAAACAAAATCTATTTGATTTAATTTCAAAAGATTTTAAAAAACTTAGTTTTTCTAATTCATTTGAACTTATTACAAATAAGAATAGATCTAATTTATCTCTAGAAATTGATAAAGAACTTGATGAGGAAGAATATGAAATTACCGTCAATAAAAAAATTGTAATCAAAGGAGGTTCATTAAGCGCCATTAAAATGGCAAGATCCACCCTTTTACAATTATCAGAAAATGATAAAGGAAGAATAACTTTACCAATTATAAACATAAAAGACAGTCCTGATGCTAGCTACAGAGGTCTACTTATAGATTTAGCTAGAAAGTGGCACAAAGTTGAAACAATCTATAAATTAATCGACCTTGCATCTTTTTATAAATTAAATTATTTGCAATTTCACCTTACGGATGACCAGTTGTTTACCTTTCCCTCAGAAAATTTTCCAAAACTTCAAACAAAGGATAAACACTACACTAAGAAAGAACTTTTATCATTCGTTGATTACGCTAACCAAAGAGGCATAGTGATTGTTCCTGAAATCGATGTTCCAGGCCACTCTATGCAGTTTGTAAAAAAATATCCCGAAATTTTTTCAGTATCGGACGCAGAAAGTGGTGGTAAAGACTTGTTTGGTGGCAGAGTAGATTTTGTTAATGTTTTAAATATGGGTAAAGAAGAGGTATACACTTCACTTGAAAAGTTATTTATTGAGGTTATGGATATTTTTCACACGTCTCCATATTTTCATCTCGGTGCTGATGAGGCAAATCTAAAACTTATTGTTGATGACCCGGACGTAAAAAAATTCATGAAAAAAAATAATTTAGGGAATGATGTGCACGAACTTTACAGATACTTTATTGTTAGAATGAATGATTTTTTTAAAAGTAAAGGAAAGCAAATGTTTGTTTGGGAGGGGTTTTCAAGAAATGGTAAAATTGAGATTCCTAGAGATATAACTGTATTTGAGTTTGAATCATTATACAACTTGCCCAATCATTTAGTAGAGGATGGTTATAAATTAGTTAATACATCTTGGAAGCCATTATATGTTGTTCGAAGTGGAAATCCTGATCCTAACGTCTTACCTTTGAAATGGGGACCAGAGCGAATTTATGAATGGAATATGTGGAGATGGGAAACTTGGTACTACAAATCACCTGCATATAAAAGGCCAATTCAATTAGATAGAGATAAAAACGTAATTGGCGCTCAGATGTGTTCATGGGAGCAAACAGATGAAAGCGAGGTTCCAAGTCTCAGAAAGAGGTTGCCTTCCTTTGTCGAGAGAATTTGGAATGTTGATAAAAAAGTTGAGTTTGATGTTTTCTTTGAAAAAGTTAACAAAACAGATATTGTTTTATCTGAAATTATAAATGATAAGTCACAGGATTCACTACTTATTGGATTTAATATAATTGGTGATGCTAAGGGTAATCCAACTAGGGAAGTTTTAGATTAGTTAAATATTTTTTTTTGTAGTTTGATTTATGAAGTTGAATAAAATATATTTCTTGCATTTGGTTTTTTTGTTTTTGATTGCACAACAAAAATCCCTTTTTTCTCAAGATCATTCCATAGCTAGGACCTGGAATGAAGTCATCTTGGAATCCATTAGAAACGATTTTGCAAGACCCACGGTACATGCTAGAAATCTTTTTCATATGTCAGCAATGATGTATGATATATGGACGATATTTAACAAAAAATCGAAACCTTATTTTTTAAACAAAAATAACAACGGTGTTTATATACAATACGACGAGACATCCTTTGATAAGGAAAACGAAAAAGCTCTTCATGAAGCTATCAGTTATGCTTCCTATAGATATCTTTACCATAGATATGAAGTGTCGCCTAAATTCAAAAAAACTAAAGATTTAATAGACTCTGTTTTTTGTAGTCTAGGATATGATCCAAATTTCAAATCAACTAATTATAAAGATGGTAATTCTGCTGCATTAGGTAATTATATCGCTAAACAAGTAATAGATTATGGATGGAAGGACGGTTCAAATGAGAAATATTTTTATACAAATCTGTTTTATGAACCCGTGAATCAACCTTTAATACTCAAAAATCCAGGATCACAAGAAATTAATGACCCAAACAGATGGCAACCTCTTGCTTTTGAAAAATTCATTGACCAATCAGGAAATGAAATTCCTGGCTCTGTTCCGCCTTTTCTCGGCCCAGAATGGGGATTAACATGGCCATTTAGTTTAGATAAAAATGACTTAAAATTAATGAATAGAGATGATTTTAATTTTCCTGTTTATTATGATCCAGGTCCTCCTCCTGAATTTTTAGATTCAGATTGTAAAATAAATAGTGAGTTTTGGTGGAATCACAGTTATGTTTCAATTTGGAGTTCTCATTTAGACCCAAATGATGGTGTCTTGTGGGATATTTCGCCTGGAGGAATTGGTAATTTAGATTTTTCTAATATTAAATACAATGTAGAAAGTTTAAAAGGAATTTATAATAGATATGATGGAGGTGATTTTTCTAGTGGCTATAAAATCAATCCAATTACAAATAAGCCCTATGAGAAACAACTTGTCCCAAGGGGAGACTATACTAGAGTTATTGCTGAATTTTGGGCAGATGGCCCAGACTCTGAAACACCCCCCGGTCATTGGTTTACAATTCTAAATTATGTCTCTGATCATAATGAATTCGATTTAAAATTTGAGGGAAAGGAAAAATTAACAAATTTAGAGTGGGATATAAAGGCCTATTTTATATTAGGAGGTGCGATGCACGATGCAGCTATAGCGGCATGGGGAATTAAAGGTTTTTACGACTATATAAGGCCTATAAGTGCAATTAGGATGATGTCTGATAATGGTCAATCATCGGATCCAAACTTAATAAATTACAGTCCTCTTGGAATTAAACTTGAAAAGGGATATGTTGAGCTTGTAGATGAAAAAGATAGATTGGCAGGAAAAAACAAAGTAAATGTTGGTAAAATTAAGGTTCGTGCATGGAAAGGACACAATTATATTTCAAATACTGAAACCGATAACGCAGGAGTGGGGTGGATACTAGCCGAAAATTGGTGGCCTTACCAAAGACCTACTTTTGTTACACCAAATTTTGCAGGATACATTTCAGGTCATTCAACCTACTCAAGGGCAGCAGCAGAGGTGCTAACTCTTCTAACAGGTAGCGAGTACTTTCCCGGAGGGATGGGAGAATATAAAGCAAAGAAGAATAAATTTTTAGTTTTTGAAGAGGGTCCAACTAGAGATATAAAAATTCAATGGGCAACTTATCGTGATGCGAGTAATCAGTGTAGCTTGTCTAGAATCTGGGGTGGTATTCATCCACCAGTTGATGATTTGCCAGGAAGAGTAATAGGAGAAAAAATTGGTATCAAGGCATTTGATTATGGAAAATCCTTTTTTTAAAATATATTATTTTAAATTTTCATTTACAGATGTTTATGTTTATAAAGTTAAATAAAGACTTTAATATTTTTATTTGAATTAGTGTTGAATTTTTTTATGTCATTTACAAAAATTGTGAGCCCTTTTCCTAGTCCAAATTTGTCACCATTTTTATCCCAAACAATATCTATTTTTTTACCTTGATAATTGATGTTTTTGACAGCGAACCATTCCCAATAATCTGGTATTAAAGGATTGATTTTTATCATCCGATTTAATTTGGGTTTGATTCCTAAGAGATCATTTAGAACTAAATCACAAAAACCTGAATGATTATAATCTTTGCCTCTTTCAACACCTCCTTTGTTTTCTGACCAGGTTCCATTTTCCCATTCTTTTAGTCTAGTTCTGGAAATCCAGTCTCCTGTAAAGGGATTTAAATTTTCATCTATCCAATTTTGTTTCTCTCCTATTTCATTTGTTATTTTATGACTTTCAGCATATTGTAATAAAATAGAATAATAGTCATCCTTTAAAATACTTTTATATTTAGAATAATTATTTAAATAATTCGCTAAAGCTTTTAATGTCTGAGTAGTAGCAAATGGCCAAGAAGGCCCATTCCATTGACATTCGTGCCCTCTATAACTTATTTTAAAAAAAGGATGGGAGCGTTCAGTGACAGTTAGTCCATAGGTTGCTGAAAACCCAAGCGTATCTTTTAATTTTTCCCAAGCCAAGGAATATTTAGGTTTATCATCTGGTAAATTAAAATACCAAGGGACATAACCAATTAATTCTCTAACATTTAAAGGCTTAGTACTTTCGATATAATCCTTAGGTAATACAGTAAAAAAACTTAGTTTTTCGTTCCATAAGCGACTTTGCAATTGATTTTTGATTATAACTGCTTTTTTTTCAAATTTTTTTTCAATTTCTATTTCATTTTTTAAGTGTGCAATTTTTGAAATTGCTCTTGCATCACCATACATATAACTGTTAATAGTTGGTCTTACTGCATCAACTGCTGATTTTTCAACTCCTCCATTTAAAATCCTTCCACTAATAGTATACTCCATTCCATCTTTTTCATCCCATTGCCAAAAAAGTGATTTATTATTTTCCTTCCTAGTTTTTTCCCACTCATTATAATTGTTAATTAGAGGACCTAACTGACTAAATAGCAGTGAATCATTTCTGTGAATTTTATTAAATGCAAGGGTTGCATCTGCTATCCAAAAACTATACTGCCTTACCCCATCTTCAGAATTTTTTAACCAAAAATTTATATAATCTGAGATATATTTAGGATTTCTTAACCACCTCCCTTCATAAATATGGTGTGCGGCGGGACAATTAATTGTATTATATTTTTTCGACCAATGTACTTTTGGTAAAAATTCGGTAATTACAATACCATCGGGCGTAGATTTTATGTGTTTTCTATATGTCCACCATCTGAAGTAGTAATTTTCCTCAATTACTTTGTCTGGTATCTCAATAATTGGAATATTTTCTAATAAAAAATTATACGCGTTTTTATTATTTATATGCTGTTTGTATAATTCATTGTCATTTTTGTTGAATTTTTCTATATATTCTTTTAATAGATTTTCGTTGATGATACTATTTTTAGAAGACTGAATATTAAATTTTCTATTTGAACATGATCTTAAAAAAATCGAAAGAATTAAAATCTTAATGGAGAGAAAAAAAGCTCTTTTATTCATTTTTAGATTTTAAATTCTTCTTTTACCACTCAACTAATGGAGAAGGGTAGTAGTTTATTTTTCTTTCTTCCCATAAAAATCGATGACTAGCAATTCTACTTATAAAATCTTTCCATTCCCTTTTGCCTGGATTAGTCCAGCCAATTTCAGAGTATGCAGGTAATCTGGGGAAGGTAAGGTAATCTATATCCTCTGAGGTTGATATTGTTTCTGACCATAGTGGTGCTTCAATACCTATAATTTTACTTTTTGGTATTTGTGGGAATTCTTTTTCTATTTTCCAATCATAAGCAGTCTTTAAGCTAATATATCCTGGCCAGTTAAGACCTAATTTGGTTAGACTGTCGTATTTAATATCTAAATACATTTTAGAGGCTGGAGAAATCAAAACATCACCACCTTTCTTCATACCAACACTAATATTTTTTAAGCCTTTATCTTGGTGTTTTAAATCCTCAATGTTTGTAACTACTTTGTCTTTTTGTGTTATGTTCCATAATTGTAAAACTGTATTTGGAGTTATATCAGCAACACCAATATCATCCCAGCCAATAACTTTCTTACCATATTTATTTACAATCTGAGACGTTTTTGAAATAAACTCTAGGTAGTCACTAGGTTTTGTTACATGTGATTCGTCTCCTCCAATATGAAAATATTCTCCAGGCGTAATTGCAGAAACCTCTTTTATAACGTCATCAATAAATTTAAAAGTATAGCTATTGTTACAAAGAGTGCTAAAACCAACATTAGTTCCCGTATATGCTTTTTTTAGTTTCCCGTCACAATTAAGATTCGCATAGGATGATAAAGCTGCATTTGTATGCCCAGGGATATTGACTTCAGGAATAATGGTTATAAATTTATTTCTAGCATATTTTACTATATCCTTGTAGTCTTTTTGTGAGTAGTATCCTCCTTTACCACCTCCAACTTGAGTTTTTCCTCCAATAAGGGTTAGTTTAGGTCTAGATTTAATCTCAATTCTCCAGCCTTGGTCATTTGTTAATCCAAGATGTAAAAAATTAATCTTATAGTCAGATACCAAATCAATAAATCTTTTCAACTGATCGACATTAAAAAAATGCCGAGAAACATCAAGCATAGTTGATCTAAATTTATATTCAGGGTAATCTAAAATCTTTCCTGTTGGAACAAAGTTTGGATGTTCTTTGTGTTTTCTAAGTTCAATTAATTGTTTAAGAGTTTGCCAAGCCCTGTAAACACCCTCATCATTACTTGATTTAATTAAAATAGATTTTCTATCTATATCTAGAAGATAGGCCTCATTGTTTTCTGATTTAAACTTTTTATCAATTTCTATAACTAAATTCCCTCTGTTAGTACTTCTTTTAATTATTTTAATATCGCTTTTTGTCAAATCTTCCCACTCCTTTTTAATAATATTAGCTATTTCCAATTCACCATTACTAGCAATTAATAAAATAGAGTTGATTTCAAGAGCGCTTTCATATGACTCAATGTTGTTGGGGTAGGGTACAAACTCTGTTTTTTCTATCGAATCAATTAATGGTGCTTTTTTGGCACATGAGACAATTAAGCAAATTAAAACTATAAGTATTCTATTTTTCATATTTAATTTTTCATAAAACAATTCCAAGAGGTTCTGTTTCTTTCCATTTTCCTCTTGTAAAATCTGGAAAATTTTGAGGATTTCCTCCACTATCTATGGACTTTGCACTTAATGGTGTTACTGCACTCCAAAATGCCCCCTCGTAAACATTTTGATCAAGTGGTTCGCCCTTTTGTAAACATTCTATAACTCTGTACATCATAATACCGTCCATACCACCATGCCCACTGTCAGCAGTTTTTTTATTCAGTTTCTTGTAAAGAGGGTGGTCGTATTTTTCGTAAATCTCTGACAAATCTTTTCCCTCAATCCAAGGAAAGTAACCTATTGAATTTTGGTTTTCTTCAGAGTCAAAAAACACTCTTGTTGGAAAACCAGTAAGTGCACCCATTGTTCCCTGTATAAGATTATGTCGAGTATATGGCCTAGGACTTGTTTCGTCCCATTGAATCATGATTGTTTTTCCGTAAGTTGTTTGAATTATTGAAGTGTTTATATCACCATTTTTAAATTCCAAATTATTCCATTCATGACTTTTATCGAAATATTTTTTGGCCATTAAATACCTTCCTTTAGAAGGTGATGATAAAGAAACTATCTTATTAAAGTTGTCTTCCTTTCTAGCCAAGCTCATATATTGAGCTACCGGGCCAAGTCCATGAGTTGGGTATAAGTTTCCTATATTTTTTGAATATTGTTTTGTTCTCCAAGACCCTGTTCCAGGGTGACCATCGAAAGAAGTTTCATCCTTTTGAAACATTTGAGCTCTTAAGTCGTGAATATAAGAAGCTTCTCCGTGGATTAAATCTCCAATTAATCCTTTCCTACATATATTTAAAAACATTAACTCTTCTCTACCATAGTTTACGTTTTCGAGCATCATGCAATGTTTACGTGTTTTCTCAGAGGCATTAATAATTCCCCAGAGGTCTTCAATTGTGTTTGCCAGCGGAACCTCTACGAAAGCATGGGAGCCTAGCTCCATGGACTTTATAGCCATCGGAGCATGATTATCCCAATTAGTCGAAATAAAAACGACATCAGGTTTAGTTTCCTTGATCATTTCAATCCACAAATTATCTTTTCCCCAATAACCCTTAATAGATTTTTCTGAATTTAAAGAGCTTATGGTTTCCTTAACCCGAGCTTCATATAGGTCACAGATTCCAACAATTTCAGTTCCCTTGAAGCTTTTAAAATTTCTAGCATGTGATCTTCCTCTATCTCCAACACCCACGAATGCCGCTTTTATTTCACTTATTGGATTGGCTTTAAAGCCTCCCATATATATCTGATTATTATTTTTTGTCTCGGTTTCACATGAGTTTAGAAGATGAAATCCAGTGAAGGATAGCCCTGCAATGGAAG
This sequence comes from uncultured Bacteroidota bacterium, assembly GCA_902635965.1. Lineage (GTDB taxonomy): Bacteria > Bacteroidota > Bacteroidia > Flavobacteriales > Flavobacteriaceae > TMED96. The sequence continues at coordinate 22,802 of CACPQA010000006.1, forward strand.
CTTGATTGATAAATTTTCTTCGTTTCATATCTAATAAAATTAATTATAATTCTACTTTTTTTTAATAATTACTAATGAAGGGTCAAATGGATAACGTCCAAAATCTTTTCCGTAAATTGCCATCCCGCCTTCGCCAGTTGTTTCAAGAAAAACTTTTATGAATCCATTTTTTTTAGATTCGATTAATTCTTCCCCAGAGACAGGAACCTTAACCAAGTATCCATATGACCCAGCCTCTTTCAGAAATGGCCTTTCCTCTTCTGGTTTTTCCCAATAATCCTTGTCTTTTATATTAGGTGAATATATTTTTTGATTGTGCCAAGATAGAATTCCTCTGTGATCAGCGGGATCATCAACTAAAACTTTTTTTAATTTTCTTTTATTGTTAATTGATATACTAATTTCGGAAGGAAACATTATTTCGTCTGTCATTGGATAAGAATTTGGATTACTGTGGGGACTAACCTTTGAACCTCTCATATAATCAATTCCTGTTTCATCATATTCTTTTTCCTTGTCTTTGTCATAAAGCTGCTTAGATGAAGCCTCAACTATGAAATAAGATTCTTTGTTGCCATCCAAGTCTAAATTTGATGGAATTGGTATTTTTAATTCAAAAAAACCTTTTCCGGTTCCATTTACTTTAAGTCCGTCTAGTACCTCCCATTTCCTTTTACTCCATTTAGATGATGAGTAATCCTTAACAGGTATTGATGAAACGAATGTCTTTGGTATTTTAATTTCTGATTTTACAACCAAATGGATAAAGTTTCTATGAATAATTTTTCCTTCTTTGGTTTTAAGAGTAAAATTAATTTTTGATAGTCCAGAGTATTTAGAGGTCTTTATTTCGATAGGGGAGACGAATTTATTCATCCAAGGGAAATAGTCAATCTTTACTACTCCTTTATCAATTTCCTTCTCAATTCCCATGTAGTCTAAGTGAAGCATTTGATAATGTAAGAATAGTTCGTTACCATAATTTTTGTTGGTCATTGAAGATATATAGATTGGTATTTCTATATTTTCATTACCCTTAACAGTCCGTGTTATATCACTTCCATTAGATACATAAATAACTGAATGAAAGTCATTTAGACTCATACCATTAAATATACTGTTTAAGCCTGTATCTTTCTCACTTCTGTCATATCTCCAGTACCCATTCCATTCATTTATGACATCATGATGTTCAGTATACAGCCAACCAGCGACTTCAGGAAATTTTCTAAAACTATTCATCATTCTATGGTAATCATAACTCCAATCTACATCTCCAGTGCTTCCACTGTATCCCCAAACATTACCACATTCAGAGTTTAAAAAAGGCTGACTTTCTTGTTTGAATCCATCGTAATATAAATGATTTCCACCTTTAAAGTTTTTTTTAACCTGATCTTTTAAATAGTCTTCCCAATCATATCCAGGTAAATAGGCATGCCATGAGTTTAAATCTGTTGCAGTGTGTAAGCCTTCGCAGCACAGCGAATTGTCCTCAATCAATCTTGATTGGTCTAAACCTTTTGCCTTATAATACATAGATGTTACCCAATTATATGTCTCAGGAAGAATATTTTCATTATTATTTTCACCTTTTGTTTTTAAACCCCACTGCTCGTTGAAAATAACCCAAGAAAATATTGAGGGATGATTGTAATCTCTTTTGATCATTTCTTCTAATGTGTATTCAGACTCCTTCCTCATATATTTATCTGGTTCTCCCCATGAGTTTGGTAGATCTTCAACTACTAAAATTCCCAATTTGTCTGCCCAATATAATTTTCTTGGAACTTCTAGCTTTACATGTACTCTTATCCCGTTTAATCCAATTGATTTACTCCTGAGAATTTCTTCTTTTATAAATTTATCATTAGGGAAAGTATAATATCCATAAGGGTGATATGACTGATCTAAAGCTAATTGAAGGTAAATTGGTTTATTATTTAAAGCAACATATGGATGTTCAGTGCCTGGTAAATTCATTGTAGAAATTTTACGCATTCCAAAATAAGATTCTACAATGTCTTTATCAAGCTTAACTTCAACCTCATATAAATAAGGATCATCTAGGGTCCATAATCTCATTTCCGGAATACCTACATCAAAACTCATTTTTAGCTGGCCTGCTTTGATACTTGTATTCTTTTCAATAAACCCGTTTTCAGTTTTAATTTTTATATTTAAAGACAACTCCTTAGTTGCATATTTATCGAGATAAGCCTTGATATTTACTTTCTTATTGTCAATATCAGGAGTGAAATGAACAGCATCGATAAAATTATTACCTCTGGCTTCTAAATATATAGTTTGCCATATGCCTCTCGCGTTTCCATAACCTTGTTTTCCATATAATGCGTATCCACGTTTAAATTTTCTTGGATCTCCAGCATCATCATCTACTCTTATAACAAGATTTTGAGTCTTTCCGTAATTCAAAAAGGGAGTCAAATCAAATGAGAAAGGGACATATCCACCTTGGTGACTACCAATGAATTGACCATCAAGCCAAATACTTGTTTCCCAATCAGAGGCACCAACTGTTATATATGTTTTTTTTGATTTCCAATTCTCAGGTACAATTATTTTTTTTTTATACCATCCGATGTCGGCTTCATCATTTAATTGTGAAAGTTTAGATCCCCAAGGAAAAGGAACATTAATTTGCTTATCAAATTTTGTTTTGCAGTTGAACCAGTTATTCAAAATACCAATGTTATTTGAATCGAATTTAAATTCCCAAGCGCCATTCAAATTAATCCACTGCGGTCTTTTAAAATCAGGTCTAGGGTGTTCAGGCAAAGGGATTTGTCCTGTAACAAAACTCATTCCCAAAATTATAAGTAAAAAATATTTCATTATTTAATCAGCCCCATTTACAGATTCAGTCAAATTTTTAATCAATTCAACTTCCTCGTTAGAAAATGGCTCTCCGTTTGGATAAAATATATCATGATGCCATAATTTTGGAGGTTCAGTGAAGGTTGAATCCCAACTCTTCCAAGGATAAATTGTATTTGTTTTTCCAGAAACCAATCCCCAATTAAATGCAGCTATCTTATTTTCCATAAAAATTGGTAGAATATCCTCAAAAGTACTTCCAGCACCACGAGCAATATATTCACTGCAAATAAGAGGCCTATTGTAAATTTTAAGTTCTTTGATTCTTTTTAAAACATTCTCCTTACCAGAATATTCATGAAAAGATATAATATCAGAGTTACTAATTATAAACTTATCTAAGTCAGATAAAACATTTAAGGGAGACCAATTTGTGTCCCAATTGTATATTCCCATTGTAATTGGTTGGGAGGGATTAGATTCTCGGACCCAATTCACAGTTTTTTTTAATAAAGAAAGAGTATAGGTTTTTTTTATTGACTTTGGATCAATCTTACTTAAATTATAAGAGGAATAATTATCATTTGTAATTTCAACTCCAATTTTCTTGTATAATTCTATAGCCCTTTCTTTTGTAATATCGTGAGATGATATACCCGTAATCCCAGGCTCATTATAGAGATCCCAAGCTAAAACTCGTGGGTCATTAGCAAATTTATTCACAACCCCTTTAACATAAGATTCAAGTTTATAGTGACTTAACGTATCATATAAAATTTTTGCTCCAGGAGATTGAACCCATCCTGAATTGTGAACCATTGGAATAGGCTTGGGTTGTTTTCCAAGTTTAGGTACTGGATGCCAAACGTCGTCAAAGAAAACAAACATTGTTTTGATACCATGCTTTTCTGATAGATCCAAGAATTTGTTAATTCTATTTAAAAATCCCAGTGAATCTTGTTCCCAAAGGAGGTCATGTAGATATACACGATGTGCATTCATGCCTATGCTTGCTGACAACTCCAACTCTTTATCAATCAATTCTTGATTAAATGTTTCCTCTTGCCAGAATTCAAGCTGGTTTATGGAAGAGCTTGTTATAAAGTTAGCGCCCACTAACCATGGTTGATTTTCATACCATCGATTAATTCGTTCCTTTGACCATCTTGGATCTTTTTTTTCCATAATGGAATTGTTTTTACACCCAAGTAAGAGTAAAAACAATGACGACAAAGTTATTTTGGTAAATAGTTTCATAATATTAGTTTTCCCACAATCTATTTAAAAACTTTGAATAATTCAATAATAAAATGGATTTATCTGAAATAATTAAATTCAGCTGAACATGATTTTTGATCTAATATTTAATATGAAAATTTCATAACCATACTAATGAGCTAATAATCTGTTTTTTAGTTAATTAAAAATTATTATTTATATTAACGTTTTAAAAGTTATTTTGGATAATTCTAGATATATAAGTAATCAGAATATTACAGTTGCTATAGATTGTGTGATTTTTGGTTTTGACTTAAAAAAATTGAACTTATTATTATTTAAAAGAAGAGTTAGTCCATTTAAAGGGTCATGGTCCCTAATTGGTGAGGTTCTTGAAAATAATATATCATTAAATCAAAGTGCTACAGATATTCTTTCCAAACTTACAGGACTTGAAAACATTTATTTAAAACAACTTAAAACTTATGGTGCTTTGAATAGAGATCCTCAAGAAAGGGTTATTTCAATTGTTTATTTTAGCTTAATAAGAGTTGATAAACTTAGCCTCAAAATGGTTGAAAATTATGATGCTAAATGGTTTGCTTTTAATGAGTTACCTGAATTAATTTTGGATCATAGTCAGATGGTAAAAGATTCGATTAGTGAGTTAAGAAATATTGCTAAAGACCAACCCTTAGGATTTGAATTACTTCCTAAATTATTTACCCTGCCTCAATTACAAACTCTTTACGAGTGCATTTACAACACCAAATTTGACTCAAGAAACTTTAGAAAGAAAATCCTATCTCTTAATATCCTTGAAAAAACTAATCTAAAAGACAAGTCAACTTCTCGAAAAGGTGCCTATCTTTTTGGTTTTAAAGAAAATGTTTTGAATAATTACCAAAAAGATGAAGGAACATACAATACAAAAGATGTTTTTCAGTTTTGATTATTCAATTTCCTTGTTAGGATCGCACCATAAACAACCATCTTTTTTAAAATTAAATCCAACTAAAATTGAATCTTGTCTACTGTCTTTAATAATTAAAGTTAAAATTTTATCTACCCTTTCAATTGTTGATAGTGTTTCATCAAAAGACTTTTTTGGTTTGTCATTCCATACTCTTTCTGAAAACACAGGAAGTCTTTTTCTAAGTACAGGTATTTCGGCTTCTCCTGACTGTTCCCAAGAACACATTTGACCTCCGATCACTTGATTAGTTTCTTTTAATTGTATTGGATTATACCCAGGGACACTTTTAGAAAAATGTTCCCACCTCCATTTGTTCCACTTAAATATCCTCTCAGGTGACCATACAGCTCTTTGAGCCATTTTGTTTTTAACTCCCCCATAAACTGCGTACAATGGGGTCCAGGATGCGTTTACAAGGGTATATCCATCTTCGATAAGGTTTTTTGGATGATTGTAAAGTGTTTCAAATTCAAAAACAATTATGTCTTTTGGTATTTTGATTTTTCCTTCTTTTCTAAAACCCTCCCATACTAGCATCTGTTTATCGTATTTTTTTACAATTTCGTTGATTCTAACAATAAAATATCTATATAATTCATGAACATCATCACCTAATTTATTTTTGTTCATAAAAGATTTTACCTCTTTTACATTTTTATAAAGATCTAATTTTGCTTCATCTGCACCCATATGAATGAAAGGAGAATTGTAAAAGACTTCAGCAACCTCAGCAATAATTTGGTCAAGCGCTTTATATACTTTTTCACTAGCAATATTTATAACATTAGACTTTTTAATTCCATTATTCACGTCAAAAATTTTTGGATATGTTTCAATAAATTGCCTAGAATGACCCGGAACATCTATTTCAGGAACAATAGTAACTCCTCTAATTTTCGCATACTCAACTAATTCCACAAAATCTTTTTTAGTATATGGTCTATCAGGTGTTGGTAAGTTTGGAAATGAATCAGTAGGGAAAACAAAAGCTTGATCGTCAGATAAATGAAGTTGTAGGTATTTAATTTTGTAGAAACTAGCTAAATCAATAACATTTCGTATTGATTCAATGCTGTGCCACATTCTAGCAAGATCAATCATCAAACCTCTGTATGATGAATCCGGCATATCAAAAATTTTTGATTTTGGTAAAATAATAGTTTTATTACCCTTTAATTTAATAATTTGAAGCAGTGAGGATTTTGCCATTGAGATCGCATTATATGACCCTCCTGTAATAATTACGTTTTTGTCAATTTCAATTTTATATTCTTCATCACGTAAGCTATTGTCAATATTAAAGCTTATATCTGAGTTCATTTTTTCTGATTTCTTGAAATTTAAATTTTGAGAGAAAATTTTTTTAAAATCGTTGGTAAATAAATCAAAAAACTTTTTGGAGTTTTGACCTTTGATAAAAACAGATATAGTATTTTTTAGTTCCAATGCGTCATTATCTCTATCCTTTATTATTTCTTTTGGAGACGGAATAATCTGTATTTCTGGGGGATATTTTGATGATTTCTGACTATCGCAACCCAGCTTCAACAAGGTCAACAACAAAAAGAATGATTTTAATGTTAAGTGGCTGTTATTTTTTTTCATTAATTTCAAAATTATAAAAATTCAAAGTATTCGATTATTAAAAACTATTATATTATGGGAACAATTTTTAAGACCTCTGTAGTTTTATTGTCATTTCTATTTGTATTTTGTAACAACAAAATGAATAATTATCAAGTTTTAGATAAAACTAATTTTCAAACTTCGATAGGGGGCCAGAAAACAGATCTTTTTCTCTTAGAGAACGAAAATTTAAAGGTATTCATAACAAATTACGGTGCCAGAATTGTATCCCTAATTGTTCTAGACAGATTTGAGAAACCCTTGGACGTAGTTCTAGGTTTTAAATCTATCGATGATTATTTAAAAGCAAATGAACCTTATCATGGGGCAACCATTGGTCGTTATGCAAATAGAATTTCTAAAGGTATTTTTTCATTAGACGGTAAAAAATATAATTTGCCCATTAACAATGGTGTTAATCATCTCCACGGCGGCCCAAATGGCTTCCATGATAAAATTTGGAGTATAGTATCATTTAACAAAGAAAAAATCATTATGAGCTTAAATTCTGAAGATGGAGAGATGGGGTATCCCGGTAATTTAGACGTGGAGTTAACATATCAAATTGTAGATAATCAACTTGAGATATATTATAAAGCAACAACTGACAAGAAAACACCAATTAATCTAACAAATCATTCCTTTTTTAATTTAGCTGGTGAGGGTAGTGGGACAATAAATAATCATATTTTAAAATTAAATTCAGATTATTTCTCCCCTGTTGATTCAAATTTAATTCCAACGGGAGAAAAAAGGGCTGTTGATGGCTCTCCATTCGATTTTAGAAGACCTAAAGCAATTGGAACAGACATAAATTCTAGTGATGATCAAATTGTTTATGGAGGAGGATACGACCATAACTTTATTTTGAATAAACAACATCAAGATTCCCTATCTCGCGCTGCAACAGTTTTTGAGCCAAACAGAGGTGTTAAAATGGAAATTTTTACTACCGAGCCTGGAATACAATTTTATGGTGGAAACTTTATGGATGGCTCTGATATTGGAAAATATGAAAAGAGATTTTTGTATCGTGAATCATTCGCACTTGAAACCCAACACTATCCAGATTCTCCTAACAATCAAAGTTTTCCAAATGTTTTTTTATTGCCCACTGAAATTTATAAATCTATTAGTGTTTATAAGTTTACAGCAGATTGAAAATAAATAATTTCGTAATTTTAGTTATGCTTTTAACTAAATCTAAATGAAGAATTTTTTTATAATTTTAATTTTTTTAATTTGCTCTTTTTGTTATTCACAAAGGCCACTAACTGGAGAAAAAATTTTTAAGAAACAATATCCTGTTGAGCAAATAAACAAACTAACAAATGCATCACTATTGATTTCAAATACATTAAATGAAGATATAATTCTTACATTAAGAGATGGAGGAAGGCATTACATAACACATGTATACGTGAGAGCTTTCCAAGAATTTGAAATTGAAGATCTACCTGTTGGTCATTTCGTTTATCAATATCACAATCTAAAGAGATATTATGAATCACCAGAAAGAATCCCAATAGGTTTAAATGAACAAGGTTACATTGATTTTTTTTTCTCTGGGGGGGCAACTAAAATAATAGGATTTGAGATAACAAAAGAGGAATTTTTCAAAGAATAAAATTAACTTGAAGGCTCTAAGAATTTCGTGAATCTGCCATTTTTATCTCGTAACTGTTTTTTCGCCCTTAATTCTTTTGATCTTGCTTCAAGAAATTTTTTTCTAGAATAATATTTACCATTTATAAACATTGACTTTACGCCTTCTGGGAAATGATAATTTTCTAGTTTTCTTTTAATCATAAGATAGCTAATTTAAAAAAAAAAAATTACATGTAATGTATTAGTAATAAAGATTTTAGAGATTTTGATTATAAACAATTGGTCTATTTAAATTAATCCTATTGACAAACTTTTTCGTGTAATATTCTTGTTTGTGATTTAAAATTTTTGTCAGTTCACCCAGTGAGGGGCTAGAATTTTTTGCTAATTCAGCAAATCCCTCTGATTTCAACAAATAGTTAGCAGCAAAGGTATATTTACATGATTTAAATGTTAACTCTTTGAATATACTAGATGAATTGAGCCACTCCCTTAATTTTAAATTTGTATAATATGTTGACTTAAGTTTAAAAAAAACTTTCCCCCTTACTTTAAGTGGATTTCCAATAAAATCCATTGCCATTCTAGAAATTTTTAATTTATAGATTTCGTTATTTCTATTTAGTTTAATAAAATAATCTCCTTCAATAAGTTCAAAGTCAAGCCACTCTAATTCTTTTAAATCATTTTCTCCTAACCCTGTTAAACAACCAAATATAAATGCATTCGTAATTGAAGGATAAATTGTTTTCGATTTAATTAAAGTATTTATTTCATAAATACTCATAAATTCTTGTAAATCAGTATAATTGCTTTTAATATTAATATTTTTACTATAATTATCTTTTATGAGGTTTTCCAAAAAACAAACCTTTATTATATGTTTAAAATGATCGAAATATTGTTTAATAGTTGTGGTCTTTAAAATACCTCTTGGTGATAAAGGTGCCTCTAATAAATATGTTTTAAATTCATGACAAAATCTTTCATTAATATCTTTAAATACGAGTTTATCTGTTGAAAATGCAAGTAAATGGTTAATAACTGGTTTAAAATTTACAGTTTTCGTTTTTGTTTCAGTGAAATTATAAGCCCAGGGGAAGAAAAGTTTTTCAGAATTACTTTTTGATGTCTCTATTTCTTGGTTATACAAAAAATCAATTCTACGATTAATTAAGTTTTTAGTTTTTTGATTTGCATCTTTCTCGTCTATTGATCTAGGAATTTCATTCCATTCAAAATCCAAGTACTCAAACTTATAATTTTGTTTGTATCTCCTTACCAATACCCCTTTTTTATTTATTTTTTTTCCTATATATGAGCTTCCAAAATAATGTTTTATGTACCATTTTTTAGCTTTTTTATGGAAATGAGCAGAAAATTTTTTCAATTTTTTTTTGTTGTAAAAATTAATTTACAACAAATATAAGATAATTAATTATTAGTTTATTCAATAATAACATTATACATATATTAAAATAAATATTTATTAATAATATTAAAATAAAATTTATTTTTGATTAAATTAATAAAAATCTTCATTTTATTTCTTTTGGCACAGGTTTTGATCTATTTGAAAATGAAGTGGGAAACTAAATTCTCTTTTGTACATATTTACACTTTAATTTTTTCATGTTTTGGTTATTGTTTCCCACTTTTTTTTGTAGCTCTGACAGGAATCGAACCTGTATCTAAAGTTTAGGAAACTTTTGTTCTATCCGTTGAACTACAGAGCTTGATTTTGATAAATTTATTAAATACTTTATATATTTATTTTTAAAAATTACTATTTTTCTTTTATGAGAAAATGCTTTACAAGTTTGTCTTTGCTATTTTTTATTAATATAGCTTTTACTCAGACATCATTTAATTATGGTCCAACGAACTTCGACGTAGTTAAAAGAATTAATGTTGGTGATCAAAACCAATCTAATGTCTTTAGAGCATCAAACTTGACATCTCTAGATGGTATTTTAGGTTCTCCATACAGAAACGAATCATTCGAACCCGGAATAATTTACAGAAATAATGATTCTGTTAAAACATATCTAAGATATAATGGTTTAAATGATGAGATTGAGATATCATTATCAAAAGATGCTTATTCTTCAACAAATGCAGTCAAGAAATCTGAATTTATATCTTGTAAAATCATTAATGACTTTTTTGTTTACAAGCAGTATATTGATGAAAACAAATTCAAAAGTAAAGGCTACTTGATAAAAGTTTATGGTGGTGAAAAATATAATTTATACGTTAGAGATAAAAAAGTTTTCAAAGAAGGAGAAAAAGCTAAAAACTCTTTAGAACATGATAGACCACCAAAATTTACAGATAAACGTACCTTTTTTATCCAATACATACCTGATTTGCCAAGAGAGGTTAAACTTAAATACAAGAAAATTTCAAAGTTAATAGCAAAAGAAGATCAAACTAAATTATCCAAAATAAAGAACAGTCATAGAAAAATAAACTCTTTAGATAAACTGATTTCTTTAATTTCAAACATAGACAAATAGTTCCTTGCATGATAAAAAAAAATAATTCATTAGACAAAATAAATGTTATTGGTGACAGGGTTCTTGTAAAACCTAGGAAAGAATCAGAAAAAACCGATAGTGGACTTTATCTTCCTCCTGGTGTAAGAGAAAAAGAGAAAGTACAGTATGGATACATTGTAAAATCTGGACCTGGATATCCAATTCCTGTTGCTGTAGAAAACGATCAACCCTGGAAATCAGATGATGAAAAAATTAAATATGTTCCTTTGCAGGTAAAACAGGGGGATTTGGCAGTTTTTCTACAGGGTGGAGCCTATGAAGTTATCTATCAAGGGGAAAAATATTTTATAGTTCCCCAATCATCAATTTTGATGATAGAAAGAGAAGAATTTTGAATTTAAAAAACTCATTTTAGTATATACTTTTAAAGACATTTCCTAATTTTGTAAAATAAAACAACCATTAATTTTTATTAATGAAACATATTTTAAAATCCGAAGATATTTCCGCTAATACAAAGCATTTTGATGTAATTAAAAAAATCAAACAAATTAAAAAAGAGAAAAATGCATCGTTATTAGTCCATTATTATCAAGACTCCTCTATTCAGGAGATAGCAGATTATCTTGGAGACAGTCTTTATCTAGCTAAAATTGCAAAAAACTTAGATTCAGATATAATAGTTCTTTCTGGTGTGCACTTTATGGCCGAAACCGTGAAAATAATCAATCCAGAAAAAAAAATTCTTTTACCTGATCTTAAAGCAGGCTGTTCTCTTGCAGATTCTTGTCCGCCTGACCTTTTTAAAGAATTTATTAAAAAATATCCTGAAGCTGTCATCGTTTCTTACATCAATTGTTCCGCGGAAATTAAAGCAATGAGTGATATTATTTGCACATCAAGTAATGCAAAAGCAGTAATTGATAGCATACCTAAGGATAAACAAATTATATTTGCTCCAGATAGAAATTTAGGTAATTATTTGATTAAAGAAACAGAGAGAAATATGATCCTTTGGGATGGAAGTTGCGTTGTTCATGAGGCATTTTCATTTGATAAAGTTTTAGATTTATTTAAAAAGTATCCAAAAGCTAAATTCATTGCACATCCAGAAAGTAAGTCCCTAATTTTAGATGTTGCAAATTATGTAGGCAGTACTTCGAAACTGCTCGAATATGTTCAAAAAAGTCCAAATAAGGAGTTTATAGTTGCAACAGAAGCTGGAATTCTTCATGAAATGAATAAGCGCTGTCCGGACAAGCTTTTTATCCCAGCCCCTGTAGAGGACAACTCATGCGCTTGTAGTGAATGTTCGTTTATGAAACTAAATACCTTGGAAAAACTTTATTTATGTTTAAAATATGAGAAACCTGAGATTACTCTAACTAAGGAGATAATTACAAAAGCTAAGGTACCATTACTAAAAATGCTTTCAATTAGCTAACTAGTATTGCATAAATTATTTAAATTGAAAACAAACAATCAATTTGAATCGAAATATTCAAGAGAAATCCATTCCTTTTTGGAAAATGCTTTATATGAGGATTTTGGCGCTGAGGACCACACAAGTAAATCGTACTTTAATAATAAATCCCACAATTCTTTTAAGCTAATAACCAAGTCAAATTGTATTATTTCTGGAATCAGACTTTCAGAAATTTTGATAAGTAAATTCAGGTCCAATTTATATATTAAGAATTTTTATCAAGATGGGGATCATGTTAAAAAAGGTAAAACAATTATGGAGATAAGAGGTCCTTCCTATGCAATTCTTTCAATTGAAAGATTAATGTTAAATATAATGCAAAGAATGAGTGGTATATCTACTCTCACTTCAAACTTATCAAAATTAATTTCCCATACAAAATGTAAAATATTAGACACTAGAAAGACAACACCTGGTTTTAGATATCCAGAGAAATGGGCTGTTTTGATAGGTGGTGGTCTTAATCATAGAATGGGTCTTTTTGATGCAATTTTGATTAAGGACAATCATATTGATTCTTCTGAAACAATTGAAAAGGCAATACTTAGTGTTAAAGCCTATATAAAAAAAAACAATTTTAAAATTCCTGTATATATTGAAGTTAGGAACAAGGAGGAACTTAACGAAGCATTAAAACATACTTGGATTGACAGAATTATTCTTGACAATATGAGCATCCATGATACTAGGGAATCTGTATTATATGCAAATGGAAGTTTTTTGATTGAATCAAGTGGTAATATAACAAAAAAAAACATTAAAGATTATGCTGAAACAGGAGTGGATTTCGTTTCCATGGGGTCAATAACGTACTCAGCATCAATTATAGATATGAGTTTAGTTAAGATCTAGCAGAATTTTTAATATGAAACAAAAGTTTATTAGAAAATAAACAATCTTCTCACATTGTAGATGCTATAATCAATAAGCTCAAAAGATTATAAGTTATTTTATCTTACAATGTAAGGCTTATCAAATTCTTGTCTATCAGACCAATTACTTTTACCTCTAAAAACTTGAAATGAAATTGAAAATCTGTGATTATTATCGTACTTACTAATTCCAATTGTATTAGATATATCCATTCCATAGGAGATTTTTAAATTTCCTGGAAGGTAGATTCCTATTTCTCCCCCCGTAAGGTATTGAGGCTGATAATGCAATGAAAGTGATATATAATTCTTGAAAATTACTTTTGTACTAAAAATGTATGAAATAGGAATTCCTTCAATAATTTGTGCTAAAAATTGGTTTTTAAATAAAAAACTGTCTAGATAAAAATTATACCCGAAAGTGGAGAAGTATTGGTTTGTATTTTTGAATAATAATTCATCTGATTCAGTTGAAATTTTGTTTTTAATAATGTTTGGTGACGAAATTCCAAGAAACCAATTGTTTCCGTGTGTATAAAAACCAACTCCAATTATTGGGATTACTTTAGATATATTTTCATTGAAAATAAATTCTGACCGGTCTAGGATATTTAAACTTTGATAGTCGGTTGAGAATGAATTAATTCCGGCTTTTAAACCCAATGAAAAATATATATCTTGGCTAGATTCAAAATCTAGTGAAATGTTTACATCTGTATTTAAACTTTTCAAAGCACCGAAAGTATCATTAAACACTGTTATCCCAGCTGCTATGTTCCTATTATCGAAATTATTTTGGAAGTCAACCATTTGTGTAGAAGGTGAATTCTCAAATTCTGTCCATTGAGAAGTATAATAGCCTTTTAAAAATAGGCCTTCCGTAACACCAACATATGCAGGATTGTACGATGTAGGATTATTATAATAATCTGTTAACTTTAAATTAGACTGAGCTTTTACTATAAAAGATGAAACTATAATAAAAATTAAAAAGAAACCTAAAATTCTCAAACTAATTATTAATTAAAGTTAAAACACCCTTTTTAACAATAGTTTCTTGTAATGATGGATCCAAATAAGAAAAAACATAAAAATAAGAACCAGAAGGAAGTGTATTGTTACTATTATTGATATTTGATTTTCCGTAGAAGAGCTTATCATCAATACCATAACCATTCTCTTCGTAAACAATAATGCCATTTCTATCAAATATTTTCAATGAATTATTGGAATATTTGTCTGCATTTTTTATGAAGAAGAAGTCATTCTTATCATTTCCATTGGGCGAAATTGCATTATAAATTTCTACTTGATAAGATATAAGATTTTTGTTGCTACAATCAATAGAATATCTTGTAAAGGTGTCTTTTTCCCATCCCTTAGGTATATTATTTATTTGAGTTTTACTGACATCAATACATTCTAAACTTAAATTTTGAATACTATTTAAACTTTCTAGCTGAATATTATTAGAAACATTTAAAGCTGCTAGTTGATTGTTAGATATATCTAAAAAATTTAAAAATTTATGGTTCGTTAACTCGATATTTTCAACCCGATTGTTGCTTAAATTAAGGTTTGTAAGATTTAAACTTGAAATATCTATTGACTCAAAATTATTGTTTGAAATATCAATATTTTTTAATCTTGAATTATATGATAATTCTATTTCAGATAATAAATTGTCATTTAAGTTTAGTTTTTCAAGAAGTTTATTTTCTGATATGTCAATTTCTTCAATTAAGTTTCTTGAAAAATTAGCTTCTCTGAGATTAGTGTTTTTGAATAGATCAATTGATTTAATTCGATTGTTTTCAAAATTCAAATTATTAAGAGATACAAAATCTTCTATACCAGTAGTTTCTATTATACCTCTGCCATTTAAATCAATAATTGTAATTGAAGATATGTTATTTGTTAAGACATAGTCGTCCATTGTGTCATCATATCCCATTTCAATGAGTGACTCCTCAAAATTGTCATCAGGAATATATGTTCTATCTAATATATCACATGATAATGCATATGTTGTATTTGCATCCTTATACCAAAGTGCGAAGGTAATATCTAATTGTCCTTGATTAACTTTAACACACTCTAAGTCTGGGTTTGAAGTTAAATCAAACTCAACTAGTCCAAAATTTTTTGAAACGTCAATTGCGGGAGCTAGCCCCGTATTAGAAATGTCTAACGTGGTTAAATCTAGATTATTTGTAACATCTAAATCATCTAATCTGTTATTGGATATTCTAAGTGAATTCAAATTAATATTTAGATAAACATTTATTTTTGATAATTTATTAAAGTTTAAATTTAGAATTTCCAATACTCTATTCTTTGAAATATCAATAGAGCTAATATTGTTAAATGATAGAGATAATCTTTTAAGGTTTATATTTTTTTTAACGTCGATTTCTGATATTTCATTTCTGTCCAATCTTAGATTTGAAAGTTTAAGATTATTTGTAACATCAATTTTTGTTAATGAATTATTAATTAAAGTTAGATATCCTAATCCAATGTTATTTGAAACATCGATCTCGTTTAAATTGTTCTCATCTACTTGCAATGTTGATAGCTCAACGTTTTTACTTACGTCCAATTCAGTTAAATAATTGTTATCAATTTTCAAGGACTCAAGTTCAATATTTTTAGTCAAATCGATAGATTTAAATTGATTTCCTGACAGGTTCACATTTCTTAAAACTTTATTTTTGGATAAATCAACAAAAGATAAGTTATTACCACTTAAATCTAAATTTAAAAGATCTCTAAATCCCTCAATACCTGTTAAATCACTTATATTTTTACTGATCAATCCTAGACCGCCTACTTCATTTATGTTGCTTGTTAAAACGTAATCATCTAAAATATCATCAAATCCTAAATCAATTATAGCTTGTTCAAAGTTATCGTCTGGGATAAATGTTCTATCTTGAATAACAGAAGCTTCGTTGAAGCTTACTAATCCTCTGTAAAAAGTTAAAATTAAAATTAATAAAGTATAAATAATTTGTAATTTTTAAAAAACCGAAGATAATGAAACCATCTAAAGGTTTTACTTTAATTAATTATCTTTGTATATAACCGCTTAAATATTTCTTATATTTAATCAATTATGAAAAAAATTTTTAACCCCACTTTTCTCTTTGTCCTTTCTTTTTACATATTTATGCTAATATGTTACCTTTTAAGACCATCTAATTGGTAAAATCATTCCGTTTGATATCCCATATCAATCCAATCTGCCTTAATATTATTCTTTATGTTTAATAATTTATGATTTTTAAAGCCAAGTTTGTTCATTAATGAAAATGCTGGCCTAATATTTGGACAATCTTTAAATGGACAACACCCGCAGTAGAGAACTATTTTATCATCTTTTTTGAAGCCAGAAACCAAAGATTTTAATTTTTCTATATTTTCTTTATACCTGCATTCCCCAATTCCAATTGAATTTTTTATCACGATTCCTGGCCCGATACTTATAATTTTTGGAATTTCCTTTCCATTCTCAATTTTATAGGAAAGTAATTTAGGTTCTAATAATTGTGATATACCCCAGGGCTCAAGAGTTTTATTATTCTGATTTTGATTGCAGGACACTATAATTAACAATAAAATAAGGAAATAAATTTTTTTCATGTTTTTAGTTGTTTAGTGCGTTTAGTCTTTCTAATAGTGGCGGGTGTGAATAATGAATAAATGCATAAAATGGATGAGGATGAAGATTTGAAAGGTTATTAGCAGAAAGCTTCTTTAATGCTAGTGAAAGTTGTTTTCCATCATAAGTGTCTTTAGCGAATTTATCTGCTTCATATTCATTTTTTCTGCTAAAAATATTCATCATTACGCCAGTTATTAGCCCTATTGGACTGTAGAGAAGGGAGAATCCAATTAATCCAAGGTGAAAAGTGGATATTTTACCTCCAAGCGCAAATGATATTTCTGCTTCATTCAAACATAATTGAAAAAGAAAACACATTAATCCAATTTGTATTATTGATAATAAAAGGCCCTTAAAAACGTGGTTTTTTTTGTAATGTCCAACCTCGTGAGCTAATACAGCTAATAGTTCCTCATCTGTATGATTTTCAATTAACGTATCATACAATGCAATTGTTTTTTTTGGACCTAAACCAGAAAAAAATGCATTTGCCTTGGTAGACCTCTTAGATCCATCAATAATAAATATATTTTTTAGTGAATAACCTATCATTTTTGAATATTCGTTTATTTTTCTTCTAAGCTCACCATCACCAAGTGGTTCTAATTTGTTGAAAATTGGAACAATTAATGTTGCGTAAAAGGTATTTGTAAAAATTAAAAATATAGATAGACCCAGCCACAAATAAATCCAAAAATTTTGTTCAAAAATTATATAAAATTGAATCGCGAAGAAAAGTAAAATCCCTCCAATTAGAGCAGAAAGCAACAAGGATTTTATTTGATCAACTAAAAAAAGCCTTTTTGTTGTCTTATTAAAACCAAATTTTTCTTCAACCACAAATGTGGAATAAAATTTAATTGGTAGACTAATTACGTAATTAAGTAAATAAAAAATAGAAAAAAATAATACAGATTGTACGAATATTGATTCTGTAATTTTTGCAATGCTGTCACTAACAGTTCCATATATTCCCGAAATAATTAAAGCTAATGTTAATAAAAATGAAATGGTAGATGATAAAAACGAAATTTTCCCTGTTTCTAATTTATAATCTCTAGATTTCTGATATTTTTCTTTTGGATAAAACTTTTTTAATTCTTCTGGAACATGATTTTTCCAATTTTTATCATTAATATATTCTAAAATTGATGAGAAAATAAAATTAAAAGCAACTAAAATTAAGATAATGATAAACCAAATATTACTAGACATAATTTGAAATATGATTTAAATTTACAACAAATATAAATTTTTGTTATCAACATAATTGATCTGCAAATATATATAATGAATATTCGTTTATTTTTTAGTTGCCTTTTTGGAGTATTAGTCTCTAATACGGTTGGGTACGTATCAAGTTTTGCAACCAGATCCTCAGTAAATACTTGGTATAAATATTTAAATAAGCCAGTTTTTAATCCCCCTGATTGGATTTTTATGCCAGTTTGGATCATTCTTTACTTTCTTATGGGAATAGCCTTTGGTATTTTCTTCTCGTATGCTTTAAAAAAAAACACACAAAGTTTAGGAACAATTGCCTTTTTTCTACAGCTTTTTTTTAATGGCATTTGGTCCTTTGCTTTTTTTGGATTAAAAAACATATTTCTTGGATTAGTTACGATATTGATTTTATTAGCTTCTATTATTTTTTGTATTGGTGAGTTTAAAAAAGTAAATATATTTTCTTCTTATTTAATGTTTCCTTACTTTTTATGGGTATGCTTTGCTTCAATTTTGAATATATCAATATTCATAATGAATTAAGAAAATTATAAGTCTAGCCAATAGGTGAGTTTAAAAGAGATGGATCTTAAACTTGGAATTAGAGAATCCTCGTATAGATAGTTGTCATTAAAAACAATATAGAGATCTGAAAGTGGTGCAAATCTCCATTGAAGCCTTGAGTTAATTCCAAAATTTTTTGAAACATTTGAATACTGAAGATAATTCATCCAAAAAAGACTTTTATTGAATGTTAAATTGAATTTTGAAGTAGCCAGTATCAGTCTCCCATTCCCGTAAAATTCAGGAAGGGAAATTTTGTTAATTGAAAGGTTAAAACTTGATTGGAATACTGGTTCAAACCTGTAACTAAATTGAGTTCTGAGAGACATTTTTTTACCATTATAAAAATCACCGTTATTAAATTCGAATCTATAATTTAATTTTTTTCTCTGATCATTTTTGTATCCAAATTCAAGATAAGAATAGTAATAACTTGAATTCGCAGGTAAGGGATTTATGGAAAAGGATCTTAATGGATTGAAACTATCCTCTAGATGAGTGTAGTCTTTTCTTAAACTAATATCGATACCCGCCATAGAATTAAAATCAAATTGTAACTCTAGTCGGTAATTTCTATCCGTAATCAGTGATTTGTTTTCAGGTTTATCTATATATGCTAAGCTGGAGATGACATTTATAGAACGAATTTTTTTATTTTTAACCCAGAATCTTCTCTCATACCTAAAATAATTTTTAAATATCCCTTTCCTTCTAATAAAACCAAGATCAGACACAAATCCTTCGCCTAATCTTATTACTTTGGAGTAAATTGAATTGTTTCTCGTATTGTAGCTTAAAGAAAATCCAGTTGAAAAAGGATTGGTTTCATTTAACGTGCTAAATGAGTTATGATAGTAAAATTTTCCGTCCCAAACACCATCCTTTGAAAGTAAATTGTAATCAACACCAATAACCCTATTATAATCTAATTCATTTTTAGCTGTATTTTGACGATTAATAAATAGTAAACTTAGGTTTGATCTGCTAAATAATTTTTGTTGCAATGCAATTACTGAATTTGTATTCGCCTTTATATTATTTTTGGGGTCTTCATTTGTATACATATTTAAAACTCCAAGTCTTGTATTCTTTGATATTTTTCCGCTAAGTCTTAACCCAGCGCTTATTTTGTTTTCAATTGTGTTTCCATTTTCGTCTCTAGCTACACCAATTCTTCTTGAAAAAAAAGTTCTCGAGTCTCTGCTATCACCAAAGCTTGAAAATAAATCTCCATTTTGAATAAAAAATTGTCTTTTTTCTGGGAGATTAATTTCAAATCGAGTTATATTAACAATTTGGTCATCTACCTCAACTTGAGAAAAATCTGGATTGAACGTCAAATCTAGATTCATACCATTTCCAATGGTGACTTTCGCATCACCACCAAAAGAAATATTATTATAATTTATATTTGAATTGAAATCATTTGTATGAATACCACTTGTGTAAGGAATTACTGTTATTTGTGTTTTGGATTTTCCTAGAGGAACATCAAAAATAAGATTTCCAAAAAATGCTAAATCTAAAGCATTTTGATTTATTGGGACTTTATTCCACAAAGAAAATTCACCTGTAGATATATCTGCTCTAAAAACTTGAAATCTCCAATCTTTGGAACCATCAGGAAATTTTAAAGATTTTAATGGAATTTTAAATTCACATTGGTAAAAACCATCACCGATGTAGGTCTCTACTTCCCATTTGGTGTCCCAAGTCATATCTACATCATCTCCTCCCTCTGAAATTAGAGCATCTTTTTTTAATCCAACTGGATTGGACTCAAAGAAAAAAGCATTAGTTCCATCCTTGTAAGTATCAAATAAAAGAATTACAGCGTCATTTCCTTGAACTGAACTGTCTCTTTCTAGTGATGGAATGCCGTACTTGTTAGAGCTATTAAATGACCTAATAAAAGCGTATATGTAATCATCGTTGTGAACAACTTTCACTTCTGTTTTTTGGGAAGCTAATGTGTCGGCGGGAGAATTTTGCCAAAATTCTTTGCCCACTAAGTTTTTATCCCAAAACTCCTCATCGTCTTTTCCATCTAATTCAATTGATTGGTCTGTATAAGTACTATATAAAGTTTTAAATTCTTGAGCATTTATGACTGTATTCAATAAAAATTGAGACACAAAAAAATAAAAGTTAAAAGAAATATTTTTTAAGATCATTGACACCTAAATAATTATTTAAAGCGCGAGCGAAAAAAAATACAAAATAGTTGGAATGAATATAAAAGAGCAAAAAATATCAAAAAATTTAGTTGAATTTTCCTCTGCATGCCAAAACGCAATAATCATCAATGGTAATTGAAATGGTAGTCTAATTAAAGCATCGTTTTGAGTTATAGAGAGAGCATTTTGAGCCACTTCTGACAGATAAAGATGGACATTAGCAGGGAACACAAAAACCAAAAGATAAATTAACCCTATTCCAGCAAATTTTCTTGTTTTCTTAAATAGCAATAAAAATCCAAATAATATTTCAAAAAATCCAGATAAATAAATAAAAAACTGATGAAAAGGGATGTAGGGTGGCATAATCGAGACAAAAAAATTTACATCTGTAAAATGCTTTATTCCGATAACTAGGTAAAATAAGGAAAATGTATATATAGTTACACTTTTAAAATACCCTACCATTAATTTAGATTAAAAATCCCTCCTAATTTGCGTTAGAAGGGAAGTCGAGATTTATTTTTCACTACTAGCCATAGCCGCATTCATAACACCTGAAGCATCGAAAAAGTCTCCAATTTCATGAATTTGACCCGCGCTATTGAAGTTAAAATAGTGGTATGCTCTTACTTTTATAGTTTCACCGTTTGCCATGCTTTTAGCTGACCATGTGCCATAAGTACGCACACTTCCGTCTTTAACTCCCAATGAGTCTGCACCTGGTAACCAAACTCTTGCATCATAGGTAATGTCATCAAAGTTATCCATCCAAGCTTTGTTTCCAGATATGAATCCGTCATATTTAACTGGTTCAGATCCATAAAAAGGTGGATAGTGGGTTACACCTGGGCATATAAGTGGTTTTTGGGCTTCTGTATCTTCTGTTTTAAATAATTCAAAAAACTTCTTTGCTGTGGCTAAATTTTTAGCATAAAGGTCATCGCTTTTATTTTCTGCTTTTTGGTTATTAACCTCACAAGAAAAAGTAACTAATACAACAAAAAAACTAAGGACAAAGTATTTCAGATTCATAATTTCAATTTTTATATTATAAAATTAATAAAATATAATTTCACTATTTAAACCTTGAATGAATTTATTATAAAAATTATCCAACCAATAATTAATATTAAACCACCAATTGGGGTTATAGGTCCAAGAAATGAAAAATTAATTTTTGTCATAGATTGTGTAGAAAGAAGAAAAATACTAAATGAAAAAAGAACTATACCAAGGGAAAAAATAAGTAGCAAATTATTTTTACTTTGAATATTTGAATTTGATATAATTATCAATGCAAGACCATGATACATCATGTACTTTACACCAGTCTCGAATGATTTTAGCGATTCTTGGTTTAACAAATCTTTAAGTTTATGAGCTGCAATTGCCCCTAAGATGACAGAAAGTAAAGCAAAAAATCCACCAAAAACTTTTAGTTTATCCATTTAATCAACGAATTTATCAATTAAGTTTCTAATTTCTTCTTTTGTTTCATAATCATCAACAAACAAGTACATATACAGTGGTTTTTGTTCATATAATTGAGAAACCTTAAGGTTTTCTTTTTTATTATATATATCGTTCCATACATCTTTTACAATTGTCCAATTTTTATAATTTTCCTTCCACCATTCTAATGCGTATTTACATCTCTCGTCCTCTACTTTTTTGTATGTGTTGTATCCTTTTTCTTTTGCAATAGTTGTATTAATATTTTTTTTTCTGATAATTTTAGAATTATCCTGTATGTGGGCCCAACCATAATCCATGATTTCGACTCTATTTCCCCTAATAGTCAGATTATAGTCGTTTCGAATGTCTCGCTCTCTTCTAGGAAGTGGGGCAGGAGTAGTACTTTCCCAATAGCTTTTACCATCAACATGAACCCAGGTACCTGAACCTTGATATCTTGGCCCATCGTCAACTTGAAATACTTTTTGAGACCATTGACCTTTAACCTGGTCTTTCGACTTATTTACGAATTTCCATACGTTATTGGAATCATATAGAAAAAAATCTTGATTTTGATATGACCAGTCTTGTCTCCAGTGCTTGATAATGTAAGGTTCACCGTAGTCTCCGATTTGAAGTATATGTTGGATGGAAATATCATTTTTGTTGTCTTCAATTAAATGCGCTAACTCTAAAGCATACATGGTCTTTGGTGGAGAGCTTATATAAGTAGAGTCTTCTGTATATACAAAGGTTTCAGCAAATTCGAATTTTACTTCATAACATCCGCACATTGATTTGATTGACTCTTTGTCAAGATTCTTTTTGGATTGTGGGTGAAGTACAATACTGTTAAATGCAAGTAATAGAAATAGAAATAGTATGGTGTTTTTCATGATAAAAAAAATTATAATTGGTCAAAATTTAGCACAAAAGTAAGTCTTATTTGCAATTTTTAAAAAACTCATCATAAGAAATAAAAAAATCAGAATTACAATCTTTTGGATCTGATATAAACTCTTCGATATCAATTAGATAATCTTCAATGTAAAATTTATAATCCGCCAGATTTTCTTTAAGATAATTAAGTTCCTTTTTTCTTTTTAAATTCTCGCTTTTTAAAACAGTTGATGATTCCATTACATATTGAGCAAATGTAGTCTCGTATTTTTTTCTGGCTCTATTTAACTCAATTCTTGCCATTTTATTTACAATATCATTGTATTGTTTTATTGTGGTTTCATTCTGATTTTTTTGTATATATCTTAAAAAATCACTAAAATTTATAGTTTTTCCATTGATTACTGCACTTTCGTTTTTATCTGAAATTAAATAAGATCCTAGGTTATAACCAAGTTCGTCAACTACTCTGATGGAATAATTTTGAAAAAAAATCAGAATTAAGAATTTTAGGGACAGAGGGAATTTATACATTTATTTAGTACTGTCATTAAATATAGTACAACTGTAGTCAAGAAAATCTCTTATGGTAAAATCTTTAGATTTAGTGTAATTAAGATGCTTCTCATAATAAGGTTCGTCCTTCAAATAAGCTAATTCATCATATTTTAAGTTGTCGCCATTTATGCTTATTGTTATATTTGCAGAATTTGGTAGTGCTCTGCCAAAGGGATTTTCACCACTATGCGCAGATGACTGATCTTCATCTGGGTGGGGATTATAACTTATATTGAGAATCAAAGTGTCTGAAGAAGGAGAAGTAAATTCAACAACTTCAACGAAACCTGTTGGATCCCTATAATTTTCATCGTCCTCATAAGTTGTAGAACCTTCTTTATGCATAAAATAAAAAATCTCGCAAAAGGGCGAAGTATTGAAGTTTTCAATCGCACCCCAAAAAAATTTACCACTCTTAAAACGGATTATTCTTCTGATATTTGGACCAAAAATACTTTCTTTTTCTTCATCTAAAACCCATAGTGTATCTTCATATAAATCAAAAAATGAGTTTTCTTTGTCAGATTTTTGACAGGAAAAAGAAAGTAAAATCAAAATGCAGCTAATTATAATTCTTTTCATACTGCAAAAAAACAAAATCTAAAAGAAAGTTTCAGTATCAATCAATAAGAAAAAACTATTTAATTAGTGGTATTTATGCATTTAAAAAATTAAATTTGTACCAAAATTGAATTAAGCCCTTGAAAACAATAAAAGCTAGAAGTAAATTACGTTTTATAGCTCACAATCCAACTGGAGAGTTAATAAAGTATTTTTTCATTTTCATGAAAAAATTTAAAAGAAAGAAATAATTTGAATCTGAAATAGATTGTAATTATTTTTGGATGCAATACTTTTTTTTAATTTTTTTTCTTTGAAATTCATTATCTGCTATATTAATATTTTAAAGAGTAGTAACCTCAAATAATTTCCATTTAGTATTAACCTTTTTATAATAAAAAAGCCCTCTACCAAAAAATATTTTTTTGTACTTAGAATTATATCGGCTGTAATGAACGTCTAAAATAACAAAATCATCATTGAGTTTTATGAAATTATATTTGTTTAAAATAGAATATTTGTAGTCTTCTTGAATTTTCTCCTCTCTAAGCGTTTTATATCTACTTACTAGCTGATCTTTATTTTTTATTGTTACCGGTTCTTCAAGATTGTTAAAAACAACTGGATATGAAAAGTAGTTTGATAATATGTCGTAATCTTTATATTCAAATGCTTTATTGTATTTAATCCATAGGTTGACAATTGTACTTTCTACTTGACTTTTCTTATTTCCCAAAAGAGATCTTATTCCTACCCCAAATGGAGTTTGATCGGCCATATTACCAAGAATATTTGGAATCTTTTTCAGCAATATTTTTTCAATATCGCTTTCTTGTTGTGAATAAGATATAAAATGTATTAAAAAAATTAAACAAATTTTTTTTTTTATGAAATTCAAATTATTGATTTTTTTCTTGATATAGATTTACCTCATAAAATATTCCTGTTGGGTCAACATAACAAATAGTACTTGCAATTTTGTTATTTTTCCATTCCCATCTACAGTGGCAGGGGTAACTATAACTTCTTCCTGAAAGCTTTGAATTAGCTGACCAAATAAAATCATGATAAGTTACAACTTTTCCGTTATTGAAATAAGAAGTATATATATCTCTATTATTGTGTTTTATGTCTGTAAATAATACAGAGTGAAAATTATAGCCATCAATAATCCCATCTACATTATATTCTAAATTATTAAAATAATGTTTTCCGTCAGGATCGAAGTAATCTTTTGCTATTCCAAAATTACCTTTTAGGTACGAGTCGGCAAGTTTTTCAATTATCAGTGACTTTTCATCTCCTTCATTAATTAATCCACTAAGTGGTGATTTGTCTTTTATTAAAGTATCTTGACAGGATATGATTATAAGAGACAGAAAAAAAAATAATCCTAGTTTTTTCATTTTTAAATTTTAAGTCTAATATAAAATTTTAATCAATGCTTTATAATATTATCTTATAGATAATTCGAATATACATATATAAAATATCAATTTTTAAACTAAATTATGTCGAAATTTACTCTATATGATTAAGTTTTTACTATTTTTTTTAGTTTTTAACTTTACTTATTCACAGGAATGGTTAATTGTGAGTATTATCAACCAGAATAGTAAGGGTATTAAGTATGAAGTTGACAATGGGGAAAAAATTTCAAAAAAAACCACCAAAAATCCTTCACTAGTAAATTTAATAGATGTTTTTAAACAAAAGGGTTATAGTCTGAATAACGTAACTCAAATAAATCAAATTGACTTAAATGGAGTTTTTCCTCTATTTAATAATAATGCTAATTTTAATTTTCAAACTACAAACCTTAACTTGAATAACAATTTAAGAACCAATTTGTGGTTTAGAAAAGAATTTAAAGAAGAATAATTATGAGAAAAAGGGATATTACAATACTAATTTCAGCCTTCTTGAGTTTTTTGTTGTCAGTTTACCTTTGGTTTTCTGGAGAAAAAGAAATGGGACAATATGTTTCTATTTGGGTTCCAACAATCTTGATATATGGTATTTTTTTTAATACACTTCCAAAAAAATGACAGATATACAGTTATTTATTGCAGGTTGTATTTTATTCTCGCCAGTTTTAATCGTTCTCTATAGCTCTTTCCAAGAGCTAATAGGAGAACACAGCAATAAGAGCATAAACAAACCAGTTTATAAATATTTGTCTCAAATTGGTTTTTCTATCCTAGTAATTTCTGTTTGCTTCCTTATGGGGATAGTAATTTTTTTTTAAAAATTATATTTAGTTTTATTTTAATTTATGTCACACGAAATTGATAAATATATTTTTTTTCATAGTAAATATGGGGGAACAGGTAAAAAATTCAAATTCAAGTTCATTGAATATAAAAAATATAATTTGAAGTTGGAGGGAACATTTTCTAAAGATATGACGAATCCTGGTCCGGAAGGTTTTGTGCAAGGAGGTCAAATAACCTCTATGTTAGACGATGTTACTAGTATTTTGTTAATTTTTGAATCTAAAGGCGAGATATATCCATCCTCAACTAATCTTCACACTATTTTTCATCGTCCATTATGTATTGGAAACTATCTTTGTGAAGCAACTTTAATCAATAGAGGAAAAAATTTAGCCACTATTCGAGGTGAAATTTACAACCAAAATGGCAAAATAGCTGCTACTTTGATTCACAATGCCTTTTTGATTTCAACTAAATTGAAATTAAATGGTTGACTACTGTGTATAATGTTTCTTATAGAATTAGTTTAAAAAGTCCAAGTAAAGATATTTGGAAGGCAATTTCTTCTCATGGAAATTTAAATTTTTTTCATCCTTTTTGTCGAACGAATAAAGTTATTGAAGGGGATAAGGGTTCAATTAAAAAAGATATTTTGATTTATATAAATGGTGTCGTTTTTGAAAGAGAATTTTACCACTGGGATGAAATGAACGGTTATGAACTTATGATTGGGAAAAAAAATGGTAAAAAGTCAAAAGTTGTGTGGAAAATATCTAAAACTAAAAATTATACCACTTTAACAATTAATGTATTCCCTTATAAAACTGATAAGATAAATTCATTATTATATCCTTTTGTCTTCTATTTCTACATCAAACCCAAGTTAAAAAGCTATTTGAAAAGTGTTTTAAAGGGATTAAAGTTTTATTTGAAAAATAATCAAAAAGTAGTGAAGAATCAGTTTGGTAAGCATAGTTGGTTTTCTTAATACTTAAATTGCTCTGTTTTTCGGTTTTTTGTCAGGAATTCTTCCATAATTACCTCCACCATCGTAATCTGTTATATCAGTTTCTATCTTATCAATATTAACCTCATTTTTTTCTTCATTACTGTAAAAAATGCCAACAATAAATAGAAGACCAACAAATACACCGAATCCGAAAATTAGTATAATACTCATTATTTATTGTTTTGCTTTATGTATGCTCCCGCAGCCAAAATAGATGGGACCCAAAGGCCGACATATAGGCCTTCGTCTTGCTGACCGCTAAACCACAAGTAGATTGAAAGTAAAAAACTCAAAAACGCAGACGTTAGAATAAAATAATCAGATCTTTTCATCTTTTTTTATCAAATCTAAACATAATAATTAATCAGTGATTTTAATTTTTTAAAAATTTAAGCGAAGTGGAATTAAATTTTTCAGGATTTTCAATGTTTACAACATGACCACAATTTTTAAAAATTTTTAAGATAGCATTTGGCTGAGTTTTAACGATTTTTTTTATTGAGGACAAAAACATGTAATCTTTATTACCCATAATATATAGTGTCGGTATATCTGTTTTAATATTTTTGAAAAATCTTAAGAGTGGTAGTACTTTAGGGGTGAGTTTGAACCATCTTTCAACCTCTTTTTGATTCATCCTTTTAGCTTCTTTTATAAAAAGCTTCCTCGACTCGCTATCAGTTTTTGATGGCATTACAATGAACGCGTAGAGCTTATAAAGCCACATATATGGAACTATGGATTTGGTTGCATAAGCAAAATACATCATTAATCTTGACATAAAATTAAGTTCTAAAGTAGCTCCTCCTAATACCATTTTTAAAATCCGATTTGGTTCTTTTAATACCAATTGGTTTATAATTACTGTTCCAAGTGAAATTCCAACAAAATGTGATTTTTTAATGTTTAAATTATCTAGTACCTCTAAAACATCATTTAAAATTGATTCAAACGAAATTTTATTATTAGAATTTTGAGATGTATTTGAGCTTGAATACCCATGTCCACTCAAGTCAACAAGTAATAAGTTAAATGCCTTTACAAAATATGGAATTTGCTTTTTCCAAATAGCACTACTTCCACCTGCGCCATGAACAAATGTAACCCATTGTCTATTAGAGTTATTATTAGAAAATTTTTTATAGTGAATCATTCAATCAAAATGTTGAGTAAATATATGTTATACAATATTTAAATTAAAATTCGGTTAAAATAATTTACGTATGTAAAGTCAATGAAAATTAAGTTGATTTTAAAATCGATGATCTAGAATCATGATGCGTAAGTTCTATAAGAAGGTTGAAGAGGGGATATAACTTCAAAAATTCTTGATTTTCTTTTGCATTTAATTTCAAAACTATCTGTTTCGGAAATAGTTAGAAATGTTCCTTTCAAATTTTTTTTTCTTTCAAGTTCAATTTCACCATCCAAAACAAAGATAGAATGAACTTTTTCCTTTGAAGTACCAACAAAAAGAGACCCTTTTTCAAGTTCATGTATGTTGATACTCACCCCTTCTGTTTCCATCCGCATGGGTGACTCATCATCTTTGATAATTGTAGTTGATGAGGTTTTGTTTTCCTTTACTTTAAACTGAGAAAAATTATAATCATCGTACGAAGCATTTTTTTTTAATGAATTTTTTAAATTAGGGTCAAACCAAATTTGAAAAATTGCAGAATTTTTTTCAAGTTCTTCAGCATGTGAAATTCCGTTTCCTGCACGAATAATTTGGACATCTCCTTTGGATAATGGAATCCATTTATTCTGTTTCGTGTCAAAATGATTTATTCTTCCACGTAAAACAAAACTACAAATTTCAAATCCCTGGTGCGGATGCAAAGCAATTGTACTTTTTTTATCAGTTGTCCATGCGTGAGCCCAATAAAAGAGGTTTGAATATGGCTTTAGTTTTCCTCCATCTTGGGGAAAACCAATTGGCTTGTTTTCAAGAATTTCACCACCATTGAAATTCCCTTTTGCTTGTTCTGATTTTTTATAAACTTTTAATTTCACATATCAATAATAGTTTAATGAAATGATTTATAATTAAAACCTTAAATGTTATTTCCTTTAAAATAATAGTTTTTACTAATATTATAAAAATTATGATTGAACATTTTTTTCAGTGCCCTTATTGTTGGCAACAAATTTCTATGTTAATTGAGCCATCTAGTGAAAGCACCTCCTATATCGAAGATTGTGAAATTTGTTGTAGACCGATAAACATCGAATATATTTTTTCAAACTCGGTGCTTTTAAATTTTAATGCATATTCAACTGATGAAAATTTCTAATATTGATGTTTTTTTTTATTTTAGATGTTTATATTAAATGAAGTTTGATTTATGTTAGGTCTGCACGATATACAATATCTATATGAATTTCTTTTTTGGGTTTTTATTTACCTTTCATTGCGTTTAGTATGGCATTTACCTAAGGTTCGTCTTGCATATGGAATAGCAGTAGCTGTATTTAATTTTGCAGCAATAGTAATGTATACTATCTCCTCCTTGTCAGGACAAATGGGTGCACTAGACGCATTTGCATTTGCTTTCCTTCACTCAATGGTGTCAGTTGTGATGTTAACTTTAATTCATCAGGAAAACAAAATAGATAAAGAAAAAAGAAATCTAAATGATGAAAAAGCGTTAAAATAAAAAAAAGCTCCTCGAAGGAGCTTTTAAAATTATCTTTCTGCGGCAACCAGGGTTAAAATATGAGTATTATATATAGTCCGCAAGTTTTCATATTGCTTTAAAGTTGTCATCTGAGTCTTAGAAAGTTTATTTGTAGTCATTCTAGCCTCCATAATTTCATCCATAGAATTATAAAAGTCAAAAGTTAAATATTGCGCATTGTGTGATGACCCAAATCGATTTAAAATTTTTCCAAATCCCCAAGCAGCTCTTCCGTTTTGTTTGTAACTTTTTCCTGCTTCTTTTTCCATTTCCTCATATTCATAATTATTTAAAAAATCAACATTCATATAATTTATGACTAAATTTTTTGGTGGCATGTCTCCTGCTTTAATTCCGTAAGAGGCCTTAACTCCCAAGATTAAACTACCCTCTTTTACAACTCTATTTTGGTAGCCCTTACGATGCGTTTTTATTTCGTGATCACTCAAAATAGATGAGTTTTGAGTGTCCGGATTTGCATTTGGATTGTTAAAATGTACATACAAAAAAGTTGTTGTGGGTTCTCCATAACTGTTATTTGAGATTCTCCACATATCCCATCCAAGTTTATTTCCTTTATCAATTTGTTCCTTATGTAATTTGGCATGAACGTTTTTTTCTGCCTCTATGTGTTCTCTTACGTCAGAATTTTTTACGGTCACGTAATGCATATAAGCAGTTTGTGAATAAGTGTAATTTAAAATTGCACTTAAAATAAAAATGTATAATGTTTTTTTCATTTTGAATTAATTTATGATTAAAAAATAAAAGTAGGAACTTAAATTTTAAATTTAAAATTATAAATATTGAATTTTAAATTTAAAATCTGCATTTTTTTCAAGACGATTTAATAATGCAGCACCTAAACCTGTAGATGGTGTCAATACTCCATTTTGATTCGGTAATTTATCTAGGGCTAAACAAATGGAACTTTCAGCCAGCATTTTAGATGTTGATCCGTATCCTGGACATCCAACACCATAAACTGATACTATTGATTTTAAATTATTGTCAAAAACATAAAATTTAAATTTAAAAAACCCACTTTTTATGCTTTCCCCAGTTGGACCCTGACCAGGTTTTGGTAGGACCAACTTGAGCAATGAATTTATTGTTGAATTTTTAATTTTACTAATTAAATAAATTGGAATGAGTTTCAAGTATCCTAAAAATTTGCTAAAAATACTTCTGCCCAACAATAAAGCCTCATTATAAATAAAAATTCTACCGTATTTGAAGTCCATTAAATAGTTACTTCGTCTAACAATACGAGTATTTATGGTAGCCATTACAAATGGACTAATCCATTTTTTGGATGTCCTGTCGAAAACAATTTTATTCAAATCTTTCTCCTCAGGTTCAAATGAAACTTTATCTGGGACTAGACCGTAAGGGTTTTTAAGTATTTTTCTAATGCTATTGTTTTTTCTTGACTGTTCTAAAATGTTTAGAAAACTATATATTGTTCCTCCACTAACTCCTCCTTTCATAGAAATTACTCGCATACAGATTTTGCTCGCATATTTTCCTGTACTTTCCTTCATCTTGTTTTGCGCGTAGAATACACCCAGGTCAGAGGGTATAGAGTCAAATCCGCAGGAATGTACAATTTTAACTTTATTTCTTATTGCCTTTGCATGAAATTTATCAATAATTTCTCTTATCCATTGCGTTTCACCAGTTATGTCACAGTAATTTGTTTTGCTCTCTATGCATGCGTCAACCAATAAAGTTCCGTATTTAGCGTAAGGTCCAACTGTTGAACAAATAGTTCTAGTCGTTTTAGTCATTTCTAAAAGGCTACTTTTGTCATTGCTGTCAGCAATTAAATATGGGATGTTTTTCAAATTAAGTGAGGAAATTAATGTTTTGATTTTTAATTCATTTCTACCACCTAAAGCCCATTTCAAATTGGTTTTTTTATAGTTTTTTAATATATACTCACAAACTAATTTTCCCGTGTAACCTGTTGATCCCCATATTATTAGGTCAAATTTTTTACTTTTTTGAGTGCGATCACTCATTTGTTATAAATTAAATTTCTAATCATAAATAAAAATTCAGTTGCTATTTGAAGAATTAACAATAAACCCAGAAATACAATAATAATCGAAATTAAAATAATAAGCTTCCTTGACAAATATCAATTTTTGACATTAATAATTCCTATTCCATCCTTAAATACAATTTTGGTCCCAAATGGTTTTGAACGTTCAATTAAATCGTTAATTATTTTTCTACTTAATGTTTTATTTGCAAACATGGGTCTTCCTCTCACTGTTCTCTTTGCTCTGAATCCAAGACTTATTGGGTATAGTTCTATTTTAATCAAACTGTCTTTATTCCATTTAGGCACAGCCACGACAGATTCCCAAATTTCTCTCTCAGTTGGAAAACCTCTAGTGTCATTTGCGTATCTTTTTGAGTTCCAATCGTTAATCTGGGCTTCATTACCTAAGTTATATCTTGCATAATTTTCCTCTGGCACCCTTAAAAGAGTTTCATTTTGAAACATGAAATTTGCTAGACTATAAAAAATAGGTTTGCCTTTGTAAATTTCGATACCTCTTAACACATGGGGTCCATGACCAACTACCACATCTGCTCCAGCATCGATCATTTTTCTTGAAAACTCAACCAAAAATTTTGCTGGGATTGATTTTTTTTGATCTGATTCGTGTGCATGAATTGACACAATTGTGTAATCTGCCATATGAATACTGCTTCCAACAACTCTTTCAATTTCTTTTAAATCTTTTTGATTTGTTTTGGTCATTATTTCATTATTATCTCCAACTCTATAATTTCTTCCAGAAAAGGTAATTTCGCTTAAAGAATTTTTATCTTTTTGATTGAATTTGTTAGGTTCCAATTCTTCTTTCAATTTTTTTATATTGTCAAAATGTTCTTTAGTAACTATAAATTCTGTTTTAAATCTCAAAGGACTAAGTCCCGGTCTAGAATTAGTATCTCCCCTTGATGTCCCTGCCCTTGAGTGGTCAGGAAATGTTGATGCGCAGGATATTAATGCAACTCTTCCCTTAGAAGTTTCAATAAATTTTGCTTCTCTTGCTTCTTCAAGACTTTCTCCAGCACCTGCATTTACAAGCCCATAATCATTTAAATATTTTAAAGTTAATCTCATACCTTCTGTCCCGTAATCACCGGTATGGTTATTTGCTGTTGAAACGATATCAAATCCTGCCCATATAAGTTCCTTTGCTAAAGACGGCTCAGCTCTCATGTAAGTGCCTCCACTTTTATGCATTGGATAGGGCTCGTAATCATGTAAAAGCATTTCAAAATTCGTAAATCCAACATCTGCAGATCTAATTAATTTGATCATTTCCAAAAAGGGAGGTTCATTGTAAACGCTTAATTTTCTTGTAATAATTGCATCGCCTGTTAGGGCCATAGAGAATATTTGATCATTGACTTGGGCATTTAATTTATAAATTGAACTAAAGCTTAACAAAAAGGTAAAAAAGAATAACATAAAATTTTTCATGATTTGAAAATATTATATTCATTAAATTTATTAAAAGGATGATTAAAATAGAAATTTGTTGCACATCAATTGATTCAGCTTTAGTGGCTGAAAAGTATGGGGCCAATAGAATAGAACTTTGCTCTGAAATATTTTTGGGAGGTATTACTCCATCAATTGGCTTGATTGAATCTTGTGTGGAGGAGCTTAGGATTCCAATTAGAGTACTTTTAAGACCAAGGGGAGGTGATTTTAATTATAATGATAACGAAGTCAAAGTATTAATCAATGATGCAATTAGATTGAAAGACATGGGGATAAATGGGATTGTCATTGGACTTGTTGACGAAAAAGGTGCAATTCCACTTAATAAATTGGAAAAAATCTTAAATAAAGTTGATGGGAAAATGAATTTGACCTTTCACAAAGCGTTTGATTACCTTAAGAAACCAATCCATGATATTAAGACTTTAATTGATTTTGGCTTTGATAACATTTTGACTTCTGGAGGGGAAAAAACAGCCGAAGAGGGTTTAAATTTTATGAACAAACTTAGAAATGAAGCAAACGGAAATTTAGTGATTATGCCTGGTGGTGGAATTAATTCAGAAAACTTTAGACATTTTATCAATCATAATTACGAATGGGTTCACCTCTCTGCTAAGAAAAAGGATACGTTAAAACATAAAAAAATTTGTGAAATTGAATTTATGGATCAACCTGTTTATTCAATCAATGCAGATATCCTTCAAAAAATTAAAAATCTGAATAATATTTAACTTCCCGAAAAAATGTATTTAATATAACAACTGTTAGTTCAGCTCAAAGCAGAAAAAAAGAAAAGTTGCAATTGATATTATAATTAACCTTTAATTGAAATTTTCAACTTAACAATTATTAACAATAGTCCCAGTGAGATTAAAATTAAACCAATGATAAAAAAATTATGATGAAATCATATGAATTCACTTGTGTAATTCAACGAAATTACTGGAAAAGAAGCAAAATTTATAAATAAAAATATAAAATAAACTTCCCAATTTGTTTGAGTAAAATAAGTCTTATTTGATATTTTTTAAAGATATAAATAGTTAATTTAAACCCCTCGATTACTGTTTACTAAAATAAAATTTAGCTTTTTGCTTCACCGAAGGGTTTATTTACCCCTACCAGTTTTTCTAACCGCAAATGCTTTTCTTTTGGAATTATTTGAAATGTTTTTTTTAATTTCTTTCTTCGAATTACTTTTTACCTTACTATTACCAAAAAATTTGCTTGTCATTATTTAATAATTTTATTTGATAATACAATTTAAAATTTTTTGAAATAATACCTTCAAAAAACATTAACATATTTTGTAACTTTATAAGAGGTGGATGTTTTTTAAAAAATGAAAAATATTTATTTAATAATATTAAGTTTTATTTGCTTTTACTCCCATTCTCAATATGAAGTATCAGAAGGAGAGCAAAGATGGCAAGTGATTGGTTCAAAAGAAGACGGAACCGTTTTCCTCAAATTGCAAGGAAGTAATTTATATAAATTTACGTTTAAAAATTACCATTATTCTAACAATAAAATAATTCAAAGTATTTATTTTAATTCAACCAACACAGATATTACGAATCTAAACAATTTTTTATTGAATTCTTTTGATTTAACTGAATCTGTGAGTACTTCTTTAAAAATTGACAAATACGAATTTCAAGTTTCAAAAAGTGATGATTATTTAAAGGTTAATATTATTTCAAACGAATCAAAAGAATCTATTGGCTGGATGCCTTTTACCAAGAAAGATATAAATAATTTATTTGGTAAATATTAAAATGTTTGAATCATATTTTTTATCAATAATTATTTCATCAATTGTTACTTATTTAGTGTGGATCAGATCAAAAAAGTGGCTTAGAAAAAAAATCAAATCTCAAATTTACTCTGATAGTGATAAGAAAATTTATTGGGTATTTTTCTTTTTAACCTTGTTTGCCCACTTTGCCCTTTTAATTTCTATCATTTTTTTCATTGATTTAATCAATTTTGTTTTTTAAGTAAACAAATCCTTTTTTGAGAGTAATTTATAATTTTATAAATTTAATAATTATCTATAAATCAATTTATTATGAAAAAAACAATTTATTTATTTTTATTATCATTTGTAATTCTTTATTGTGAAAGTCCATCAAATAATGAGGTTACAAATAAGGATAAAATATTTGGTAAATGGTTAAGAAAAGGTTACGCGTGGACCGGAAACGGATTTATTGCAGGTGACAAAAAAGATTCTGACATAGTAAAAAAATTCATGGATGCATATGAAAATATGGATCCAAATCTTATGGTTGAAATGACAGCTGATACTGTTAAGTTTCATCCAGCTGATATCGGAGGTACTTTTGATGTTGACATGACCAATACAAAATTTATTGTTGAACGACAATTAGGTTGGGATTCAATATCCAGAAATTATGCTTACATAATGCCTTTGAAAATCGAAAATTCAAAAGATAGAGTTGTAACTACTGTTTTTTCTGAGATAAGATATAAAAAAGATGGATCTACAGATTCTAATAATTTTTATGAAAGAATTTATTTAAACGAAAATGATAAGGTGACAAGAGTGGTACAATTTAGTAGACCAACTAATTAATATTATTTTAATGTATTAGTTTTCATAAACCTTTCGTTGTAGTATTGTGAAATAAAAGTTACTATATTGTAAAAAAACAAATATGAAAAGAAGAATAAACGCTATTTGGAAAGGTGACGGATCAGATGGAATCGGATTTTTAAACGTACAGAGTGGAGCATTTAAGGACATGCCCTATAGTTTTAAAACAAGATTTGAAAATGATAATGGTACGCTTGGAACGAATCCTGAAGAGCTTATAGCATCAGCTCTAGCGGGATGCTTTAATATGAAACTAAGTTTCGATTTGAATGAAGCTAATTTTAATCCTGAAAATTTAAATACTGATGCAATATTATCTTTTGAAGATGGAAAAATTTTATCAATTGAATTAAAGTTAAAAGGAAAAGTTCCAAATATATCGGAGGATAAATTTTATGAACTTGCAAATAATGCTAAAGATAATTGTCCAATTTCAGGAGTTTTAAACTGTGATATTTCACTTAACATCACTTTATTATAAAAGAAAGATTAAATTAAATATTCATAAACAATAATCGTTATGATAACCCCCTTAACATAAGATATCCATGCTATTTGGTATGTATTTAAGCCAAATTTTTTCATGATATTATCAAGTTGTCTTTTATGCCATTTGATCATGATTAATAATTATAAATTAAATTTAAAAAATATCACTTACATAATTGTCATTTTAATTATCTATAGTTCAAGATTAATTATTTAATTATTGATAATATACCATGACTATTTGTAGATGTTTTTCAACTCAAACTGACCAAAATACATATCACCAATTAACTCTACGACCTTTATTGTTAAATCATTTGGGTTCATATTATCTGGAAGATCAAAAATAGTTCCGTCGTATGAGATTAACTGATTTTTGGGTTGATTTAGTTGAATAGATGTATATAGCTTTTGTCTTAAAATTTGCTCTAAAGTGTATCTAGAGTCCAAAAAAATGACTTTAAATGAATCTATTTTTTCTATAGAAGTTCTAAGAATTCTACTTTTATATTTAAGTTTAAGTTCGTTTCTTTTCATCCCCTCAAAAAAATCCTGACAAAATAATAAGTTTGAAAAAAACAAGAAGAATAAATGTGTAAAAAGAAATTT
This sequence comes from uncultured Bacteroidota bacterium, assembly GCA_902635965.1. Classification (GTDB taxonomy): domain Bacteria; phylum Bacteroidota; class Bacteroidia; order Flavobacteriales; family Flavobacteriaceae; genus TMED96. Next base: position 60,195 of record CACPQA010000006.1, read on the forward strand.
TCTCATTATTTAGTAAGATATATACTTTATTTATTCAAAAACTCACCCAATAATCACAAAGTCTTGTTGACAAAATCAGTACCCTCATTTAGAGCATCTTTGATAACTTCTTTATAAACTTTAATCCATTCATTAGAAGCAAAGTCCTTACTCAATTCATTGTAGTCTTTCATAGAGTTTTCTATGGATTCATACTCTTGATTAATATGCTTATTTATTAGTTCAATAAGGTCCTTTATAAAATCTTGTTTCCTCGAATTGTAATATTCTTTTGTACTCATAAAATAAAATAATTTTAGTCAGTAAAAAAACTTAAATATGATTCTGGTATAACACTTAAATTACTCATTTATTAATGTTTTTTTGGTATTGAATATAAATAAAGCAGATTAAGCATATAATTGTACAAATTATTATTACCGAATTATACCAGGCTATTTTTTTCATTTTGAAAATTTAATTTAATTAAGAATTTAATTATAAACTCTAAATACTTTTCTATAAATATGGGTTTTATTATCAAATGTCCACACCTTTTTTCCTATATCAGAATCCCACATTTTATCCCACAGGCTTTTATATTCGTCACTTACATTATGAGTCATTTCGTAGTGTTTGTCGCTGGTGTAAGAACTAATTTGAAAATATCTCAGAGTTGTGTTTTTATTATTATCTTTTATTTTATAAATTTTGTAAAAATCTTTTCCGTATCCAGCATTTTCTAAAACTCTATTAACGTCGGAATTGAATTTTAGAAAGTCAGATTCTAAATTTTCAGGTACATCAAAAAAGTGAACACTCAACCTTTCTTGGTTTTGAGCAAATAATATAATTGTACATAAAAGAAATGATATAGAAGTAATTATTTTTTTCATTATGAATTGATTTTGTGATTATCATAACAATATATAAAAAAACCGATTAAATTAAATTTTCAATAAACTTCAACTGTATTCTTTAATTATTCATTTTTTTGCAACATATATAGATAAAGTGCCAAATAATTTTTCTCGAATCTCAAAATCATAAAAGCCTACATTTGATAATATTTTTAAAAAATTTCTTCCTGATGGAAACACTTTTGATGAAATTTGCAAATAAAAATAAGCACCTGGTTTTTTTGAAAACAGTAAACCCATTAGTGGGATAAATAAAGTAGAAAAAATATAGTAAAGAAATCTAATGATTATATTTTCAGGTTTAGAGGTTTCGTAAATTATTAGGATTCCAGAATTTTTTAAAACTCTGTAGGCTTCGTTAAGACTCCTCTCTAAGTATTCAAAATTCCTAACTCCAAAACAAATAGTAATTACATCAAAGTAATTACAATTATATTTTAGTCTTTCAGCGTTTCCTATATCTAGGTTTATTTGTTTATATAAGTTTTTACTTTTTACTTTTTTTCTGCCTTCTGAAATCATTTTTTCAGAAATATCTACTCCAGTAATTTCACAGTCATATATTTCAGACAATATGATTGGGATGTCTGCTGTTCCGGTAGCTATGTCCAATACTTTACTTGGATTTTTTTCTTTAACTAACTTTGCAATCTCTTTTTTATTTTTAAAATCTGTTCCAAAGGTCAAAATTCTGTTTAAAAAATCATATTCTTTAGAAATAGAGTCAAATATTTGTTTGATTTTTTCTGTCCTTAATTTATACATCCTATTTTGACTCAAAAATACTATTAAGGAGAATATACGTTTATTGGGGTAATGTTGAAGGATTAAAGTAGTATGTTTCTGAAGTCATTTTGTTGTTGCTGTTAAAAAAATGGCCTATCATCAAATGTACAGGGGCCACTTTATCAGAAGTTTTATTTTTCCAAGTAAATTGCCACCAAGATATAACTAAATCCTCTGCTTCTTTGTAATCCAAATGGTCTGGGTAACCAAGCTCTTTAATACTTATTATTTTGTGAGTATTAAATATTTTACTCATATTCTCCATCTCTTTGTCTAAGTTCATTTTTTTTCCCAAAGGGTTTTTCACATCCATATTGTTTAGGGCATCCCTAAAGAAGAGGTTATCCACAGAGACCTTTTCATATGCTTTCTTGATTTTTTTTATATTATTAGTAGAGTAGGTATTCATAAGATTCCGTACTATTTCAACATAAGGACCATTTTTAAATATAGTACCGTTAGACTCCTTGTCTTGAGAGAAAGAATTGAGGGAAATCAAAAAGCATAGGATTAAGTAAGTGTTTTTCATTTTATTTGGTTTATGTTTATTTACCTAATATAAAAAATATCTGACACTTGAGTTTTAATTTTAAATGAACTAATTATTAGTTTAGTCCTCTATTAAAACTCCTTCAGCTATTGCAGTAGTTACAACTTTAATTTTATTTATTTTATTTATTTCGTCATAGGATTTTCCAGCGTCATGTGCATAATGCTTTTGTTCTGCGACACTCAATGTATCAAAAAATAAATTTCCTCTGATTGTTGCTTTTTTACCCTTAATACCCTTTGTAGGAACAAAAAAAGAATAATCTTTAAACTTTACAAAAATATTTTTATCATTGGCTTCAATTTCCATCCAACAGCCTTTCATTGGACAAGATGATTTAATAATTCCTGATATTTGAACAGATTCATATTTATCACTTTCTGACTCAATTGTTTTCATGTCAAAATTGGTTTCCTCAATATTAAAAACATTTCCATAAAATTCACTTTGTGAGTATACGAAACTTACGAATAAAAAAAACACCAAGTTTAAGAAGAACTTTTTCACTCCACTATTTATTTGCGCGAATATAAAAAATATCAGTCACTTGGATAATATATCCTAAGAGTATTTTAATTATCTGTTGCTTAGAGAATATCTTCTCTGTATAATGGGGGTTTGTTTAGATTAGAGTAGTTGGTTTTGTCATAGTTTTTAATTAAATCCTACTGTAAACTCATTCAATTAATAGAATCTTAACGATAGTCTCAACTCAATAATATTTTTTTTAAACACTCAGATTTGTCATCAAACTCCTTTTTAGTAATTAAACCCAGATCCATTAACTCTTTCAGTTTTAATAATTTTGTTTTTGCGTCTTTTTTTGAAACAAAATCGGAACCGTCACGATTTTTTAATTTAAAAAAAATAGTTACAGTAGGAATAACTCCATAATCATCATCTCTATTTGTTTCAATTCTAACAACTTCATATAACAATTTACTTTTTGAAGTCAAAAAAATAATTTCTTTTATTGCCTCGTTTTCTAGTGCATTGGAACTTTTGAACGCACCTTTTTTTGAAATAGACCAATTATTTTCTCCCAACTCTTTAAGTCCTAAACTAGAACCAGAATCATAAAATGAATTATTTGCAGTACAATCATTTTTTTGAGCATTTAAAGTTGAAATAGACATAAATATTAGTATAATTAGTTTTTTCATTTATTAAATTTTATCAAATTAAATATAAAAAAATATCTGTCACTTGGAGAATATCTTCTCTGTTGAATGTGGGTTGTTTTTAAGGTAACTAAACTTATTCATTCATCTTACCGCATATTTTAGAATTTTTTTCAAAGAAATATATTCTAAGGTCTTTTCGTGTGTTGATTCCAAAATCAATTTAGGAGCTTTTCCAGCTTTTTCAGCCTCAATCCATCTTTTAACGCAAAGGCACCATTTATCACCTTCTTTTAAACCAGTGAACTGATAAAAAGAAACTGGAGTAATCAAATCATTTCCTTTTGATGCTGAAAACTCTAAAAATTCATTGTTCATTATTGCACAAACTGTGTGTGAACCTGTGTCATTAAAATTAGTTCTACATAAACCATCTCTAAAATACCCTGTCATAGGTTTTAAGCAACAAACTTGCAAAGGTTCACCTAATACATTTTTTTCCATAATGAATTAAAGATATATAATCCTTTTTATTTGAAGAATATCTCATCTTTGGAATGAAGAAATCTAATTTAAGAATTTGGTAGTCTTTTAAATATTTTAATATTTTTGAAACAAACATAAAATTAATTAAATGAAAAACTTATTATTATTTTTTTTAATGCTTAACACTGTGTGTTTTTCTCAAGAACTAAAGACAAAAAAAATATTTAATATTAAAGTTTCGGTTGGTGATTACTCTCAACCTGGAGAATATTTGAATCTACAAACTAGTTATGCACCATACATCAAAGGAGAATTTGACGGTATTACTTCTGGAAAAGTGTTGCCAGTAGGAGGAGATTTTTTTAAGTCATATTCTAAAAACGGGACAAACTACAGTGAACTAGATATAGACCTTGTAATGCTTACCGATGGAGGTGAGAAAATATTTTGCAAAGCAAGTGGAATATTAAATTATGAGATTGATACTTTCAAACCAATAAAATTCGAAACTCAATGGAGATTTATGACCTCTAGTAAAAAGTTTAGTTATTTAAATGAAGTAATTGCAATTGGCTTAGGTTCCTTTTTAGACGAAAAAAGTGGATATATGTTTCAACACGAAATATATCAAGTTTATAAATAAATCTATTTTAGAATTTCTTTTAGGTTATCTTTTATCTTGGCAATTAAATCATCTACAATTATGTGATTAGTCGGTTTCTGATTTTTATTTTTTTGGAAATAATTATTTCTTTTTTGACCAGCTTGATTTATACCGAAAACATTTCCAATTTTTCTATCTATGAAATCTTTTTCCAGCCACTCCTCATCTACCAAACAATCAATAAAATAAACTGCCAAAATATCCGTTTTGAGCCACCTTAATTCAGTAGTTGGCACCAATATCTTTTCTCCAGAAAAAGCTAAAACAAACTCTTCTATTGTGTTGTCAAACAGATGTTTTCCTTGATCAATAATAGTAGCTAATACAATATCTCTTCCTTTAACATTTCTTAGTCTGAAATAGTATGATTTTTTTTCTTTTCCGTCAAGTAGGGCTTGGTATTTATCTAAAAGATTTTTAATCTCTGATGTTTTTTCTAGTCTGTTGTTAGCCAGTTTTTCAATTTCCTTGTAAAAGTTGTAGAACTCTATTCTTAACTCTAAATAGTCTTTATGAAGCTCATCGTATTTCTCAGAGAATTCATTTCTAAGGTATCGAATTTGTTTATCTAGTTCCTTTTGATTCATTAATCCCTATCATTTATTTCTACTTCTTTTTATTTCTATTTAAGAGCCAATCTAATAAGAAGAACAACAATCCAACAAAAATTAGAATGAATGGTGCATCTATGTTCATTCACTAAAGATATATAATCCGTGTCAGTTGGAAAATAGCTTACGTATGTAAATAAGGGTATTTTAGAGTAGAGTAGTGGGTTTGGGGAGAGTAGATTTGATTTAGTTTGTCTTTAAATCATAAATAATATTAGTTATAAAGTCTTCTTTTGCAATGTTGCCTGGACCTTGTAATTCTGATTTAATTTTTGCCATTATTTGTTCTACAGATAAACCTTCTATAAATCCTTTTTCGGTGATATCGTAATGCTCTTGGAGAATATTTTTCAAGGTTATAACGTCACCAACGTTACAAACAGGTCCGTGTCCAGGGATTATTTTTGTTTGTTCATTTGAAATGGCAATAATTTGGCTCAAGACATTGATGAATCCGCTAAAGCTACCTCCATCATTTAAATCAACATAAGGATAACCATATGTAACAAATGAATCACCTGCGTGAATTACATTATTGTTTTTAAAAAATACTATTGTGTCACCGTCAGTATGTCCAGGGCCAAAATTCAAAAGCTGTATTTCTTCATCTTCAACATAAATTTTCATAGTTGAGTTGTATACAGTTGTGGGGAGTGCAAAATCCGGATATTTGTCTTGAACCATATTATAATTGTGTTGGGGATGACCATAAAGCTTAGTTTTCCTTTTAAGTCTTTTTCTAACATTTTCGTGAGAAATGATCGGTATTCCTTTCTTTCCAAATGCTTTATTCCCATCAACGTGATCGTAATGAAAATGTGTATTTATGATGAAACTTATATCTTTTTTACTTATCGAATAAATGGTTTCCAAAATTAAATCTTCAATGATTTCCCACTGATCATCAACTAAAACTAATCCTTTATCAGAAATAAAAACCCCTATATTTCCAGCTACACCTTTTATAGGTTTAATCATAAAGAAATTATCATTAATCTTAATAATCTCTTCAGTGAGATTATTTTTAACTTCATTTTCAACTTTTCTAAAAGCTTCAAGATCCTTATCAACTCTTTGTGCTAATGAAAATGAAGAACACAGAATTAGCAATTTAAAAAATTTCATTTTTTTTGTTTTTAGTTAATGATGGAGACTTTACAAATCCTTAAAAGTATCTAAGTATATCAAAATTATTTAATTTATTTCGCTATAAATTTTTTCTTCAAATTTTTTATAAAGACTGAAAGAAGTTTCATCGTTAAAAGGTAGAAATTGACTAAAATAAATAATCGCTAATTCATTTTCAGGATCGAAAGTATAATATGAATTAAAAATTCCAGCCCAATATCCAGTGTTTTGTGGTCTAATTTTTTCATTGGGATTTGTTTCAATGGCCCAGCCTAACGAAAAGTTATCAGTATTATCCAAGAATGTCATTTTATAATTATTATCAGAAATAGCTGCTGAAGAAACAGAATCCCATTTAATAGTGTACTTTTCAAGTTGCTTTTCCATCATCAATTTAACACTACTTTCTTTTAAAATTTGATTGTTATTTAAAGTACCGTTATTTAGTAAACAGAGAAGAAATTTTGCATAGTCTTTGGCCGAGCTTTTTAGTCCACCACCACCATAAAAATCTGAGGTAAATTTAGGAGTACGTCTTTTATAGTTCTCTTTTATTTTCCCTGTTATTGAATCTCTAATCCCTACAGATGCCTTTCTTTTTAACATCTGTGCTGTTAAATTGAATCTTGTAGAGTTCATTTCTAAGGGGTTGAAGATATTTTCTATAAAATATGACTCAAGGTTTTGGCCTGAAATTTTTTCAATTATTCTACCTGCGATGCCAAGGTTTCTTCCATAAAGCCATCTTTCGCCAGCTTCAAAAACCCTTCTTGGCTGAACGCTGAACTTCCAATCATATTCATCTTCTTTTATTTGGTCTTTTTTAGGCCAATAATCGATTCTTGTATCATTTTGAATGTCATTCGCTATTAACTGGTTTGTAAACCAATATCCTATACCTGAGGTATGAGACAACAAATTCCTTATTGTTATGGCTTTAACCGGTTCATTAAAATTAGTTTCTGTGATTATTTTCAAATCTCGTATTTCAGGAATGTATTTTGATACTGAATCATCAAGATTTATTTTCCCGCTTTCTACTAATTGTAAAATTGCCACAGAGGTTATTGCCTTTGTCATTGAAGCGATATCAAAAACGGTATTTTCATCTGCTTTTTTTGTGTCGTCATCCCATTTTTCGTTACCAAAAGAATAAAACTTCATAGTTCCATTTTTTAAAACTTTTCCCATTACAGCGGCTGGAATATCTGTTTTATCAAATTCTTTTCGCATATCAATGTCATCAGCACAAGATATAATTGATAGGATTATTAAAAGGAAATAATATTTCATGTAGATTGATTTGCGGTTACTTCTAATTTAAAAAAAATTTGTCACTTGGAGAATATCTCCTCTGTGGAATGGGGGTTGTTTTATTACCTAATTATTCAATTCAATTTTTATCAGACGCTTTAAATCTGCAATAGCCTCTAGATCTACCACTATTTTTAGAAGATTAGTATATTTAAATATGAAGAAACTAACTTAAATGCCTATTATTTTACCTAATCACAAGCTTGAAGAAATTCCAAGCATTGTTTTTTCTGAACTTAGAAATGGTATTTCTAGAAAAAAACACCCATTTAAAAACGTAGTATTAACAACAGTAAATGAAAAAACACCAATGTCTAGATGGGTTGTTTTCAGAAAATTAACATTAGAAAACAATCTGCTTATTTACACAGATTCAAGAAGTGAAAAAATTAAAACTTTAAGAAAAAATTCGAATTGTGGTATTTTATTTTATAATAATAAACAAGGTTTACAAATATATTTTAGAACTGTATCGACTATTCATCAAAACAATGAATTGACAAAAAAGTATTGGCAAGGTGTTGTAGGGACTAGTTCTGAAAACTATACAACCATATATCCACCTAGTTCACCAATTAATAATATTTATGAAGGACACAAAACTGAAAAAGATTTAAATGACAAACACTTTTCAATAATAGAATTATGTCCCATCAATATGAGTGTATTACAATTAAGTAGAGATGGTCATATAAGAGCTAATTTCAGTAAAGCTAATAATGGTTGGGAAGGCACTTTTATAGTGCCTTAAGTGATAAATATCTGTCACTTGGAGAATATCTCCTCTGTGGAATAGAAGCTTTTAATTTATTTATCTAAAAAAATCATCTTTAGAAATTTCAAATCCTATAACTCTTTTTGAACCAGCAGAAAAATAAAAATCTAAGTATGCTTTAGATCCAACTATTATAGGTATTCTCTCTGGTGATTCATAAAATAGTTTTAGGTTATGATATTGATATATAAAGTGACCTACTGGCAGGTTTTCAATTAAATATTTTTCAAAAGCTCTTAAATATAAATGAGTAATATAGTGTCCACCACCGTCTCTAAGAGTAACAATAATGTCATCTTCAAGTGAATTTGATACAAGTAAAGTAGCTTCAGCAAGTAAGTTGATTTGCTCATTTGGATATTTATTTTTAAAAATTTTTTCACCAGTTAATGGTCTTTGTGAAACAGCGAAAAAACTTAAAAAAAATAGAGGGATAATTATAAAATAACTTACCTGAAAATTCATAACAAAAATTACTTATCTTTTTGTTTTGAGAGAAATACTATTGATAGGTCCTACTTATTTACTAGTAAAAAAAACTGATTATTTGTGATTGAGTAATTTCAATCTAAATTTTTTATCACAAATGTTTAACTACTCTTAAAAATCTGTCACTTGGAGAATATCTCCTAAGTGGAAGGCTAGTTGTTCAGTTCTTCTTCAATCAATTCCTCAAGAATCTCTATTTTCTTCTCTCCCATTGCAAAGAAATCAGACTGAATTCTCATATACATCGACCAGTCTAGAGCAATAGATTTTAGCTTTTTGTCTTTTCTAATTTTAATTATATCAGATGGATCAAAATAATGCTTAGTTAAAGTGCCCCCTACGGCTCCATAGTCTATCGAATCTAATTTATAATCTGTTAACTTATCCCCAAACCTCAAAAAAGATCTATTGTCAGTTTCGATAGCGTTAATTAATAGGGAATAAATTAAATTATAATAATTACTTAACTCACTTTGAAGTTCACTATTTTTTATGTATTCAATTGATCCAGTAGATACCAAAGCGTCAAAAAATTTACTGTTTTTAATAAGTTCATTATTACCCCAAATTCCAGAAATATAAAGTGGTTTGAATTTTAAAGACAAATCAAATAGCGAATCTATGTAGGAAAGTCTCTGTTTATTATAAATCTTACCAATGCCAAAGAATTTCTTGTCTTTTTTTAATTCTATCAAAACACCCTCGAGCCCTTTGTTTTTCGAATCTTCTTTGTCTTTATTATTAAGTATGTCCTGAATGTAGAATGAAGCAGTTACTGAAAAAATAATCACAACAACCTCAAAAATATACGTAAAGATTAAATTTTTATTTATTTTGATTTTTTTCATAAGAAATAGAAATATATAGAATAATAAAAAAAATCATTGTTCCTAGTAAATATATTTTCCAATTTGGATTTCCATTATATAAACTCAATAATATAGAAACGAAAGCAACTAATGCAATAATTATTATTGCACCATTGTATTTTTTCATATGAATTGATTTTGGTTAAAACTAATTTAAAAAATATCTGTCACTTGGAAAATATCTCCTCTGTGGAATGGGGGTTGTTTAGAGACTCCCTTTACTTTCCTATGCAAAATTTAGAAAATATATTTGATAAGATTTCATCATTGGTAACTTCACCAGTTATTTCTCCTAAATGGTATATTGCTTGTTTTAAATCAACACTTAATAAATCCATTGGAACTGTTTTTTTTAAGCCTTTTTGCACTTCGTTAATTTCCTTTCTAGCAAGACTTAAAGCCGAATAATGTCTCGTATTTGTTATGATTAATTGGTTAGAATATTCTGTATTTAAATTTTCTAATATTTTATCTTTTATTTCTAATATGTCTTTTTGATCTTTTGTATTAATTGTGATAGAATTTGATTTAAAACTTTCGTTTAGATTGTTTTTTAAATCAATTTTTGTAAAAATGGTAATTATTTTTTTTTTCTCGTATTTCCTTTTGAGTTTATTGATTTCTTGGATTTGATTATCAATTTTTCTGTTTGATGAAGTAGAATCAACCAAAAAAAGTATTATTTCTGACTTCTTTATGCACTCCATTGTTCTTGAAATTCCTATTTTTTCAATATTATCATCTGTTTTTCTTATTCCAGCTGTATCAATAAAACGAAATAATTTTCCTTTAAGATTAAATGTGTCTTCAATTACATCCCTAGTAGTACCGGGAATTGGACTCGTTATTGCTTTTTCTTCATTTAATATCGAATTCAATAAAGATGATTTACCAACATTAGGGGCCCCTACGATTGAAACAGGGATTCCCTCTTTTAAAGAATTTCCATACCTAAAAGAATCTATTAAGCTAGATATGTATACTTCCACATTGTTTAGTAAAGAAATAAATTTAGCTCTAGATGCGAATTCGACATCTTCTTCGCTGAAATCTAATTCTAATTCTATTAAACTTGAAAATTTTACTAATTCATCCCTTAACTTTTTAATTTCACTACTTATGCCACCTCTCATTTGGTTCATAGCTAGTCTATGATTAGCTTTTGTGTTAGATAATATCAATTCTGAAATTCCTTCAGCTTGAATTAAATCCATTTTACCATTTAGATATGATCTTAAAGAAAATTCACCAGGATTTGCTGATCTTACCCCACTATCTGAAAGTAATTCCATGATTCTATTTTGAATATATATGGAACCATGACAAAATATTTCTGCCATGTCCTCACCAGTAAATGAATTTGGTTTTATAAGTTTAGAAATTACTACTTCATCAATTATTTCATCTTTATGATGAATAATACCAAGATAATTTCTGTTGTTTTTTAACTCTGAGTATTTTTTTTGTCCAACTTTAGGCTTAATAATCTTCTCAAGTACAGCATGTGTTTTATCTCCTGATAATCTTATAACTGAAATTGCACCTTGTCCTTGAGGTGACGAAATGACAGCAATTGTATCTTCGCTAAGCATTATTATATTTTTAATGTATAGGTTGTACGTTTTTTATGAAGCTTGTGTTCATAATTTTTCCATAATTGATGAATAGAGGTATTTTCTTCTAATTCTGGATTAGTTTCAACCTCTGTTATTCCTTTTTTATTAAATAACTTTTGAATTTCATTAAATAAAATTGCTATCACGCCTTTATTTTGGTACTCTGGATCCACCCCAATTAAATAAAACGATGCCCTGTTATTGTAATACTTAGCCTTTAGGAGATGAAAAATACCAAAGGGAAAAAGTTTCCCGTTAATTTTTTTCAAAGCTTTTGTAAAAGAGGGCATTATTATTACAAAAGCTATCAACTTATTTTTTTTATCAGATACACACTTAATGAACTCTGGGTGAGCATATTTTAAATATTTTTCTTTATAGTATTTTATTTGATATTTCTGAATTGGAACAAAGGTTTGAAGATTTGAGTATGTCTTCTCAATTAATTGAAACATTTCATTTATAAAAGGTTCGACTTGATTGCTCTTTTTAAAATGTAATACCTTTAAATTATATCTTTTTAAGATGAGTTTTCCGAATTTTCTAACTTTTTTTGGGGAATTTTTGAAGTCAGGTATCTTAATTTCAAATTCAATCCATTGAGCTAATTTTTTCATTTTGAGCTGTTCCATATGTGTCGGGTAGTAAGGGTAATTATAATTGGTTATAATAGTATTCATTTTGTCGTATCCCATAACTAACATCCCTGCTTTATCCATATTAGAAAATCCAACGGGTCCCTCAATAAAATCCATTTTTCTTGATTTTCCAAATTCCTTCACCTTTTCTATTAAAAGTCTAGTTACTTCAAAATCGTCCACAACATCAAACCAACCAAATCTTACTTTATTCTTTTTTAGTCTTCTAACTTCAACCCAATTGACTATTGCTGCTATTCTTCCTACTATCTTTTTTTCATTGTAAGCTAAGAATAAAGAGACATCTGACGTCTTAAAGGCAGGATTGCAATCTTTATCTAGGAAGTATAATTCCTCTTTTTTAATTGGTGGTACCCAAAAAGGGTTTCTTTTGTAAAGGGTAAATTGAAAATTAACAAATGCTTTAAGTTCTGATTTTGTCCTTACTTCAATAATTTTAACCATTTGGTTTCTTTCTAGCTTTTTTATTTCTTTTTTTATCTGCTTTTTGAGCCTTTTTGGCCCCCTTCTTGTACATTCTCTCTTCTTTTTTCATTAACTTTTCCTCTAATTTAAACTCTGGATCAACGTCTTTATGAAAATCCAGCCTGTAAGAAGCGCCAAGATTTAAAAAAAATATAGAAGGGGAATTTTTTGTATTTGTTCCAAATGTAGCCTCAAACTGCAAGTCATCATTAAATAAATATGCTGCTCCTGTTCTAAAAATTTGATCTTTATACAAATCACTGGAAAAATCTTGTGTTTCTATATATACAGACCAATATTTATTGATTGTGTGTGTAAGCGTCAGTATATAGCTAAATTCTGGAAACTCAGTTGATATTCTATTATATATAAAATTTGTAACAAATACCCATCTTCCAAAAAAGTGAGATTGGGTTGCTAAAATACCTTTTCCTGAGAAACTTGGTTCAATTGAATCATCTCTTGGAATTCCAAAAAATAAGGGTTTTCTTAGCTCATCGAATACATTTCCGTAAGGAAATGGATTTTCTTTTTCCATAATAAAATTTCCACCAAGTGTAATTGATACAGCTGGTACCAAATCCCTTAGTTTGAAACCGTTATTTGCTTTCCAACTATAAACGTTCACTTTCCTTTCTTTTTTGAATGGATCATAAACCAGATATTTAATTCCTAAAAAATTGTTCAAAAAACCATTTCGTTTTGATTTTACAGACGGGTTAATTAACCGGTTTTCAATTTTATCGAATTGGTAAACACCGTCATATGTAATTTCAATTTTTTCAGACAATAATCCATATCTCACAGATAGAAAGAAAAGATTTGCATTTACCTTAGAGTCGTTGTAACTCTTGTGTTTGTATGATCTAAACTCCGTACCCCCTTCAAATTGGACAACATTTTTTCCAACTGAAAATGCACCAATAGATGCTCCTGGTCTGTTTGAATTAATTTGATCTGTATACTGCCCATATGAAGTAAAAAGAAAGAAAATTGATATCAATATGTAAAGAATCCATCTCATTAAATTAAAAATAAATAATTTTTAAAAATAAAAACTAAAGATGATTTAATGAATAACTTTATTGTTTAATTATATTCAATTTTAATTTTACCTATATTGAATAAATTCGCTTAAATTGAAGGTAATGAAGAAGATTTTAAATTTTGAAATTCTGTCGCATTTCATGTTCATATCCTCTTTTTCTCTTTTATCTATTTTTATATTTTATCCAATTCTGCAAGGTAAAAAATTAATGCAGTCAGACACTCAACAGTATCTCGCTATGTCTAGACAATTACAAGATTTTAGAATAGAAAAAAATAATGACTTGTATTGGATTGATAATGCTTATTGCGGAATGCCGACTTATCAGCTTGGCGCAAAGTATCCTTACGATGTTTTAACTCCTATCCACAAAATATTAAAATTTTTGCCTCATCCATCTTATATGATTTTTATTTATTTGTTAGGCTTATATATTTTAATCCTAAGTTTAGGATTTAAAAGTAGATACGCTTTTTTTGGGGCCATATGCTATGGTCTTTCTACATACTTACTAATCATTATTCAAGTTGGGCACAATACAAAGGCCTTAGCCCTTGGATATTTACCATTGGTTTTTGCATCTTTAAATTACGTCTTCAAAAATAAGTCCATTTGGCCTGTAATTGCCTTATCATTATTTATAGGACTTCAAATTAGGTCTAACCACTATCAAATCAGTTATTACATGTTTATTTTGATGGGAATTTTTCTGATTTTTAAACTTTTTGAACTTTATCAAGACAAAAAATTTAAATCTTTTGGATATAAAATTTTGAAAATTTGTTTTTCAATATTTATGGCCCTTGGATTAAATGCTACAAGTCTACTTTCAACGTATGAATACTCTAAGTATAGCACCAGAGGCAAAAGTGATCTAACAATAGATGAAAATGGGAGAAAGTTAGAAACCACAGACGGACTTTCATATGATTATATCACTCAGTTTAGTATGGGAATTTTTGAAAGCTTAAATATAATTATCCCGAGGATAAATGGTGGCTCCTCTACTGAAAATTTGGGAGTGGATTCTAATTTTTACAAAGAGATTAGAAATCTAGGGTTTTCACCTTCTCAATCAGCCAGTTTATCAAGTAATGTTCCTACATACTGGGGCGGTCAGCCAATTCTCGAAGCACCACCATATGTAGGAATAACTGTAGTTTTTTTATCCTTTTTTACAATATTTATCCCATCAGTTCGAAAAAAATATACTTGGATATATTTCGGAATTATTTTGTCTATTCTTTTGTCATTTGGTAAAAACTTTGATTTTTTAACCAAAATTTTTGTTGAATATTTTCCCTTATATAACAAGTTTAGAGCTGTTTCTTCTATACAAGTTATATTAGAATTTTGTTTTCCTATCCTAGCTACTATTGGATTATACTCATTTTTTGAAATATCAAAGAATAAATCTTTTGCTGCATTGTTAAAAACCTATCTATTTTTTATGACCATATTGATTTTAATTTATTTTTCATCTTTTACTCTAGGTTTTACAAGTACAATGGATTCATATTATAGCCAAATTTTTGGTTCTGAGATAATGCTGTTGATAAAAAAAACTCGATTAGAAATTTTTAAATATGATGTTTTAAGAGCTATTTTTTTTGTATCCATAGTTTTTATTACTCTTTTCTTGTTCATAAAAAACAAACTAAGTAATAGAATT
The DNA here is from genome assembly GCA_902635965.1 of uncultured Bacteroidota bacterium. GTDB lineage: Bacteria > Bacteroidota > Bacteroidia > Flavobacteriales > Flavobacteriaceae > TMED96. Next base: position 75,347 of record CACPQA010000006.1, read on the forward strand.
ACTTTTACTCTAATCTTATTTTTTGTGTTTTTTGATTTAATAAATGTTAGCAATAGATACCTAGACAGAGATCTATTTTTAAAAACCAGTAGAATTAATAAATTCTACAATGAAAATAGTGCCGATAAAGAAATTTTAAGGGATACTTCTTATTTTCGAGTTTATCAACCCTCATCAACAATGCAGAATGCGAGACCATCATTTTTTCATAATTCAATTGGGGGGTATCATGGTGCAAAACCTAGAAGATTAGAACAGTTCTATAACCTGTTTTTACAAAGTAAAAAAACCGCACTTCTTGATATTTTAAATGTAAAATATGTTATAAAGGAAAATGAGGGTAACACAAATGCATTTGAAAACCCCAATAACCTTGGTTTAGCTTGGTTCACTGAAAAACTTATTTTTAAAGAAAATCCCGATAATATTTATATGGACCTTTTAAAATTTAATCTTAGAGAAACGGCTTTAATTGAAGGTTTTACTAAGGATAGTATAAACTTTTCTAATAAAAGGAGAATATCTCAAATTAGTTTATTAAAGAATAAACCTCAAGAAAAAGTATATTCCATAGAGTCTGACAAACCTGGATTTGTTGTTTTTTCAGAGATGTTTTTTCCTGGGTGGAAGGCTGAAATTAATAATGAAAAATCTGAGATATATAGAGTTGACTTTATTTTAAGAGGTCTTTTTGTCCCAAAAGGAAAAAATAAAGTTAAATTTTATTTTGAGCCTACTTCACTAAAATACGGAAGTTACATTCAAATCACATCAATAATTATTTTGATAGGGCTAATTTTTCTATCAGCAAAAAAAATATTTTTAACAAAATAGGATCACTTTATGAGCTTTATTGTAAAACAGTCATTTTCAAATATTTTAATTATTCTCTTTGCATTTACATTAGGCGCCTTAAATACCCTTTTCTTTTATCCAAGCATAATTGGTACTGAGTTTTATGGAATTATTTTAATTCTATTGGCTCAATCAAATATTATTCAACCTATTTTTTCTTTTGGTCTTCAACATAGTGTTATTAAATTTTTTTCATCAGTAGAGTCAAAAAAAGAAAAAGATAAAATATTAATTTTATCATTAATTACCCCCCTTTTTGTCATTGTTCCAATTTCTGTCTTATTTATATTGAATTATAATTTCATTGGAAACTATTTGTCAACTGAAAACCCTTCAATAAAAAAATACATTTATATAATCATTTCAATAGCAATTTCAAATGCATATTTTGAAATTTTTTATAGTTGGTGCAAGGTTCAAAAGAAGACTGTTTTTGGAAATTTTTTGAAAGAGTTTTATCAAAGATGTTTGATTACGATTTTACTTTTTCTATACTTCTTTAAATTAATTGATTTTGAATATTTTACTTATTTGTTGATTTTTGGTTATTACTTAAGATTAATTTTAATTGTTTTTTACAGTCTCTCAATTTATTCACCTAGTTTTAAAATATCATTCCCTAAAAATTTTAAGGAAATTTTATATTATAGTCTTTTAATTTTTTTATCTGGTTTTGGGGCAAGTATTATAATTGATGTAGATGCCGCTATGCTGGGAAAACTTGTTCAAGATGAAATTGTTGCATATTATAAAATTGCAATTTTTATAACTGCAATAATCGACTCACCATCAAGAGCTCTTTTCCAAATTTTGAATCCAATGGTTGCAGAGACAATCAACAAGAAAAACATTCCCAAGCTGGAACAATTATATAAAAAAAGTTCATCAAATTTGTTGTTGGTATCTGGTTTTATTTCAGTTTTAATTTGCTCTAATATTGATGATATATATGAAATAATATACACGTTAAATTCAGATAACGGATTTAGACTTGCAATTCCAGTTGTATTTTATATTTCGATATGTAAGTTATCAAGTGCTTTAGTTGGTTGCGTAAATAGTATAATTTCGAATTCTAAATACTATTACACTGTACCTTTCTTTTCTATATCATCAGCAATTACAGTCATTTTTCTTAATATATATTTAATTGATAAAATTGGTTTTATTGGTGCTGCTGTGTCAACTATGATTGTTATTATTTTATTCAATTTCCTAAAACTATCATTTGTAATGTATAAATTTAAAATTCAACCATTTTCTAAAGACACCCTTTATATATTAGCCTTAATCTTATCTAACTTCCTAATTTTTTATAATCTCAATATTTCAGATCAATTTTTACTTAATTTTGTATTCAAGTGCGTATTTATATTTTTTACGTATTTATCAGTTACTTACTTTATGAATTTATCTAAAGAATTAAATTCGTTTTTAAAAATTAAATGGAAAGAAAAATAAAAATTTATTTAATAGTAATTTAAACTAATTTTTCCTTTAAAAATCTGCCCGTGATCGATTGCCTTGACTTTATAATCTCTTCTGGTGTACCTGTAGCCACCACTTTCCCTCCATTAATTCCAGCATTTGGGCCAAGATCAATAATATAATCTGCACACTTTATCATATCTAAATTGTGTTCCACAACAATTACAGAATGTCCATTCTCAACCAAAAGGAAAAGGGATTTTATTAAATAGTTTATATCATGGAAATGTAAACCAGTAGTTGGTTCATCAAATATAAAAAGGATTTTATTTTTATTTTCACCTTTACCAATAAATGAAGCAAGTTTTATTCTTTGCGCTTCACCACCGGAAATATTGCTTGACGACTGACCTAGGGTTATGTAACCTAGTCCTACTTTTTTTAGTGGTATTAATTTATTATATATTTTGTGTTCATTATTTTTTTCAAAAAAACTTAATGATTCATCTAAGGTCATTTCTAATATTTCGTTAACTGATTTATTATCGAATTTTATTTGAAGAATTTCTTTTTTAAATCTTTTTCCGTTGCATTCATCACATTCCAATGAAACATCAGCCATGAATTGCATTTCAATTACGATTATCCCCTCTCCTTTACATTTGTCGCATCTTCCTCCATCAACATTAAATGAAAAGTGCTTTGGTTTGTAATTTCTGCTCTTTGCAAGAGATTGTTTAGAGAAAAGCTGTCTGATTTCATCATATACCTTTAGATAAGTTAAAGGATTAGATCTAGATGATCTGCCGATTGGATTTTGATCTATATATTCTACTTGATCAATTAAATTCAAATCTCCGCCTATGGATTTAAATTCTCCACTTCTTTCTTTGTATATATCAAGAGTTTTTTGGATTGCGGGATATAGGATTTTTTTCACTAGAGTGCTTTTTCCACTTCCAGATACACCAGTAACAGCAACCATCATATTCAAAGGAAATTCAATATCAATATTTTTAAGATTATTTTCCCTAGCTCCATTGAGTATAATTTTTTGATTTACTTTTTTTCTATACTGAGGATAAACAATTTCTTTTTCTGAATTAAGATACTTAGCAGTTATAGACTCTTTATTTTTCAAAATGTCTTGATATTTTCCGTTCGCAACAATATTTCCTCCATTAATTCCAGCATAGGGACCTAAATCAATAATTTCATCAGCCTCTTTCATTATTCCTTCGTCGTGTTCAACAACAATAACCGTATTTCCTAATTTTTTAAGTTTTTTTAGGATGTTGATAAGTCTTTTGTTATCGATTGAGTGAAGTCCCACACTCGGTTCGTCCAAAATATACATAGCTCCAACTAAACTACTCCCCAAAGATGTAGCTAAATTTATTCTTTGAGATTCTCCCCCAGAAAGTGAGTTAGATTTCCTGTTCAAAGTAAGATAACCCAGTCCAACATCTTGCATAAAAGATATTCTAGACTTGATTTCATATAGAATATTTTCTGCAACATCTTTTTTTTCATCCTTGAGATTAAGTTTATAAAAAAAATCGCAGAGTTCGTTGATACTTAGCTCTAAAAGTTGAGGTATATTTTTATTATTCAATTTTACATTTTCTGTTTCTTTTCTTAGTCTAGATCCGTTGCATTCGAAGCATTTTGTTTTCCCTCTAAACCTTGACAATAAGACTCGATTTTGAATCTTGTAAGTTTTTGATTCTATTTTTTTAAAAAAGAAATTCAAACCTTTAAAATATTGATTCCCATCCCAGAGGATTTTTATTTGTTCTTCATTAAGCTTATAGAAAGGTTCATGAATTGGGAACGAAAACTTGTGTGAATTATTGATCAAATCATTTAAATAGTTTCTAAAAGATTTCCCATTCCAAGGGACTATCGCACCCTCATATATTGACAAATTTTTGTTTGGTACCACCAGGTCAATATCGATTCCTATAATATCACCATAACCCTGACATTTTTTACAGGCACCATAGGGGTTATTGAAGCTAAAAAACTGTTCATTAGGTTCTGGAAAAAGAAGTCCATCCCTTTCAAAATTATTTGAAAATGAAAATTTAGTTTTATTATCGAGATTGATTATTTTACATTTTCCATTTCCTTCAAAAAATGCAATCTCAATAGATTCTGTCAATTTGTTTATTTCATTTTTGTCATTGCTAATTATTGCCCTTTCAATCACTAAATCAAAATCTTCAAAATCTTCTTCGTTTATGTCACTTAATTTAATAATTTGTTCTTCAAGGTATCCTAAAGCAAATCCATTTGAAAGTAATTTTTTAACATAATTAGATTTATTATTTTTCAATACTTTAGGCTTGCAAGTAATTATTAATTTTGATTTACTTTTTTGAGACCTTAAGAACTCTAAAACATCATTTACAGTATCTTTTTTTACAATTTTATTTGATTTAGGCGAAATTGTTTCTCCAATTCGTGCATACAATAGTCTTATATAGTCAAATATTTCAGTTTTTGTTCCAACTGTTGATCGAGGATTAGTGGAATTAATTTTTTGTTCAACCGCTATTGCTGGTGATATACCATCAATACTATCTACAAGAGGTTTGTTTATTTTTCCCATAAATTGTCTTGCGTAAGATGAAAGACTTTCTATATATTTTCTTTGTCCTTCCGCATAAAGCGTATCAAAAGCTAAAGTTGTTTTGCCTGAGCCAGAGAGTCCTGTTATAACAGTAAGGGAGTTTCTTTTAATATCCACATCTATATTTTTTAAATTATTGAGTCTGGCCCCTCTAATTTTGATATAATTATTAAAAGAAATATTTTTTACTTTTTTCATTGTAAAATTTATTTAAAAAAAAAATATTAAAATATATTTAATGAGAATCTAAATTTAAATTAAAAATTATTTTGTATCTTTGATTTAACAAAAAAATACGCCTATACACAATTTTACTTTTTTAATTTTTTAAAGTTAGTGTATGGATAATTCAAATCCATTTGATGACGCTCTTTTAGTTAGTAACTATGTAAATGGTTGTGAAAAATCATTAGAAGTTTTAATTAACAAACATAAATTCAAAATTTATAATTTTATTTATTCCAAAGTCTTGGACAGAGATAATGCAGATGACTTATTTCAAGAGACTTTTATTAAAGTTATTAAAACTTTGAAAAAAGGTGTATACAGTGAAGAAGGTAAATTTTTACCTTGGATAATGAGAATAGCTCACAATTTGGTTATTGATTTTTTTAGAAAGAACAAAAGGTTCCCAATCTTTGACAAAAATCAAAACTATGACATATTTCAACTAATAAAAGATGAAAACCCCTCAATAGAGAGACATTTAATTGATAAACAGATTTTAAATGATTTACAAAAAATTGTTGTAAAATTACCGCAAGATCAAAAAGAGGTACTTGATATGAGGCTATATAAGGAAATGAGTTTCAAAGAAATATCTGAAGCTACAGGGGTAAGTATAAACACTGCACTTGGTAGAATGAGATATGCAATTATCAATCTTAGAAAATTAATAATAGAAAATAACATAACTTTATCTGCATAACATAATTTTTATCTGTATTTTACGTTTTATGTTTAAAGTGTATTGAAATTGGATAAAAAAAAACCTAAAATAATAGGTCCTAGCGACATAACTATTAAACGCATCTTGGCATATTCTAAAGCTCTGGCATCAAGTAAGTTAAAAAAACACAAAAAAAATTAAACCTTTTCTATTTAGGCCATTTTTTTTAAAAATGACTTTCTTCCAATTTTTGCAGTAATAAAATCTTTTTCTTTGGACCATCCTCTAGCCGGTGAATATTCCCTGCCATAAAAAATAATTTGTAAATGAAGATCATTCCATTTAGATTTAGGAAAAAGTCTTTTTGCGTCACGTTCTGTAACTTTCACATTTTTACCACTAGATAATCCCCACCTATACATTAATCTATGAATGTGGGTATCGACTGGAAATGTTTGAAATCCAAATCCTTGTGACATTACAACACTCGCTGTCTTATGCCCAACTCCAGGAAGTTTCTCCAATTCTTCGAATGTTCTTGGAACTTGTCCATCGTGTTTACTGATAATTATTTGTGATAATTTATGTATGGCTCTAGATTTAGCAGGTGACAAACCTATAGGCCTAATAATTTTTTTAATTTCATTAACTGACAATGAGACCATATTTTTTGGGGTACTGGCTCTAGCGAACAAAATTGGAGTTATCTCATTCACTCTTTTATCTGTACTTTGTGCAGAGAGTAATACAGCTACAAGCAAAGTATATTCATCTGTGTGTTGTAATGGAACTGGTATCTCAGGATATAATTTACTCAAGTTTTTAATTATAAAATCTACTTTTTCTTTTTTGGTCACTATTTTTGTATTAAAATATTAAGAAATGAATACTTTAAAAGTAGGGGATAAGTTACCAAATTTTAGTTTAAAAGACCAAGACGGATTAATTCATAAAAACTCTCATTACAATGGAAAAAAACTAATTGTTTTTTTCTATCCTAGGGCAAACACCTCTGGATGTACAGCCGAGGTTTGTGATCTAAGGGATAACTACCAATTTCTGAAAGATAAAGGCTATTCTCTATTGGGGGTAAGTGCAGATAACCAAAATGCGCAAATGAAGTTCCATCAAAATAATGATCTTCCGTTTCCCTTATTGGTAGATGAAAATAAAGAGCTAATAAAATCTTTTGGTGTTTGGGGTAAAAAGAAATTTATGGGCAGGGAATACGATGGAATTCACAGAATGACATTCATAGTTAACGAGAAAGGAATAATAAATAATGTATTTGAAAAAGTTAAAACTAAGGAACACTCAAATCAAATCATAAGTGTTATCTAAAACCAAACATTCTATTTTTTTTAATAATTTCTGGAATTCTTTTTGGTAGAAATTCTTCCCAATCATTATTTTTATGCCTTATCATTTCTAAAACTTTTCTTGAAAAAATATCTAAGTATTTGATTTCAAAATCCGTTATATCAATAATCTTTCCATTGTATTTAAAGAATTTGTAAAACTCTTTCATTCTATTTTCAAGTTTTAAATTTTCACTATTTATTATCTTTCCATCTTTAGTCTTATTTGGGTATAAATAGATCTTTAGATTGTTGTGAAACATTTTTCCAAAGGCCTCTAAAATACCTCCATCAAGATCTTCATAGTAATGTTCATCAAAGACCTGAACCAAATTATTTACACCCATACATAAGCCGAGCTGTTTTTGGGTGTATCTAGACAGATAATCTACTAGTTTATAGTATTCTTTAAAATTAGAGATCATAACTGTGTGACCCATAGAGCACAACAATTTGGCCCTATCCATAAAATCAATTTCATCTATTTCTCCATCTGACAACAGGTTAGATAATGTAATTTCAAAAATCACTAAATTTTTTTCTTTTTTAACTAATGGTTCTTTTAAAAACATATTTAGAGATTTTTCATACATATCAACATTAACCTTTGTAACAGGTCTGAAACTACCCCTTATAGTCAATATATTTTTCTTGTATAATTCCGCAGCAGGAAGTATATTATTTCCCTCTTCATTAAACATTACTGCTTGTGTCATCCCGTTTTTAATTAGTTGCAAGCTCATTAATCTATTGTCAATTTGTTTAAAAAGGGGACCCTTGAAATTAATGGTGTCAATTTCAATGGCATCTTTGTCAATATGGTCATATAAATATTTTAACAATTTCCTTGGTTCATTATTTTTATAAAAGGCACCATATATGAGATTAACACCCATAATTCCTAAAACTTCTTGTTGAAGCCTAGCTTCCGATTGATGAAATCTTATGTGTAATGTTATTTCACTGTACTCTTCATCCGGCTTTGTTTGAAAGCGAATACCCATCCATCCATGTCCTTTAAATTTTTTAGCAAAATCGATGGTTGCTACTGTATTTGCATATGTGAAAAACATTTTTTGAGGATTTTTTTTTCTTATCCTTGTTTCTAGAAGATCAATTTCATGATCTAACATTTTGTCTACTCTGCCTTCAGTAACGTAGCGTTTATCAATTTCTTCACCATAAATGTTATCACTAAATGTTTTATCATATGCTGATATTGTTTTGGCAATGGTCCCAGAAGCACCCCCTATCCTGAAAAATTGTCTTGCAACTTCTTGCCCAGCTCCAATTTCAGCAAAAGTACCATAAATTAAACTATTCAAATTTATACGTAAGGCTTTTGACTCAGTTGACGGTCTATTTTCAATTTCAGTTTCACCTGGTAGACTCATAATTTTTTTTTTCAAATCTACAAAGATTGTAGAATTTATATACAAAGTTTACCTTTGAATTAGTGATAGATATAATTTTTTTAGGAACAGGTACTTCTCAAGGTGTCCCGATAATTGGAAGTGAACACCCTGTATGTAAAAGTCAAAATCAAAAAGACAAAAGATTAAGAGTATCTGTAGCTCTTAAGTGGGGGAAATTTTTTTTTGTTATTGATTGTGGACCTGATTTTAGACAACAAATGTTAAATTGTCGAACTAATAGTCTAGATGGCATATTGTACACACACGAGCATGCAGACCATACAGCAGGTTTAGACGATATTCGCCCATTTTATTTCAAGCAAGGAAAGATCGACCTTATTTTAACTAAAAGGGTTTTTTCTTTTTTAAAGAAACGATTTGATTACATATTTGATAACGAAAACAAATATCCCGGAGCCCCATCTGTCAATATCAAAATCATCAATAAAAATCAAAAATTTATTCTAGGTGATAAAGAAGTAGTTCCTATAGAAGTTATGCATGGTAAATTACCGATACTCGGTTACAGGATTGATAATTTTGCATATTTAACAGATGTAAAATCAATATCAGATAATGAAATTTTAAAATTAAAAAATTTAGATGTTTTAGTTCTTAACGCTTTAAGAAAAGAAGAACATCATTCACATTTAAATTTAAAGGAAGCATTGTCTTTGTCGGAAAAAATTAATCCTAAAAAAACATTTTTTACTCATATAAGCCATCACATGGGTTTTCATGACGAAATTCAAAAAACACTGCCAACTAATACCTATATTGCTTACGATAATCTTTCAATAAAATCAAGATGATGCTAAATAAAATTTTAATTTATTTATTAGGCTTTATTTTTTTAATCATGATTTTTTTAACCATTAACTACACTAAAATTACGGATTTGAACATTTCAAATTCAAAAATTTTAAATAAAAAAATTGATTCTTTACAAATGAGGTACGAATTACTAGATAAAAAGTTTAAAGATGAAATTTATTTTTCTTTAGATGATAATCAAGAAGCCTTAAAATATTTTAATGATTTTGAAATTGATTCACTTAGTCTATATATAAAAGATCAACTTTATGAAAAAAATTTTATAAAAAATTCAGACTTTTTTGTGCCTGTATCAAATGCTGACAATAAATATTTGATTAATAAGATTAAAATATTGAATCATAAGTGGATAATAGCTGATTTTTCAAATGGAAGTAGGTGGGGGGAAATGTGGATTGAATTTTACTTTAACAAAAATAAAATAGTGTTTAATGTGAAAGATTACTTTCTTTACTAAAAAAACCTATTTTTTAATTTTTATTGAGCCATTCAATTATATCTTTTAAATTTTCATTATTTATTTCATGACCAGAGTCATACTCCTTGAAAATAATATTAATATTATTTTTTTCTAGAGATTGTATACCTCTTCGAGCCCAATGAATTGGGATTACTAGGTCGTTTATTCCATGGCTAGAAAAACAGTTTAAATTAAATTTTGAACTTTTATCAGGTTCTGTTAATTCAGTGTTGTAAAATCCACTTAACGGAATAATATTCTTAATTAAATCTGGATTTTCTATACCTAAGGACCAACTTAAAATTGCACCTTGACTAAAACCTAAAAGTGATACTCTTTTATCTTTATAACCCAAATCTTCCATATGGAGTAAAATATCATTAAGAATTATTTTCTTTGACTTTATAGCCTCATTATTATCTATCCAATTATCAACAGTATTTTCAAAATTTATGGAATACCATGCATATGAACCAAATCCCAGTGAAATTGGAGCTCTAAATGAAATTATTATATAGTTGGATGGAATAAATTCTTTTAAAGAAAATAAGTCATCATCATTACTACCATACCCGTGTAGTAAAAATATAACCTCTAATTCACCTTTTTTTTTGCTTGGTTTACTGATTTGATATGATAGCTTTTTATTCATTCAGGAGTGTAGTGAAATTTGTTTTCATTTATGCAACCATATACTTCTCCAATAATTTCCATACCAACAAAAGCGCAATTTTTTGAAGTAGAAAGAATCTTATCTGAACTAAATGTATTTCTCTTTGATGGATCAAAAAAAGTCAAACAAGCTTTTGCACCTATTTCAATTTTTGGTTTTTCTAAACTAAAAATGGATCTACCTTTTGTAAGTAGATCAATTACCTTTTCAATTGAAAAAATTTTATTCAGAAGACCAAACATAGTTTCTAAGGATATTGTACCATATTCTGCAGAATTAAAATCAACTTGCTTAAGTTCTGGATTTATAGGCTGATGATGGGAAGTAACAATGTCAATTGTACCGTCTAAAACACCTTCTTTCAACATTTTTTGGTCTTCTTTGTTTCTAATAGGAGGAAATAATTTATAATTTGAGTTAAACCCGTCAAGAATATCATCATTGAAAATCAAGTTTGCTATTGGTACACTCGTAGTAATATTCAATCCATTTTTTTTTGCATTCCTGATAATTTCTACACTTTCTGAAGAAGAGATATATGGGATGTGAATTTTTCCTCCTGTGTACTCAAGAATGCTAATATCCCTTTTTATTTGAATTGTTTCGGCAATTGATGGAATCGATGCCAAACCCAATTCAGTGGATTTTATTCCTTCATTAACCGTTCCATCGAGATTTATGTATGGGTCTCTAGGAGTTGATATAATTAAACCATCAAAACATTGAACATAAAGTAGAGCAGATTTTAACAGATTTGGATTTTTAATTGGAGTTAGAAAATCTCCAAAGGCAACGGCTCCTCCTTGATGTAAATCAAAAAACTCGGTCATTTTTTTCCCCTTTCCATCAATACTTAAACAAGCAATTGGATGAATTTTGCAAGGAAATTCATATTCATGACTTTTTAGAAAACTTAAAATTGAATTATTATCAATTTTTGGAAAAGTATCTGGCTGAAGACAAATATCTGTAAATCCGCTATGAGAGGCTGTTTTTAAACCGTTTTTTATTGACTCTCTGTCTTCAAAACCAGGTTCTCCAAAACAAACACTAGAATCAAACCATCCAGTTGATACATGTAAATTCTTTTTGGAAATAATTATTTCTGCAGAAGAATTTATACTGCTTGAAATGTCTTTTATTTTTCCATTTTCTATGAAAATATCAACTGTTTTAGTGTGAAATGAACTATTACGTTCCAAAACGGTTGCACTTTTTAAAAGAATCTTCATACTTGTATGTAAATTTACTAAACCAGTCCCTAAACGTTCATATATTTCAAATAAAAAGTTTAAAACTTCTCAAAAACTCCTAGCCCAAATAGAGCGAAATCATACTTAACTGGATCATCAGAATTGAATTTTCTTAAGTAATAATCGAGTTCTAAAGTTGCTTTAAAATCATTTTGATTACGTTTTAAAATTCTTAATTTTCTAGCAACTCTTCCTGTGTGAATATCAAGTGGACAAGATAATTGCCGAGTATTTATTGAATTCCATAGTTCAAAATCGACTTTCTTTTTCTTTGATCTAACCATCCATCTTAAAAACATATTAATTCTCTTTGCGGCAGAACCTTTTAGGGGATCTGAAATATGTTTTTTAGTTCGATTTTTATGAGAGATAGAGAAAAATATTTTCTTCATTTGATGTACCGAATCAGCCATATTTTCACTCATCTTGTTTGTTTTAAATATATTTTCAAGTCCGTTATGATTTTTATATATATTTTTCAATGATTTTACAAAAAAAGTTAGGTCAGTTCCATTGAAAGTTCTATGAACAAATTTTGATAGAGGTATTAAGTCTGTTTTAGAATGATTACATATAAAATCATAAGGAGAAAAATCCATCATCTTCATAATTTTTTTGGCGTTTTTAAGAATTATTTTTCTTTGGCCCCATGATATTGTGGAGGTTATAAAAGCACTTATTTCTATATCTTCTTTTTTTGAAAAAAGATGAGGTATCGAAATAGGATCACTTTCAATAAAATTTTGATTTTCATATAAATCAGCCTTGTAATCTAGAAATGATTTAATTTCATCTAGGTTTAATTTTGCCATCTGCAAGTTTTACTATTCTATCAGATATTTTTGATAATTTTTTATTGTGAGTTACAATTACAAATGTCTGACCAAATTCATCTCTTAATCTAAAAAATAATTTATGTAAATCATCAGCGTTTTTAGCATCCAAATTTCCACTAGGCTCGTCAGCAAATATAATTGAAGGATTATTTATTAGTGATCTAGCTACGGCTACTCGTTGCTTCTCGCCTCCTGAAATGTTTCTAGGATTGCTATATTTCAAATCAACTATATTTAAAATTTTAAGAATTTCTGTAGCCTTTGTTATCAGTTCGGTTTTACTTTGTTTTGCAATTAATCCAGGAATTATAATATTTTCAATTACGTTGAATTCATACAACAATTCATGAAATTGAAAAATAAATCCCAAATGATTGTTTCTAAATTTTGCCATATTATTTGAGGTCATTTTGGTAATATCCACATCCATTATTTTAAGTGATGTTTCTTTATGATTATCCGTTTTCATTAAAGTTCCCAAAATACTTAACAAAGTTGTTTTTCCCGCTCCGGATGGACCACATATTGAAACTATTTGAGATTTTTTTATTTTCAGAGAAGGGATATCTAACACAACTTTGTTTTCATAACTTTTTTTTAATTTTTTTGCCTCAATCACTATCATAATTTACATCCAAATTACAATATTTTAGATCTTCTTTTATATTTTTAATATTAAATGTAAATGATGGCGAATAATGGGACGATTTATTTAGGTGGAGGCTGTTTTTGGTGTATTGAAACTATTTTCTCTCGGGTTAAAGGAGTAGAGGAAGCTATTTCTGGTTATATGGGAGGAGACCAAGAGAATGCAAATTACAAAGATGTATGTTCGGGAAATACAGGTCATGCTGAGGTTGTAAAAGTTGTTTTTAATAATAATATTATTAGTTTATCAAAAATTTTAGATATTTTTTTTCACGTTCACGATCCAACCTCATTAAACCGACAAGGAAATGACATTGGAACTCAATACAGATCAGTAATTTTTTATTCCACTGAACTACAATTAAAAGAGATTGAAAATAAGCTATTAAAGATTAGAAATAAGGAGAAAAGTGAAATCGTAACTGAAGTTAATAGTCAAATGAATTTTTTTCAAGCCGAAGATTATCATGTTAATTATTATAATTTACATGAAAACCAACCTTATTGTAATTTAGTCATATCTCCAAAAATAACCTCTTTTAAAAAAAAATTTAAGAATTATATAAAAGATTAATCATTTTTTTGTGTTGGAAAAGAACTTTCCAAAACCTATTTTTATCAATATTTTTTTTTCTAGTTCCCAAAAAAAAGAAAACTGAAAAAAAATAAAACCAAAAAAAAGTAAGAGCAATTGGTAAATAGGAAAAATAATTAATAATCTTAAACTCCAATAAAAAATATCACCCAAAAATAAATTATTGAATATTTCACGATTAAAGCCAAAGTAAAAGAGGACCGGTTTAGCCAATTTTAAAGAAAAGGAACCTGTTAAACCAAATACTACAAAAATTAAAAATAATTGAAAATTTGATCTAATATTCCACTTAGCTTTGAGATAGACTAACCATCTTTTCATAATTTGTAAAAATCACAAATTTGTTTTGCTAATTCTTCTCCGATTCTGTTCTGAGCCTCAGATGTTGCAGCACCAATGTGCGGAGTTAATGAAATTTTAGGATGCATTAAAATAGATAAACTAGGTGTCGGTTCATTTTCAAATGTATCTAAACCAGCAAATTTAATTTTTCCATTGTCAAGGTTTTTAATTAACTCTTGCTCATCAATAATACCTCCTCTTGATGCATTAATAATTGATGTACCCTTTTTCATTTTTTTAAATTCTTTCTTTCCAATAAGAAAGTTCTTTTGTGCGGGTACATGAAGAGTTATAAAATCGGATTTTTCTAGAATTTCATCAAATGAGATTAAATTAATTTTAAAAGTATACGCATTTTCGTCATTAAAATTTACATCAATACTTTTCTCTTCTATGAATTTGTCAAAACCTAGAATATTCATCCCTAATCCAAATCCAATTCTTGCAACCTCACGACCAATTTTACCAAGTCCCACTATACCCAAGTTCTTTCTCCTTAGCTCAATTCCATTTGAATAATTTTTTTTTAGGACCTTGAATTTTTTTTCTCCCTCTAGAGGCATATTTCTGTTGCTATCAAACAAAAATCTTGATCCACTAAATAAATGCGCAAACACAAGTTCAGCGACTGAATTTGATGAGGCTGCTGGTGTATTTATAACTAAAATACCTTTCGCTTTTGCATATTCAACATCGATATTATCCATACCAACGCCCCCTCGACCAATAATTTTAAGTGACTTACAGTTATCTATTATATCTTTTCTAACCTTAGTAGCACTTCTTACTAGAAGAACAGTTATTTTATTAAGATTTATGAAGTTTGTCAAATCATCTTGCTCAATTTTATCTAAATAAAGAACAAAACCATTTTTATTCAAAATATCAACCGCATTTTGTGATATACCATCATTAGCTAAGACCTTCATATTATCTGTTTTTTTTAAATTCCTGCATAATATTGACCAAAACTCTAACACTATCTATTGAAATCGCATTATAGAGAGATACTCTATAGCCACCAACAGACCTATGACCTTTAATACCATGTATGAAGTTATTTGAACATATGTTATCAAATTTTTCAGAATCATAATTGCTATCAATGCCAAAAGTTACGTTCATAATACTTCTATCGGACTTATCAACAAATCCATAAAATGCGTCATTATTATCGATCTCATTATAAAGCAATTTGGCTTTCTCTATGTTTTTCTTTTCAATCGCTTCGATTCCACCGGATCTAAGTATCCACTCCATATTAAGCATGCAAGTGTAAATTGAAAAGACTGGAGGTGTATTGTATAAACTTTTTTTATCAACATGATTTCGATAACTCAATATTGACGGAATTTTTCTTTTATTTCTTTCTAATAATTCTCTTTTTAAAATAACCATCGTTACACCAGCAGCACCGATATTTTTTTGAGCACCTGCATAAATAAGGTCAAAACTTGAGAAATCGATTTTTCTTGAAAAAATATCAGAACTCATATCAGCGATCAACGGTGAATCGGTGACGGGAAATTTATGAAATTGCGTTCCAAAAATTGTATTATTGGTTGTGATATGTAAGTAATCAACATCATCTGAAATTTTGATATTTTTTGGGATATATGTGTGGTTTTTATCTTTAGAGGATGCAACTTCGATTACATTTCCATAATACTTTGCTTCTCCAATCGCCTTTTCAGACCAAGTTCCTGTGTTTACATAGCCTGCAACATCATTCAAAAAGTTTGAAGCTACCATTAAATACTGGTGACTTGCGCCTCCTTGCAAAAATAACACCTCATATTCATTACTTTCGAGACCAGATATTTCAAGAGTTAAATCCTTTGCTCTATTAATTATTTGAGCAAATTTTTCGCTCCTGTGTGATATCTCTAATATAGACAAACCAATATTATCTAACTCTTTAATGGCTTCCGAGGAATATTTGAAAACATCATTTGGTAATGCTGAGGGACCCGCATTAAAGTTATATTTTTTCATAATTAAAAATTCAGCACAAATATCATCATATTAAATCAAATATAAGTATCTAACCAATTTGCTTTTTAAATTGTTTTTCAACAATTTACTCACAAAGACGACAAAAAATCAACAGTATCAATATTGTCTGCATAGGTCCACAAGTTTGGTTTTTGTGCTTCTCCAAATTTTACGAAATTATCTCTATTCGTTCTTCTAACTATACATTGAATATTTTTGCTAATAGATTTTATTTCTTTGCTTACCCAATCCATATTCGGATAATATTCATAATTTACCGATGAAATTTCAGCATGGATATTTTTGTCTTCAGTAAGAATTAATTTTCCTGCGATGTGAAATTTATTTTTTATAATTTCATTTATCGCCTTATTCTTTCTAAAACTATCAACATATTCAATTAATCTTGTTGATTCTGTTTTTTCTTTTAAAATTTTTTTAAGAAGACTAAAATCATAGTTAATTGGTACGTAAATTTTTGTTATGCTTCTGCATCCAAAACCAAAATATTCAAAAATGTCATTTGATAAAAGTTTTAATTCTTCTTCAGTTTCTTTTCCATCTAGTATCGCAATTGAATTTCTAGGACCCCTCAAAATGGATGGACAAAATTGAAACTTTTCATTAATGTTTTTAATTGTAATTCTATTTCCCGTTGCGATAACAGCATCAACAAAATCTATTTTATTTTTAAAAATTGCTCTTTCTGAAAATCCGGACTCAAATTCAACCAATTTATTATATAAAAAAGGAATTAGATATGGGTCTGAAGAAGATGTCTTTACAATAGCAATATGATTAGTGAATAATACGCAAAGGAGGTCATGAAATCCAACGATTGGAATATTACCAGCCATTATAATCCCAACTTGTTTTATTTTTTTATTTACAAGTTTGTATTTATGTGTCCATTTTAAAATGTTTTCTTTTCTCAAAGTATTGCCCCAAACTTTTAATGCATGAAGTGAGTTTTTAAATGTAAACCATCTATTATTATTTTCTGTTTTAACAATTTGACTACATAATTTTGAGTCAACTTTTTCCCTTCTTAAATATTCCCCAAGTTTTATAAAAGCAGTAATTTTCTTATCTAATTTTATCATATTTTGTAAAATATCAACTAAGACTGTATTTTTACACTAAAATATATAAAGTTTATAAATGGCTATAATTATTACAGATGAGTGTATTAACTGTGGTGCTTGTGAACCAGAATGCCCCAATAACGCAATTTATGAATCTTCTGAGGATTGGAGATACAGCGATGGAACTTCTTTGAAGGGTATTTTAAATTTATCAAATGGTGAGTCTATAAATGCAGATCTTCTACAAGAACCTATTTCAGATGAATACTATTATATTGTACCAAGTAAATGTACTGAATGTAAAGGCTTTCACGATGAACCTCAGTGCGCAGCTGTATGTCCCGTAGACTGTTGCATACCAGATGAAAATAACATCGAAAGTGAATCTAAACTTCTTGAAAAGCAGTCTTTCATGCATGGTAAATAACTTATTCTTATGAAAGCAGGAATTATTGGTTTACCTAATGTTGGAAAATCAACATTATTCAACTGTTTATCAAATTCTAAAGCTCATTCTGCTAATTTTCCTTTTTGTACAATTGAACCAAACATTGGAAAAGTAAATGTTCCGGATGAAAGATTAAATAGACTAAAAACCTTAGTTAATCCAAAACAAACAGTTCCAGCAAATATTGAAATCGTAGACATTGCTGGTTTAGTTAAAGGTGCAAGCAAAGGAGAAGGCCTTGGCAACCAGTTCTTAGCTAATATAAGGGAAACCGATGCTCTCATACATGTTTTAAGATGTTTTGAAGATTCAAATATTACTCATGTTGAAAATACTATTGATCCCCTGAGAGACAAAGAAATAGTTGATTTAGAATTACAAATCAAAGATCTCGAAATAGTAGACAAACAAATTGATAAAATTTTAAAAAAACTTAGAGCTGGTTATAAAGATGATGTAAAATTTTTATTAGTTCTAGAAAAGATCAAAAATAAATTAGAAAAATCTGAAAACTTAAGAACTTTAGCTTTAGACAAGGATGAAAATAATTTGATTAAAGATTTAAATTTTCTGACATTGAAACCCATATTGTATGTTTGTAATGTATCTATAAAAGATTTAAATTTTGGAAATTCTTATACAGATAAAATTCATCAAATAGTCAGCAATGAAAACTCCGAAATGCTTACTTTAGCTGTTTCACTTGAGGCCGAAATATTTGAAATTGAAGATTTTTATGATAGACAATCTTTTTTAAATGAATATCAAATTAAACAACCAGCTTCCTTAAGTCTTATCAACAAAGCATATAAACTTTTGAATATGCAAACATTTTTTACGGTTGGTGAAAAAGAAGTCAAAGCATGGACAATTCAAATTGGATGGAATGCTCAAAAAGCCGCAGGAGTTATACATTCGGATTTTGAAAAAGGCTTTATAAGATCAGAGGTGATTTCTTATGTTGATTATCTAAAATACGAAAGCGAAGCTAGAATAAAAGAAGCTGGGAAGTTAAGAGTAGAAGGGAAGGAATATATCGTTAGAGACGGTGATATTATGCATTTCAGGTTTAATGTTTGAGTTATTTATTAATAAAATTTATTATTTCATCCAATTTATAATTTTCATTTATCAAAAACGCCTCTCTATATTTTTTATTCCATGTTGTCTGTCTTTTGGCATACCTTCTAGTATTTGTTTTTATTTTGTCGATTGTATTTTTGTAATCGTATTTTCCTTCAAAATAGTTGAAAAACTCCCTGTAGCCGAGAGTTTGTAGAGAATGTAAATTTTTATATTTATAAAGTTTTTTTGCTTCTTTTTCTAAACCAATCGAAATCATTTTATTAACTCTAGTATTAATTTTTTTATATAATTCTTTTCTCTCGGGATTCATTAACAATATTTTTGATTCAAAAAAACTATTTTTTCTCTTTTTTTTAAGGAACGAGGTAAAAGGTTTTCCTGTAGATAAGCAAATCTCCAAAGCCCTAATAATCCTTCGGGAGTTATTTTTATCCACAATATTATAATACTCTGGGTCATATTTTTCAAGCATTGAATTTAATCTTTTTATCCCCTCATTTTTGAATAATGAGATTATTTGTTTTTTGATATCAGTTTTAACTTTTGGAAAACGATCAATTCCATATAAAATAGAGTCTGCATACAACCCAGAACCTCCAACCATAATAACTATATTTATTTTATTAAAAAGTGACTTAAGTATTTCATTTGTCTCCCTGCTATAAGTTCCTACGCTGAACTCATCATGAATTGATAGATGATCAATAAAATGATGTTTTACTGTTTTTAAATCGCTTTTAGAGGGTTTTGCTGTTCCTATTGAAAGTTCTCTATAAAACTGCCTTGAATCGCAAGAAATAATCTCAGTACCAAGAGTATTTGCTAATAGAATGGATAAGTTAGTTTTGCCAGAACAAGTTGGCCCGCCAATATAAACTAATTTATTCTTCATTAAGAATTTTTCCGCAGCTATGGCAGAATTTAGCATTGTCTTTATGAGATGATTCAGCACAATTTGGACATGATTGTGTATTTGTGTCAGGTCTCCTTCTTTTTTGAGCCATCTCTGCACTCACAATCCCCGTAGGAACTGCTATAATTCCATATCCCATAATCATGATTATTGATGCAATAAATCTGCCAATTGTTGTACCGGGAGCTATATCACCATATCCAACTGTTGTTAAAGTTACGATTGTCCAATAAATACTTTCAGGAATACTGGTGAATCCATTTTCTTCACCTTCAATTAAATACATTATTGTACCAAATATTATTGATAAAATAAATACTGTGAACAAAAAAACACCAATTTTTGCACGACTTGCCTTTAATGACCTAATTAAAAAGTTAGATTCACCAATAAATCTTGTCAATTTAAGTATCCTAAAAACTCTTAGAAGTCTAAGAGCCCTAAGTGCTGCTAACGAACCACTGCTAACAAAAAAGAAACTCAAATACTGAGGTAAAATTGATAACAAATCAATTATGCCAAAAAAGCTACTAATATATTTTAATGGTTTTTTGACAACGATTATTCTTAAGGCATATTCTATTGAAAAAAGAACTGTAATTATCCATTCTATAATATCAAATAAATATCTGTAATTTTCATGGAAAATATTAATACTGTCTAGCATAACTACAAATACACTTAAAAGTATTAAGAAC
>CACPQA010000007.1 GCA_902635965.1 uncultured Bacteroidota bacterium
AAATTTGATACAGAAATTGGAATTGTAATATTTTTTTCCGAGAAAAGATCTACATATAACTCAACATTAACATCAGAAAAACTGTAGGTTAAATTTTTATAACTTTTTTTTATTGGAATTTTTTGAAAAAAATTTGACTTAATTGGAAATTTATTTTCGTATTGCAGATCGACTTGATGGACATCAGCTAAAAGATCTTTAGGTCCAGTAACTTTAATGCTGTCAGGAACTAGATTAAGTTTTGTAATAGAGTAACCAACGTCTAAATTAAAATTCGGATGAACTACAGGAATTTTTTTAGAAAATTCTGGTTGATAATTGATTCTAATATTACTGGGAAAAAAACTTAATATCTGTGTGTCTCTAAATAATTGTTCTTGTAATTTGTTGAATTCAGATGCTATCTCTAAATACCCTACATTTTTGCTATATCTAGCCTTTTGAAAACTTATTTTGATGGAATTATCTAAAAAATAATAATAGAGAAATTGAAAACCGGTTGCTTTTAAATTCAAATTTAAAACTGTATCTGAAATTGAAGATATTATGTACGATTGTGGAACATCAACTACTTCAATCTTCATTTTGATTTCTTCTTGGTACTCTTTAGAAAATTTTTTAAAAAACCAAATTATAAAAGAAAAAATAATAAATGATATGAGCATTTTAATTCTTCCTTTGTAGATGAGAGCTTTTTGTAAAGAATTAAAATATGTTTTTTCTTGCAAAATTCAAATTAAAAATTTTCTATTATTTCACGACTGACACCAGTTGTAGAAAAACCTCCGTCATGAAATAAGTTTTGCATAGTTACTTTTTTTGTGAAATCTGAAAAAAGTGAAACTACATATTGTGCACATTCAAAAGCAGAGGCATTACCAAGTGGGGAGGTTTTTTCGGAAAAATTTAAAAAATTTTCTAATCCTTCAACTCCTTGACCAGCAGTAGTTCTAGTAGGAGACTGAGATATAGTGTTCACTCTTACCTTTTTGTTTTTTCCAAAAAAGTAACCGAAACTCCTAGCTATCGACTCAAGATACGCTTTGTTATCAGCCATATCATTATAATTTGGAAAAGTTCTTTGAGCTGCAATATATGTTAGTGCTACAATGCTACCCCACTGATTCAAAGCATCTTTATTGTACAGAACTTGCAACAATTTATGAAATGAAAGGGCAGAAATATCCCAACCTTTATGAGTCCAGTCATGATTTTGATTGGTATAATGCCTTTTTTTTCTCACATTTAATGACATTCCAATTGAATGTAATACAAAATCAAACTTACCATTAAAATGATCAAGAGCTTGTTGAATAAGATTTTCTAGTTCTGAAATTTTTGTAGCATCAGCGGGTAAAACAGGTGAATTTAATTCTTCACCTAATTTGTTTATCTCACCCATCCTGAGTGCAACGGGAGCATTTGTTAGTATTATATCACCACCTTCTTCTTTCACAAGCCTTGCTACTTTCCAAGCTATTGACTTATCATCTAAGGCGCCAAAGATTATACCTTTTTTATTTTTTAATAGACTATGTGGCATAAATTATTTTTAGCAAATATAACTTAATTAAGTAATTCCTTTGCCAAATCATATGCGGTATCCGCAGATTCATCTCCAGATAGCATTTCTGCAATTTCTGATATCCTTTGAGAAAAATTTAAATTTTTAAGTTTTGTAGAGGTTACTTGATTTTTAAATGTCTTATAAACCTTTAACTGATTATTTGCCTTAGCAGCCACTTGGGGTAAGTGTGTAATTGAAATAACCTGCATTTTTTTTCCCATACTTTTCATAATTCTTCCAATACTATTAGCAACTTCGCCAGAAACTCCCGTATCAATTTCATCAAAAATAATGGTTGGTAAATTCTTGTATTTTGATAAAATGTACTTTAAAGAGAGCATTATTCTTGATAGTTCTCCACCTGATGCAGTTTTGTTCAAAGGTCCAAATGCACCACCTTTGTTTGCAGAAAAACTTAATTTAAGTTTATCTTTCCCATTTTTTAAAAAAATTTCTGAATCATAGAGTTCAATTTTAAAAATAGTGTTTAGCATTCCCATATCACTGAGAAGTATTTCCATTTGATCTTTTAAAAATGGAATAACTGTTTTTCTATTTCTTCTTATTTTTTTTGACAATTCATCAAGCTTAGATGTGAGTTTAACTGATTTTATTTTAAAACTCCTTATAGTATCATCAAGTTGTTCTGTTTCAGATAGTTTTTTTTCAAGTCCTTCCTTAATTTTTAATAAATCATTTATACTGATCACACTGTGCTTTCTAAATAGTGAATATATTTTCTCCAATTTTTGATTCAAAATTTCTTTCATTTCAGTGTTAAACTCTATGGAATCATTTTCAAGTTTTAAATCCCTAGCTATGTCATCCAATTCAATAATAACACTTTCAATTCTTTCGAAAATACTTTTGTATCCATTTGAAATGTTAATTGTTTTTTTTAATAAGCTTCCAGCCTCACTTAGTTTTACCCTAATCCCATCTTGATCATTTTGTAAAATATTTAAGATTTCATTAAAAGATAAATTTAGATCTTCAGAATTGCTTAATTTATTGAATTTTTCTTCCATCGATTCTAGGGAATCTTCTAAACTGATAGATCTAATCTCATTTAAAAGGTGTGTGTTATATTCTTTTTGTTGATTCATGTTGAATTTTGATGACTCGAGGGTATTTATTTTTTTTTCAATTTCTTTTAATGAATTTAAATTACATGTATACTTTTGAATCAACTTTTGATTTTGTGCTAATGAATCTAGAATATCAATTTGAAATTCTTCTTTAATTATGAAATGATTTTGAAATTGTGAATGAATATCAATTAGCTCGTTAGAAAGTTTCTGTAAAACTTCTAAATTGACTGGTGTATCATTCACAAAAGCCCTTGATTTTCCGGATGGAATAATTTCTCTTCTTATTGTCGTTAAAGAATCATAATCAAGATCCAATGAAACGAAAAAATTATGAAGATCTAGATTTTCTATTGAGAAAACTATATCAACAAAACATTTTTTTGATTTATCTTTTACTAAACTTGGGTCAGCTCTTTTACCTAATGCTAAGGACAAACCTCCTAAAAGAATGGATTTACCAGCTCCAGTTTCTCCTGTAATCGAAGTAAAACCATGAGATAAATCAACTCTCAAATAATCAATCAAAGCGTAATTCGAAATAGTTAACTCTTTTAACAATTTACTTTAATTTTTCTAAATATCGTTAAAATTAAATCAATGTTTACAATTACTTTTTTAAAATTTTTTACTAGCGGATTTTTTTCCATTTTGGACCAAAATAAGGTGCAATCTTATTCAATGTTTTTAATGTTTGTTTGATTTCAATTTGAGGTCCTTGAGAGAAAATATCTACAATTTCATCTGATTTCGCATCAAAAAAAGTTTGAATTAAAAAAGCATTTGGTCTGCGTTTATACAAGGGTAAAAATTTTTGCAATGAATTTATAACTGAAACTTTTGCCTTTTTTAGATTAGTTGTCATAAAATCCATTCCTCTCCTGTGATATTCATACTGGACGGTCCTATATTCTTTAAAAGTATTTGACAATAGCGTATCAACTAACCAAAACCTATTTCTTGTTCCATCACTTTGATTCCAACCCTTAGTACTGTTTTGTTGAGCAAGTGAAACAATTTTTTGAGCTTCTTTAAAAAAATTTGTTCCACCATTAGTTTTAAATGTATCTGCTTCCATTCCCATCGCTATGTAAACATAAAAACTAAGGATTGAAATTAAATTAGATTCAAAGCTAGCAGGATTATAAAACAGTGGTTGATATTCGTCATATTGAAAAGATATATCCTTGTCCAGAAAATTAAAAATTGGAGTTAAATATGTTGACTCATATACAGGTCTTTCTACTTGAACCTGCAAAGTACCGATGAAGTTTGATCCAACATAAGAATTTAAATTTAGTACTAAGTTCAACTTAACCCTTTGATGTGTTTCTAAAGATTTATTATTCCAAAGATTATTGTTTATAAATTCGTTTATAGACTTTTCCAAAGTAGAAAAAACTTGTTGATTTGTTTGATCAACAAATTCTGAATTTAATACAAAATTACAATTAACAGTTTGACTAAATATTTTTGAATTAATTAATATCAGAAGTAATAAAAACTGCTTCATATGTCTTTTATTATTTGTTCAAAAATTTTGAAAGATAAATCTAATTTTGTCGTTTGTTCAAATGACACAGTTTTTTTTCTAGTTATATATTTTCCCTGATTATACTCTGAATTGAAAACATTGTTTTTATCATTTAAAATATTCAAGAAAATGGCATCTAAATTTTTTTTAATTAACTTGTCGTAAGCATTTTCATAGCCATCATCTGTTTCTAATGCAAAACCTACTACTATTTGATTTGTTTTAATTTTACCTAATTCGTTTAGGATGTCAATATTTTCGATATATGATATCTTACTTAAATTTTGTTTTTTTTTAATTTTTGAATTATTGAATTTAGGAATAAAGTCGGCTACAGCAGCAGCAGATATAAAAATATCTGTACTAAAAAAAAACTTTAAAATTTCGTTGTACATTTCATTGGCTGTGACTACGTTTATTATGTTAATCGAATGGTTTGAAATTTTAAATGATGTTGGACCAGATATGTAAGTTACATTTGCACCAAGATTAGCTGCGGCTTCAGCTAAGCAGAAACCCATTTTCCCAGATGAAAAATTACCAATAAATCTCACAGGGTCAATTTTCTCGTAGGTAGGTCCTCCTGTTATAAGAATATTTTTTCCTTTCAATGAAAGTTCATGATTTAAATTACTAATTAAACATTTAATAATATTTTTGGGTTCCATCATCCTACCCTTACCCTTTAAACCACTTGCTAAATCTCCAGTCTCAGATTCTAAAATTATATTCCCATAAGTTTTTAATTGACTTAAATTTTGCTGGTTAGCAGGATGATTGTACATATCTAAATCCATCGATGGGGCTATAAAAACTCGACATTTTGCAGAAAGATAACAGGCCAAAAGTAAGTTATCACATCTAGCAGATGCCATTGATGATATTGTATTCGAGGTTGCTGGTGCAATTATCATATAATCCGCCCATAAAGACAATTTGACATGATTGTTCCACTCTGGATTATCTTGATTCTCTTTAACTTCAGTAAAAGAAGAATTAACCGGATTTTTAGATAATGTTGAAAGTGTAGTTGGGGTTACAAAATCAAGGGCACTTGGAGTCAAGACAACTTTCACCTCCGCTCCATTTTTAATTAGTAATCTAACTAAAAGGGGGGCTTTATATGCAGCAATACTTCCAGAAATACCTAGGAGTATTTTTTTACCTCCAAGTGCAAGCATTAAACTTCTTCATCAGTATTCCTGTGATAAACTTTATTTTTAAACCATTCTTCAATCGCTAAAGCATGAGGTTTAGGTAGGCTTTCATAAAATTTTGAGACTTCAATTTGCTCTTTATTTTCAAAAATCTCTTCCAAACTATCATTGTGAGTAGCAAATTCGTCAAGTTTTTCGAGTAATTCCTTCCTAATATCGATGTTGATTTGAGTTGATCTCTTTGAAATAATTGAGATGGCTTCATAGATGTTGTCAACTCCTTTTTCGATCTCGCTCCTATCATAAGTTGATGTTGTTACTGGAGCCTTTGATTCTCTATATTTAGTCATTTTCGTAAATTTAAGTGTTATTCTCTTTAATTTTTTTTATCTGTTTTTGAATTTCATCAAGCTTTTCTGAAATGTCTTCCATAAAAAGGGACTCAGGATAGTATCTTAGGATTGCTTCGTAAGTATCCTTTGCCCCTTCCAATCTTTCAAGTCGTTTACTTGGAACGCTATTAGTAGCAATTTCGTATTGAGATATGAACTTGTAATAAAGTGCATTTTCTCTATAAGGAGTGCCTGGAAAATTTGATATAAAGTTATCCAATGAACTAATTGCCGCTTTATAGTCTCTTATAGTATAATATTGTTTTGAAATCTCAAAATCTTTTTTTTCTAATTTTATTTGTAGCTCCCTTATGTAATTGTTCGCCTCCGTTGAGTAAATTGAATTTGGATAATTATCAATAAATATCTGTAACTTTTCCATAGCTTCATTTGTATTTTCTTGATCGAGACTGTAATTTGGGGATAACATGTAATAACATTTAGCAATCATAAAATTTGCTTCATCTAATTTTTCACTTTTGGGAAAAGATTTTACAAAACTCTCAAACTGATAAGCTGCTAGGTAATAGTTGCCTAGCTCATAATGAGAGTTTGCAAAAAAATAAATTAATCTCTGTGCCTGTGGTTTTCCTCTGTAAGAGGGTATGATTTGCTCATAAAGACGGTTTGCTCTTCTGTATTCGCCATCATCATAATATTTTTGAGCTGCTTTTAATTTAGGAGCAATTTCTTTAGAGTTAATCATCTTTTGATAGCTATTGCAAGAAATAAAAAAAAGGAAAGCTGCTAGATTTTTCAAAATTCGATTTATAGAAAACATTTACAAATTTAATTAATTATGATAGAAAAATAAAAAGAGTTTATTAATGATAAATTTCACAACATGCTTTTGTTAAAACTTTTCAAGCTTTCTGTAATTTCATCGTATAAACTTTTGCTTACTGGAGTAAGAGGGAGTCTTAAAATATTTTCACAAAAACCAATTATTGAAATTAGCGCTTTAATACCAGAGGGATTTCCTTCTTTAAACAAAAGTTCAATAAATATTTTTATTTTTTTAAATTGAAATTTTGCTTCATTTATTTTGTTTTCTTTCACTAATGCTACAATTTTATTAAACTCACTCGGGAAAGCACCTGCAACAACACTAATAACGCCCGAACCCCCATTTATAACCAAATCGAGTGCAGTAAAATCGTCACCTGAAATAACATGAAAGTCTTTTGGTGTATTTTTAATTAAATCTATTCCTTTATTTAAATCTCCTGTGGCATCTTTTATTCCAACAATATTGTCATTTTTTTCTATTAGTTTAAAAACTGTTTTATTAGAAATAGATACACCAGTCCTTGAAGGAACATCATACAAAATAAGTGGAATGGGTGAAGCATTGGAGATATGGGAAAAATGTTCAAATAAACCTGTTTGTGAAGGTTTATTGTAATAAGGGCAAACTGACAAAATAGCACTGAAATTTTTCATTTCATAATTCTGGAGTTCATCAACTATGTTTTGAGTATTATTTCCGCCAAAACCTGCAATTAGGGGTAACCTCCCCCTATTAATATTACTAATATTTTCAAAAATTCTTCTTTTTTCATCGAAAGTAACAGAATGTGATTCACCCGTAGTTCCTAAAATAACCAAATAACTTATTCCATTATTGACATAGAAATCAATTAACGATTCATAAGCACTAAAGTCTATTTCACCATTTGTTTTAAACGGGGTAATTATTGCAACTCCTATACCTTTTAAAAAATTCAAATTAAACAGTTTTTAATATCTTAACATACTTACGGAATTCATTTTCAAAAGTATCAGTTTGTAGTGGGAGAAAGTCGAAAATTATATCGTTAATTCTAATATCAGTTTTTCTGAATCCAAAACTTAGTTTATAATCGCCTTTAATCGCTATCCATTTTAAATATAAATTGTCATTTCCAAAAAAATTAATTTGTAAATCAACTTTTTTACTGCATGCTTTTGCGAGTTTATCAGTAAAATTACCAAATAAGCTGATATGATTTTTATCATAACAATCTTTTTCTTTTTTTTGAGTTTCTTTTGAATTAGTAAACTTGATAAATGTAAAATAGATTTTCGAGTCTGTTATATCAGTTAAAAGATTCCTGAAATATTTCTCATCCACTGGGAGAGTTTTATCTAAAACAACTCTAATACTTTTGATCTTAAAATCAGAAGTGACGGTATTTTTAGAGAATCGTTTGTAGAAATCGTTTCTAAACTTGACAATGTGGAATAGTTTTCTAATCACCTAATATAAATTTAAGAAACAGTTAACAACTAGTAAAGATAAAATATAAATTATATTAAAATTATTATGTTCATTTTGCATTTATCATTTCTAAAAAATCATTTTCACTTATGATTGGAATACTCAATAATTCAGCTTTTCGTTTTTTTGATGGGCCAATCGACTGACCTCCAATTATTATTTTTGTCTTGGAATTAACTACTGACGACAATTTGCCTCCATTTTCAACAACTAATTGCTTAATTGTCTCTCTTGATAAAATTTCAAATGTGCCAGATATCACTATAATCTTATCTCTTAAAATATTGGATCCACTTTTGTCTTCATCGATTTTGAAATTTAATCCCTCTTTTGAAAGCTTATCTATTATTGATAAATTTTCAGAATTACTAAAATAAACACGAATACTGTTAACTATCTTTTCACCTATTTCTTCAACCGAAATTAGATCATCATTAGTGGAGTTGACTAAATTTTCAATTGACCTAAAGTGATTAGCTAACTTTAATGCAACAGTTTCTCCAACATGTCTAATTCCTAAAGAAAATAAAACTTTTTGAAAGGGTTGTTTCTTTGATTGCTGTATGGATTCTAATAAATTTAATGCGGACTTTTTCGCCATCCCGTCGAGACTTGCTAAGTTTTCGAATTCCATTCTATATATATCAGCAATGTTAGTAATTAAGCCCTCATTATACAACATAGCCACTCTTTCACTTCCAAAGCTTTCAATATTCATCGCTTTGCGGGAAACAAAGTGCTGAATTTTACCAATTATTTGAGTTTTACAATTATTTTCATTTTTACAATAATGTTGTGCCTCACCCTTAATTTTTTGAAGTTTTGAACCACAATCAGGGCAATTTTCAACAAATTTTACAAGATTTTTTTGGCTTCCTCTTCTTAACTCATCGATTCCAACAATTTTTGGAATAATTTCACCCCCCTTTTCGACGTAAACAAAATCACCTGTTCTAAGGCCAAGTTTTTCAATTTGATCCGAATTATGCAGAGAAGCCCTTTTAACAATTGAACCAGAAAGATTAATGGGGGTAAAGTTTGCAACTGGTGTTACAGCTCCAGTTCTACCAACTTGATAAGCAACAGACACTAATCTTGTGCTCTGCCTTTCTGCTTTGTATTTATAAGAAATAGCCCATCTTGGAGCTTTTGCCGTGAAACCTAGGTTATTTTGAACCTTCATAGAATTAACCTTAATCACAATACCATCTATATCGTAGGGTAATTCACTTTTCTTTTTTTCCCAGAAATCAATAAAATCAAAAATTTCGTTGATTGAATTTACTCTTTTCATATTTTGGGGTATAAAAAATCCCCATTGTTTTGATTTTTCTAACAATTCCGAGTGATATAAACATGAATTTTCTCCAACTACCGAATAAAAAAAGCACTTTAATTTTCTTGATGCAACTTCTCTGCTGTCTTGAAGTTTCAGGGATCCTGAAACAGTATTTCGTGGATTTCTAAAAGGCATAATCCCTTCCTCTTTTCTTTTTTTATTCAAAAAATTAAAATCATCTATAGTTAAAATTACTTCTCCTCTTATCTCAAATTTTTCAGGGTGTTTACCACTTAAAATCAAAGGAACATTCTTGATGGTTTTGATATTTGAAGTTACATCATCACCTCTAGTCCCATCCCCTCTGGTAAGTGCCCTTTTTAATTTTCCGTTTTCATAACATAAATTAATAGAAGCCCCATCAAATTTCAACTCACAATTAAAGTCATCTATATTATGACCGCATCTTTTTTCAATTCTTTTGATCCATTCTTTAATTTCACCTTTTGAATAAGTGTTTGCTAAAGAATACATTGGATAATTGTGATTAAAACTTTGAAATTGTTTTGTAACCCCACCTCCTACCCTCACTGTAGGCGAATTCTTATCATCAAATTGAGGGTACTTTTTTTCCAACTCCTCTAATTTTTTCATGAGCGAATCAAATTCAAAATCGGAAATTAGACTTTCATCCCTGTTATAATAAGAGTTATTATAGATATGTAATTTATTTCTTAAATTTTTGATTTTCTCTTCTGGGTTCATTTTTGAAACTTAATATATCTATTCCTTTTAAAAATATCTTTTTTCAATTCATAACTTGAAAAATGATATTCATTGGAGAGAGATATTAATTGATTTTTAAATTTAGGATTTATTTCAAAATATATCAGACCACCCGCTTTCAATTTTGATTTTGAAAAATCAAATATCCTTTTATAAAAAATCAATGGATTATCATCTGGAACAAAAATTGACTTTTCTGGTTCAAATTTTAAAACATTTATTTTCATAAATTTTTTTTGGCTTTCAGCTATATACGGAGGGTTTGATATTATAATGTCAACTTCATCACAATTATCCCATGAAAAAATGTCGGCGTTTACGTAATTGATGTTAACTAAATTTCTTGATGAATTACGTTTAGCTATATTAATTGCTTTTTTGCTTTTTTCTAAAGCAAAAATATCCCATTTTTTCCGTTTAATTTTAATTGTAATTGCTATACAGCCGCTTCCTGAACAAAGATCAATAACTGTTGCTTTTGAATTATTATTATCATTTAAAATCCAATCCACCAACCCCTCTGTTTCTACCCTAGGTATCATAACACTATCATTGACATAAAATTTATAATTACAAAATTTTGTTTCACCAACAATATACTGGTAAGGTCTCCCTTTTTTTAATTCGTCAGTAAACTTGTTGATTTTTTTCAATTCAATTTTTGTTAATGTGTAATCGGGATTTAAATAAAATTTAGTTATGTTGAAAGATAGAACTTCTTCCAAAACAATTTTAAACAATGATGATACTTCCTGCAATGAGTATAAATCAGTCAAATCTGAACTGAACTTAGAATTGAACTCACTTATTGTCATTTTAGTTTCTTAATTAAGAAAACATTACATGAGACATGACCTGTATATCCAATTGGCCCGTCGATATACTGAAATCCCTTTTTAAGATAAAGTTTTTGTGCTGCTTTCATGTATGGTAAAGTCTCAATATAACAATATTTATATTTATTATCTAACGCGAAACTCAAACACTTTTCTATCATTTGATCACCTAATCCCTTACCTCTAATTGTGGGGAGGAAGTACATTTTTTGTAATTCACAGGTATCGTAATCCGCTCCATTTAAATGTGATATTCCGGCTCCCCCATAGACTTTTCCTTTATTTTCAACTACGTAATAAATCGACCTTTTCTTATCATAAGTTTCAAACATAAAGTCTAGTTCAGGGTCAGAAAAAGCTGTTCCTTTCTTAGGTACTCCAATTTCAATTAAAACTTCACGAATAACATTACCGAGATTTAAATTATCGTTTTTACAAATTTGTCTTATTTTAAACATAAAATATTTTAATAATTTATCTTTGATTTAAAGCTAGAAATAAGGATTGGAAAAACATAAAAAATTTATGCAAAGATGCTTTGATTTGGCAATCAAAAGTATGGGAAATACTTATCCAAACCCTCTTGTTGGATCCATTATTGTTAATAATCAAAAAATAATATCAGAAGGTTGGCACAAAAAAGCTGGAGAAGATCACGCAGAAGTTGTAGCAATTAAAAAAATTAAGAATAAAAAAGAACTTCAAAAATCAACTCTTTATGTAAATCTAGAACCATGTAATCATACAGGTAAAACACCCCCATGTACTGATTTTATTATTAAGAGTGGAATTAAAAATGTTGTTGTTGCTTGTCTTGATCCAAATACTCATGTTAAAGGAAAGGGTATTTGTAAACTTATTGAAAATGGAATAAATGTAACTGTTGGGGTTTGTGAGAGTCAAGCTAAGGAACTAAATAAAAGATTTTTTTGTTTTCATGAAAAAAGAAGACCCTACATAATTCTAAAATGGGCAGAGTCAAAAGATGGTTTTATAGGTCCCGAGAAAAATCACCAAAATATAGGTAAAGTAAATTATTTAACTGAATTGAAGGATCGAATTCTAGTGCACAAGTGGAGAAAAGAAGAAGAATCTATTCTCATAGGAGTTCAAACGCTAAATGATGACAATCCTAAGCTAACAAACAGACATATTAAAGGTAGGAGTCCCATTAAAATAATATTAGACCCAAATGATCGTGCAGATAAAAATTCTATTCTGTTCAAAACAAATGATTTACTACACCTTACTAACAAAAAATTAAAAATAAATAGTAGTAATGAAAAAAATCTTTTTTTAAAAAAAGCAATAAGATTTATTCATAGTCAAAAAATTTCATCAATTTTAGTTGAAGGTGGAGGTTTTACAATTCAAGAATTTATAAATCATAAGGTATTTGACGAAATTCGAATATTTAAAACATCCAAAAAATTAAATTTAGGAACATCGGCACCTACCGTTCCGAACAATATAGAAGAAAAAAAAATTAAAATTTATAATTCATAATTTTTTTTGAAAACTAAAGTTAAATTATCAGGGGCTCTAACAGGTACCTGTTTGAATTTGTTTAAAAAAGCTAGATGAACATACCCAAAACAAATTTTTTTGTTTTTTGTAATTTCTATCTCATAGTTTAATTTCAGCCTAGAGACAGGTAATTCACTAATTCCAACTTTCACGACAAAAATATCATCGAACTTTAACGGTAATAAATATTTTATTTCTGAATAAATCACAGGTAATAAAATACCTTTTTCTTCCATTTTTTTGTAAGATATTCCAAGTTTGGAAAGCCATTCTAGCCTTGCTGCTTCAAAATATTTTAAATAATTAGTGTGATGCACAAACCCCATTTGGTCTGTTTCGCAATAACGAACTTTAAAGGGCGATGATTTAAATTGAAATTCCAAAATAGTAAAAATTGATGTCCTCATAATTTCTAAAAAAAAAAAATTAAAATCAATACCAAAACTTGTTTTTTTTTATTTATTTTTTCAGCATATTTGACTTATCTAAATTGAAAAAACCAAAACATTTTAAAAAAGAAAGTTATATAGTAATTTAAATGCATAAAACTGCTGAATCTTCTTGGAATAATTGTTTATCTTTTATAAAAGACAACATTCAGCCTCAAGCATTTAAGACATGGTTTGAACCAATTAGGCCATTAAAGTTAAGTGACAGTGCTTTAAGCATTCAGGTTCCAAGTAAGTTTTTTTATGAATGGCTTGAAGAACATTACATTAAACTTTTAAAAATTGCACTAACTAAAGAATTGGGTGAATCTGCTCGTCTTGTTTATGTAATTAAAATGGAAAATACCTATGGGAATCGAAAACCATTTACTGAAAGTATTCCGAGTAACCAACAAGAAAATTTTCAGTCTCAGCAAGTAGATGCTCCTTTAAATAGTCTGAACGGTCAGCTTAAAAATCCATTTGTGATTCCTGGTATTAAAAATTTAAATATTGAATCACAGTTAAATCCAAACTATAATTTTCAAAATTTTTTAGAAGGTGATTCAAATAGGTTGGCTAGATCAGCTGGAATTGCTGTTGCAAACAAACCCGGAGGAACTTCATTTAACCCACTATTGATTTTTGGAAATGTTGGTTTAGGAAAAACTCATTTGGCTCACGCAATAGGTGTAAAAATTAAAGAAAAATTTCCTGATAAAACTGTTCTTTATATTTCCGCAGAAAAATTTACGCAACAATATATAGAATCAGTTAAGAAAAATACTAGAAACGACTTTATCCACTTTTACCAAATTATTGATATATTAATTATTGATGATGTTCAATTTTTGTCAGGTAAATCGGGTACACAAGATGTTTTTTTTCACATTTTTAACCATCTCCACCAAAACGGTAAGCAAGTAATTATAACATCTGACAAGGCTCCCGTCGATATGCAGGACATTGAGCAGAGACTTTTATCGAGGTTCAAATGGGGATTGTCAGCTGAACTTCAACAACCAAACTATGAAACAAGATTTTCTATTCTCAAAAATAAGTTATATAGAGATGGTGTAGTTATTGATGACGATATTGTGGATTATATAGCTAAAAATATAAAAAGCAACATTCGAGAATTAGAAGGTGCAATAATTTCATTAATAGCTCAATCTTCATTTAATAAACTTGAAGTAACAATTGAATTAGCTAAAGAGATTGTAGATAAGTTCGTTAAAAATACAAAAAGAGAAGTTAGCATTGATTATATTCAAAAAGTTGTTTCGGAATATTTCCAAATGGATGTAGAAACCCTGCAATCAAAAACCAGAAAAAGACACATCGTACAAGCAAGACAGTTAGCTATGTATTTTGCAAAAAAATTTACTAAAGCTTCATTGGCAAGCATAGGCAGCCAAATCGGGAAAAGAGACCATGCTACTGTTTTGCATGCATGTAAAACAGTCGATAACTTATCTTTCACAGATAAGCAATTCAGAAAATACGTAGAAGATTTAAACAAGAAATTAACACTTTGACATGTACAAACCAGGAAATGTTCTAATGGTTTGTTTAGGAAATATTTGCAGGTCACCACTGGCACAAGGTGTGTTTCAGAATATGTCCAAAGAATATAATATTAAAGTAGATTCCGCCGGTATTGCAAATTACCATACTGGCCACCCCCCTGATAAAAGAAGTATTTATGTTGCACAAAAAAATGGAATTGATATTAGCAAGCAAAAAGCAAGGCAGTTTAAAGTTGAAGATTTTAAAATTTTTCAATATATTTTTGTAATGGACAAACAAAATTTTTTTAGCCTTAAAAAGCTATGCGAAACATACCAAACCAATTCCTTGATACAACTTTTAAACAAACCCTACGAAATTGAGGATCCTTATTATGGAGATGATAAAAGTTTTGAAATAGCTTACAATAAAATCTATCAAGGTTGTAAAAGAGTTCTAAGTAGTTGGAGATAAAAAAACCAATTCTTTATGTTATTCCAAGTTTTATTGGAAGTAATCAAGGGTTAGCGCATATATCCACATACAATCTTAAAATTATTAATGAAATTAAGTACTTCATTGTAGAGAATGAAAAAAAATCAAGAAGATTTATAAATAAAATTTTGCCTGAAAAAAATCAAGATAATTTATTTTTTTTTCAGATAAAAAAAGATAAAAATTACATTAATATCGAAACATATTTAAATCCTTTAAAAAGAGGAGAGAATATGGGTTTAATGTCAGACTCAGGGAACCCTGTTATAGCAGATCCTGGTTCTTCTATAATAGAAGCAGCTCATATTTTAAAAATTAATATTAAACCCTTGGTTGGTCCGTCCTCAATTTTACTCGCATTAGTATCATCTGGAATGAATGGACAAAAATTCGCTTTCAATGGTTATCTACCGATAAATACAAAAGAAAGAACGAAACAATTAAAATATTTGGAGAAAAAATCTATAATAAATAAAGAAACCCAAATTTTTATCGAAACACCCTACAGGAACAATCAGCTTTTGGCTTTAATTTTAAAAGTACTTTCTTCACACACACGACTATCAGTAGCTTCATGCTTAGACTCAAATGAGGAAAAGATTATTAACTTATCAATTATTGAATGGAGGAAAGAAAAAATCGACCTAAACAAAAAACCAACTGTTTTTTTAATTGGGAATAAATAATCTTAGTTTATTTTTTTTATCCAATTTATATAAATTCTCCTGTAGTTGTTGTGCTCTTTCAAAGTTCTTGAGAAAGAATGATGTCCAGGCTTGTTTGGATTCGCAACAAAATACAAATAGTCATGCCTTTTAAAATTTAGTACTGCCTCAATTGAAGAAATGTCAGGCATACAAATTGGACCTGGAGGTAGACCTAAATACTTGTATGTATTATATTTGGAATCTATATCTAAATCTTTGTAAAGAACTCTTTTTATAATCTTATTGAAGTTTTTATTTTTCTGTTTAATTGAATAAATTACAGTAGGGTCTGCTTGAAGTTTTATTTTTTTATTTAGTCGATTCATATAAACTCCTGCAATAATCGGTCTTTCTTTTTCAACAGAAGACTCTTTTTTTACTATTGAGGCCAAAATACTCACTTGGACTGGTGTTAAATTAATTTCTTTAGCCCTGGAAAGTCTTTTTTGATTCCAAAATTTCAAAAATTCCATATGCATTCTTTTTTGAAAATCAGCTGGGCTGACATTCCAAAAAAA
Organism: uncultured Bacteroidota bacterium; assembly: GCA_902635965.1. Taxonomy (GTDB): domain Bacteria; phylum Bacteroidota; class Bacteroidia; order Flavobacteriales; family Flavobacteriaceae; genus TMED96. Next base: position 16,084 of record CACPQA010000007.1, read on the forward strand.
TTCATATGAATTTGGTATGAACATTGAAAGTAGGTTTTGATAATTAAACCCATTTTTAATTAGAAATTCATCACTTAAAAACTGATTAATCAAATTTGAACTATCTGCTTCAATTTGTTTAGATAAATTTGAAGCTAGATTTTCAATTCTTTCTATGTTGTTGAAAATAACTTTTATTGGGATATTCTTGACTCTCAGGTTGTTTATGAGTTGATTGTTACTCATAGAGTTTTCAATTATATATCTACCAGCTTTTATATTTATATTGTATTTTTTAATCTTTGAGGCTAATCTAAAACTAGTTTTAGATTTGAGGTGTGGTTCTAAATCCTCCAAAATCTGATCAAATGATGTTTTCTGTTTAATAAAAAAATCTATTTTTTTATTCTCAACTGAAACATTTGGAATAAAAAAAAGCCAACAAAAAATAATTATTAATAATGTTGAAAAAAAAGATAATCGAATTAATATTTTTTTATGGCTCACTACTCAAAATTTTCTGAAATAATATTTCATCAGTGTATCGGCCATTAGAATAATTCCATTCCTTTTTTATTCCAACCTTATTATACCCCAACTTTCTGAACAAATTCAAACTACTTTTATTATTAATTCCGACATTAACAAATAGCTGATGAATTTGTAGATCTTTTTTTGAAATATCTTCAATTAATTTTACTGATTCGAGAGCATAACCTCTCTTTCTGTGCTTATTCTTTATAACTATGCCAATTCCCGCACGATGATTAATTGGATCAAAATCAAATATATCTATTAACCCTACAGGTGTTTTATTTTCAAGACTTATGACAAAACGAAACTGTTTCTCAGAAAAAATATCAAGATTAGATTCTTTAATATATTTTTCAAGATGGTATTTTGAGAATGGTAATATTGTATCTGATATTTTCCAAAGGCTTCCATTATTTTCGATTTCAAACAAAAATTCCACATCATCTAGTTCAAGCGCTCGAAGGTTAATTTTATTAATATTCATTAGTATTCTCCTTTAAACACAAATCTAGTAGGCCCTTCGAGAAAAATATTCTTATATCCTGTTTCGCTAACTTGAAAAGAAATAATTAATTCCCCGCCCCTTGTTTGAATAATTATTCTATTTTTCTTTGTTAAACCCATAGCATGAACAGCAATTGCTACAGCAGTTGCTCCTGTTCCACACGATAGAGTTTCATTCTCAACTCCTCGCTCATATGTTCTAATTTCAAATTTTTTATCACTTATTTTACTACAAAAATTTACATTGGTTCCATTTGGTAAATATCTATTTGAAAAACGAATCGATGATCCCATTTCTTTTACAGATATTTTATTTAAATCATTTGTCATCTCAACGTGATGAGGAGAGCCAGAATTTAAATATGCCTTGTTTTCAAATAAAATAATATCATCAATATTTTTCATTTTTAAAGACACCAGTTTGTTATCTGAAATTGATGCACTAAAAACTCCTTCAGATGTTTCAATTTTAGCTGTTTTTTCAATGATTCCTAAACTTAAAGAAAATGAAAAGAGACATCTAGTTCCATTGCCACACAAAGAACTTGGTAACCCATTTGAATTATAATAAAGCATTTTAATATCTGCGATTGAAGAACTTTTTAAAACAATAAATCCATCAGATCCAACGCCGAAATTTCTACTACAAATATTTTTTATTTTTGAAGTAGTTAAATTATAATTGTTTTTTCTGTCATCTATCAAGACAAAGTCATTTCCGCCTGATTCATATTTTTCAAATTTTAATTTCATTAAAGTTTAATATTTTTATTGTTAAAATGGAGTTAAATGAAAAATTGTAAACTTTTTACGAAGGTATTATTTATAAAATTTGTAAAAAAAAATTATATGATGAAAACATATTTTATTTCATGGTTTGTAGCGCTAACCTGTTTTTCATGTGCAAATGAAAAAAAATCAGATACTATTGCTTATGAATCTAACACTCGTGCCGTAAATTATAATAGATTCTTGGATAGAGGTAATAGACAACCAGTAGATTTCGTTGAAGCAGCTGAGAAAAGTATCAATGGAGTTGTTCATGTTAAAAATACATCTATCGTATCGGATGACTTTTCATATTTAGATTACTTTTATGGAAGAAACAAAAGCCCTCAAAATAGAATTGGTACTGGATCGGGAGTGATTGTGTCACCAGATGGTTATATTATAACCAATAACCACGTAATTGAGAATGCAACTAAAATAGAAGTTACAACCAATGATAACATTAGGTATGAGGCAAAGCTTGTAGGAACAGATCCATATACAGATATTGCTGTCCTTAAAATTGAAACTCAAAAGCTTCTACCCTACCTATATTTTGGTAATTCAGATAATACAAAAATTGGTGAATGGGTATTGGCAATAGGAAATCCATTTAACTTAAATTCTACAGTTACGGCTGGAATAATAAGTGCGAAATCAAGAGATTTAAATAAATTGGACAGGAGAAATCAGTCTTTTATTCAAACAGATGCGGCAGTAAATCAAGGAAACAGTGGAGGTGCTTTGGTTAATCTAAATGGGGAATTAATAGGAATAAATACCGCAATTACAACTATTTCGGGTGGATTTGAAGGTTACTCATTTGCAGTCCCTAGCAATATAGCTAGAAAAGTTTTCGAAGACATTATAGAATTTGGAACAAATCAAAAGGGGATGCTAGGCGTCCAAGGATTTGCTATATCCCCAGAATTTGAAAAATTTATAAACGAAAACAACATAAAACAGTCAGAGGGGTTCTATGTAAGCAAAGTACTTGAAAACATGGGAGCTTACAATGCAGGAATCAAAGAAGGTGATGTTTTGATTTCAGTTGATGAGATTAAAATTAAAAAGTTTTCAGATTTAACAGGGTATCTTGAGAGCAAAAGACCAGGGGATAATGTAAAACTTGGATTTTTTAGAAAGGATTCCAAAAAATACTTGAATGTAAAATTAGAGAAAACAAAAACTATACAGTTTTTAAACATGACGCTTTCTAATCTAACAAAAAAGGAAAAAGAGGATTTAAAAATTAAAAGTGGAATAAAAATTGTAGAATCAGGAGAACTTTTAAAGGGCCAAATTGAGAATAATTCAATTTTGATTGATGTTAATGGTGATTCTATTGAGGCAGTTGACCAAATTTTGCAAATTGAGCCTGAAAATGTTAGATGGATAACATATATTAATCCGAATGGGGAAAAAATTCGACTAAGATTTTAGATTTTTTTCATATATGAGAATCGATATTCTGTCACTTTTCCCTGAAATAATCAAGAGCTCTTTAGAACATTCCATTATTAAAAAAGCTCTTACAAATGACCAAATAATTATTAAGTATCATAATATAAGAGACTTTTCAAATAATAAACATAAAAAAGTTGACGATTATCAATACGGGGGCGGTAGCGGTATGGTCCTTATGATACAACCAATATATGATTGTATTAAAAAATTAGAAGGAGAAAGAAAATACAAAAACATCATATATTTAACACCTGATGGTGAAAAACTTGATCAAGCATCATGTAATAAATTTTCTTTATCAAAAAACATAATTTTAATATGTGGACATTATAAAGGTATTGATCAAAGAATCAGAGAGCATTTAGTTACTGACGAAATCTCTATTGGTGATTACGTATTATCTGGTGGAGAATTAGCAGCTGCTGTTTTTTGTGATTCAATTATAAGATTAATACCAGGTGTACTAGGCGATGAGTCTTCAGCATTAACCGACAGTTTTCAAGACAACAGGTTATCTGAACCTATTTATACTCGACCGAAAAATTATGAAGGACTAAAAGTTCCTGAAATTTTGATTTCAGGTGATACTAAAGCGATTGAAAAGTGGAGAGAGGAGAAATCTTTAGAAAGAACTAAAAAACACCGTCCAAATTTAATTTAAAGCAAAGCTTGATCAGTCAACATAATAATTATATTATTGTTTTGACAAAAAAATAATTGTATTTTTGCAATCTTATAGAAGCTTACAATATGAATTCGATTGTAAAAAGTATACAGGAAGAACTAATTGAAAACAAAAATTTTCCTTCATTTAAAGCAGGCGACACAATAACTGCCTATTATGAAATTCGTGAGGGAGAAAAAGTTAGAACTCAGTTTTTTAAAGGCGTTGTTATACAAGTCAAAGGTCAAGGTTTAAATAAAACTTTTACCATTAGAAAAATGTCAGGTACCATAGGAGTTGAAAGGATTTTTCCCATGAATATGCCTACTCTGCAAAGAGTTGAGATCAATAAAAAAGGAAAAGTGAGGAAGTCTAGGATTTTTTATTTTAGAAAGTTAAGAGGTAAAAAAGCAAAAATTAAAGAACGTCAATTATAAATAGAGTCGCTGAGGCGACTTTTTTTAATATTTATTATTAAAATGGTAAAAAGAATCAAAGTTAAAAATCCTGTAGTAGAAATGGATGGGGATGAAATGACAAGAGTAATCTGGAAATTCATAAAAGAAAAATTAATACTCCCCTATTTGGATATTGAAATAAAGTATTTTGATTTGGGAATTAAGAATAGGGATTTTACTAATGATTTAGTAACTGTAAAGGCTGCAGAAGCAATTAAAAAATATAATGTTGGTATTAAATGTGCAACAATTACACCAGACGAACAAAGAGTTCAGGAATATACACTAAAGAAAATGTGGCGTTCACCAAATGGAACAATTAGAAATATTGTAGGAGGAACTGTCTTTAGGGAACCTATTATAATGAGAAATATACCAAAATATGTTCAAGGTTGGGATAAACCTATATGCATTGGAAGACATGCATTTGGAGATCAATATAAAGCTACCGACATTGTCACCCACGGTAAGGGAACTTTGACAATGACTTTTACACCCGAAAATGGAGATGAATCTCTTACATGGGAAGTTTACAATTTTCAAGAAGATGGAGTAGCTATGGCTATGTACAATATAGAATCCTCAATTTATGGATTTGCTAGATCATGTATGAATCAAGCTATTTCAAAAAGATGGCCGCTGTATTTGTCAACAAAAAACACAATATTGAAAGCATACGACGGTAGGTTTAAAGATATTTTTCATGATGTCTATGAAAATGAATTTAAAGAAAAGTTTAAAAAAATTGGAATTTTTTACGAACACAGACTCATCGATGATATGGTAGCAGCAGCCATGAAATGGAAAGGTGGTTTTGTTTGGGCCTGCAAAAACTATGATGGTGATGTTCAGTCCGATACTGTTGCTCAAGGATTTGGATCTTTAGGCTTAATGACATCCACCCTTGTAACACCTGATGGAAAAACTCTTGAAGCAGAGGCAGCTCATGGAACAGTGACCAGACACTTCAGAGAGCACCAAAAAGGAAGACCAACTTCTACGAATCCAATAGCTTCAATTTTTGCATGGACTCGTGGGCTAGCTCACAGGGCTAAAATTGATAAAAACTCAAAACTTAAAAAGTTTTGCCTTTTATTAGAAGAAGTTTGCATAAAGATTGTTGAAAACGGTTTCATGACTAAAGATTTAGCCCTACTAGTTCACAAAGAAGGTCTAAATTCAAATCATTATTTAAATACTCAAAATTTTTTAAACCTCATTAAAGACAATTTGGATCAAAAATTAGATTTTTTAAATAGAAAATAAGTCTTAATTAAATAACAAACATGTCAATCTATAAAATTACTGAACAAGATTCATTATATGATAATTTAGAAAATCTTACCACGACCGAATTAGTTAACTCTATTCACAAAGAAGATAAAAAAATTTGTTCTTCAGTTCAAAAGGTTCTTCCATTAGTGTGCAAGCTTGTGGATGCCTTAGTAATCAAACTTTCATCGGGAGGTAGATTATTTTACCTAGGTGCTGGTACAAGCGGAAGATTAGGTGTCTTAGATGCATCAGAATGTCCACCAACATTTGGTACACCTGATTGGAAAGTAAATGGAGTAATAGCAGGTGGGACTGATGCTTTATTTAAAAGTGTTGAACATGCAGAGGATTCAAAAACTCAAGCTTGGAAAGACTTATGTGATAGAAAAATAGATAAAAAAGATTTTGTAATTGGAATTGCTGCCTCTGGAACTACCCCCTATGTAGTTGGGGGTATTAAATCGTGCAATAATAACGGTATTATGACTGGATCCATTTCTTGTAATCATAAATCCCCATTAGCAAAATTTTCAGAGTTTCCAATTGAAGTCATAGTTGGTCCTGAATTTATAACGGGAAGTACAAGAATGAAAGCAGGTACTGCTCAAAAAATGATTTTGAATATGATAACCACTTCCGCTATGGTCAAATTGGGTCATATTAAAGGAAACAAAATGATAGATATGCAGACTAATAACAAAAAACTTAAAGAGAGGGCAATCAGAATAATTAGTGAAACTTTAAGTGTATCTATAAATCAAGCTTCTGAGTTGTTTGGTGAATACGGTAGTATAAGGGAAGTTTTAGAAAAACATCAAGTAAAATGAATATTGTTCTTTTTAAAAAATCATTACGTAAAATTTTTTACTTCATAATTCTCTGTTTTATGTCTCCTGTTATAATTATGCAGGCTTTTAAAAATAAAGAAAATGTGCTTTTTCTACCTGTTCTATTGTTTGGAATTTTTCTTTCAACTACTGCTGTCGCAGTTGGCTATTTTGGAATAAAAGATTTAGTTAAATCACTAATAGGAAAAGTAAAAAAAGATTAAATTATATTTACAAGTGCAAATTTATATGCTATATTTTAACCTCAAAAATGATTGAAATAACCCTCAAAGACGGATCCACCAAAAAATACAAAAAAGGAATTTCTGCATATAGCATTGCTGAAGACATAAGTGAGAGTCTAGCAAGAAATGTGTTATCTGCTAATTTCAATGGTGCTAAGATAGAATTATCAACAGAGATTTTAAAAAGTGGAAAATTAAATTTTTATACATGGAATGATGATGAGGGAAAATCGGCATTTTGGCATTCGTCAGCCCATATTCTTGCGCAAACTGTATTGAGTCTTTATCCTAAAGTCAAACTTACCATAGGACCCTCGATCGAAAATGGATTTTATTATGATTTTGATTTAGGTGATAAAACTATATCTGAAAATGATTTCCCCATAATTGAAAAGAAATTCATGTTTTTCGCTTCGCAAAAAAGTGAATTTAGGATGAAGCTTTTATCGAAACTAGATGCAAAGGCATATTACAAAAAAGAAAAAAATCCCTATAAACTTGAGTTGATTGAGAAGTTAAATGATGGGGAAATTACATTCTGTCATCACTCGGACTTCAGTGATCTGTGCAAAGGAGGTCACATTCCCCACACGGGATTAGTGAAAGCTGTAAAGTTAACTAACATTGCAGGTGCATATTGGAAAGGAGATGAAAATAATAAGCAACTCACCCGAATATATGGGATTTCATTTCCAAAGCAAAAATTTTTAAAAGAATATTTAACATTAATAGAGGAAGCTAATAAAAGAGATCATAGGAAGATCGGTAAGGAATTAAACCTTTTTACATTTAGTAACAAAGTTGGTTTAGGACTACCACTATGGCTTCCTAAAGGAACAGATTTAAAAAATAGATTGCAAACTTTTTTAACAAAAGCCCAAGATAAAGCTGGCTATAAAATGGTTGAAACTCCTCATATTGGTAAAAAAGAATTATATGAAACATCTGGTCACTTTGAAAAGTATGGCATGGATAGCTTTCAGCCGATAGAGACTCCTGGGAAAAAAGAAACTTTTCTCTTAAAACCAATGAATTGTCCTCATCATTGTGAAATTTATAATTCACAAAATTGGAGCTACAAGGACCTTCCCGTAAGATATGCAGAATTTGGGACAGTATATAGATACGAACAAAGCGGTGAACTCCATGGATTAACGAGAGTTAGAGGTTTTACTCAAGATGACGCTCATATCTTTTGCACACCTAATCAATTAGAAGAAGAGTTCATAAAAGTTATAGATTTAGTAAAATATGTTTTTAAAGCAGTAAGTTTTGATGTTTTTACTGTTCAAGTTTCTCTAAGAGATCCTAATAATCCAGAGAAATATATAGGTTCTGAAAGAAATTGGAATTTAGCAGAAAAAGCTATTTTGATGGCAGCTGATTCAAAAAAACTGGATTATAATATAAAATATGGTGAAGCAGCATTTTATGGTCCCAAATTGGATTTTATGGTAAAGGATGCCCTGGGTCGAAAATGGCAACTTGGAACTATCCAAGTTGATTATAATTTACCTGTAAGATTCGATTTAAAATATAAAACAAAAAACAATGAATATATGCGTCCTGTAATGATTCACAGAGCCCCTTTTGGAAGCCTTGAGAGGTTTGTCGCAATTTTGCTGGAACATTCAGGAGGTAACCTTCCGTTATGGTTAGTTCCAGATCATTTAATAATTCTTACACTTTCTGAAAAGTATGAAAAATACGCACAAAAAGTTTTAAATAAGCTGAAAATTAACGAAATTCGCGCACTGATTGATAATAGGAACGAGACTGTAGGAAAAAAAATTAGAGAAGCTCAATTAAAAAAATATCCATACATGTTAGTTGTTGGTGAGAGAGAAATGAAAGACAACGTTGTGTCTGTAAGACACAGAATTGACGGTGATTTAGGATCCTTAACAATTGAAACTTTTGTTCAAATATTATCTACAGAAATCAAAGGGAGCAATCTAATAGAAGTTTAATTTAAATTATTTGTCATAGCAATACGAAGAAAAAGAACTAAGAGGCCAGGTAGGATAATAAAAGAAGATCCACATCTTATCAACGAGAAAATAAAAGCAACGGAAGTTAGGTTAGTTGGGGAAAACGTTAATGTTGGCGTGTATTCAAAGCAAAAAGCACTTCAAATAGCCAACGATCTCGAATTAGATTTGGTAGAAATTTCAGGTAAAGCTATTCCCCCAGTATGTAAAGTCCTTGAATACAAAAAGTTTCTTTATGAGCAGAAGAAAAGAGACAAAGTTTTAAAATCAAAAACAACCAAAGTCTTCATAAAAGAAATTCGATTTGGACCACAAACTGACGAACATGACTACCTATTTAAGAAAAAGCATGCAGAAAAATTTTTAAAGGATGGTGCGAAATTAAAGGCTTTTGTCTTCTTTAAGGGAAGATCTATTATTTTTAAAGAACAGGGGCAAATCTTGTTATTACGTCTCGCACAAGATTTAGAAGACTTCGGAAAAGTAGAACAAATGCCTAAACTGGAGGGCAAAAGAATGATTATGTTTATTAATCCAAAAAAAATTAAATAATTGAAATTATGCCAAAAATGAAAACAAAATCAAGTGCGAAAAAAAGATTTAAGATAACTGGCACTGGTAAAATAAAAAGGAAACATGCATTTAAAAATCATATTTTGACAAAAAAATCAAAAAAAAGGAAATTGAAGTTAACTCATTCAACCCTAGTGAATAAAACTGATATACGTAATATAGAACAACAGTTAAGATTGAGATAAATTATTTTAAATTTAAATTATAAAAAATGCCAAGATCACAAAATTCAGTTGCCTCTAGAAATAAAAGGAAGAAAATATTAAAAAAAGCTAAAGGCTACTACGGTAGAAGAAAAAATGTTTGGAAAGTAGCTAAAAACGCAGTTGAAAAGGGACTTCTATATTCATACAGAGACAGAAGAAACAAAAAAAGGACTTTTAGATTATTATGGATTGTTAGAATAAATGCTGCTGCAAGATTACATGGGATGTCTTATGCAAAGTTGATATCCTGTTTAAAATCTAACAAAATTAACTTAGATAGAAAAGTTTTGTCAGATATAGCCATGAATCATCCCGACACTTTTAGTAAAATCATACAAAAAGTAAAATAGAAATCTAAAAAGGAGTTAAATTATCACTATCATCTAAAGCACCGCCTGTAGGATCCCTCCTTTTTTTTACTTCATTTATTTTTGAGGGATATTCAGATAATAAATCTAACTCATTTAAGTTTTCGAATTTTCCAAGTTGTGGAGTAAATTTAAGTCTTATTGTGTCCAACCCTCCATTTCTATGTTTTGCAACTATAAATTCGGCTTGTCCTTCTGATGAAGATCTATCATCGTCATCCCACTCATCAATGCCATAATATTCTGGTCTATAAATAAAAGAAACAATATCTGCATCTTGTTCAATTGCACCTGAATCCCTCAAATCTGACAGAATTGGTCTTTTTGTACCACCTCTTGTTTCAACAGCTCTAGATAATTGAGACAAGGCAATAACAGGTACATTTAATTCTTTAGCGAGAGCCTTTAAATTTCTTGATATTGATGATATTTCTTGTTCTCTATTTCCTGTTTTACTAGTTGTACCAGAGGTCATTAACTGCAAGTAGTCTACAATTATCAATTGAATTCCATGTTTTGAGGATAAACGTCTAGCTTTTGCTCTAAGATCAAAAATAGATAAGGATGGGCTATCATCAATATAAAGGGGTGCTTTTTCTAAATCACCAACCTTAACATTTAATTGTTCCCATTCATGACTTTCAAGTTTCCCCGTTCTAAGTTTTTCAGATGTTAATCCAGTTTCAGCTGAAATCAGTCTTGTAATTAATTGTACAGAAGACATTTCAAGTGAAAAAAAAGCTACTGGAGTTTTCTTTAAAACAGCAATATTCCTTGCCATTGAAAGAGTGAGAGCAGTTTTTCCCATTCCGGGTCTTGCAGCTATAACAATTAGATCACTTGGTTGCCATCCTGAGGTTAGTAAATCGAGTTTATCAAAGCCTGTTGCTACTCCACTTAAACCATCTTTGTTTGAAATGTCTTCAATTCTTTGTTTTGCTTGAATAACAAGACTTTGAGCTGTTTCGGAGGATCTTTTAATATTACCTTGGGTAATCTCATATAGTTTTGATTCAGCTTCGTCTAATAAATCAAAAACATCAACGGAATCTTTAAAAGAATTTTCAATGATTTCGTTTGAAATCCTTATTAATGACCTTTGTATAAATTTTTGGAGTATAATTCGAGCGTGAAATTCAATATTCGCAGAAGTTGAAACTTTTTTTGACAGTTGAACGAGATAAAAATCTCCACCTACTTTCTCAAGTACTCCCATCTTTCTAAGCTTACTTGACACTGTTAGAAGGTCAACTGGCTCAGATGACTGAAATAAACTATATATTGCTTCAAATATTTTTTTGTGAGATTCTTTATAAAAAGCATCCATTTGGAGAATATCGATTACTTCGTCAACACCTTTTTTATCTATTAACATAGCTCCAAGCACCGCCTCTTCGAGGTCTAAAGCCTGGGGAGGAATCCTACCAGATTCAATGTTGAAAATTCCTTTGTTGATATTTTCAGATGACAATAACTGTTTACTTCTTTCCACATTTAAATGTAAAAAAAAGTATGATCAATTATTTGTTTAGAAAATTTAAAGTGCTATAAAAAAGTCAACAGCAAGTGTTTATAATTATTGTAAAATTGTTAATACTTATAAATGTTTTTATTAACTCTTAAAAACTCCCATATTTTCAAATTTCGTTCTCCTGAAATTAATTAAATCTTTCGAAGATAGTTTATCAAGTTCTAAAAACGATTTAGTGATTTCATTGCCTACAATTGTAAACATTTTTTGTCTATTTTGATGAGCTCCACCAAGAGGCTCTTTGATTATCTTGTCGATCAATTTTGATTTTTTCATGTCCTGGGCAGTGAGCTTTAAAGATTCAGCCGCTCTTTCCTTGTACTCCCAACTCCTCCACAATATAGATGAACATGATTCAGGAGAAATAACCGAATACCAAGTATTTTCTAACATTAAAATTCTATCACCTATTCCAATTCCTAAAGCACCACCAGAAGCTCCTTCTCCGATGATTATGGTAATAATAGGAACTTTTATTGAAAGCATATTAAAAATATTTCTAGCTATAGCCTCGCCCTGCCCTCTTTCTTCAGCTTCTTGCCCTGGATAAGCACCTGGAGTATCAATTAAACAAATAATAGGAATATTAAATTTTTCGGCTGATTTCATTAACCTTAAAGCTTTTCTGTATCCTTCAGGATTTGCCATTCCAAAATTTCTATATTTTCGTGTGATAGTATTGTAACCTTTTTGAGTTCCAATAAACATAAAAGTTTGGTACTTGACCTTTCCTAAACCTCCAATCATAGCTTTATCGTCCTTTACATTTCTGTCTCCATGAAGTTCCAAAAATGAATTTCCACATAAAGCTTTTATGTAATCTAATGTGTACGGTCTCGATGGGTGTCTAGATAATTGTACTCTTTGCCATGGAGATAAATTACCATATATTTTTTCTTTAGTTTTTTTTAACTTTATTTCCAGTTTGCTGCACGTGTCGGTGACATCTATATCACTTTCGCTTCCAATTATCTCACACTTAGATAACTGTTCTTGGATTTCTTTTATTGGCAATTCGAAATCTAAATATTCCATACTTACAAATTAATTGTAAAATTATAATTTTCAGGAGATTTTTTTATGCTTCAACAAAATATTTCCAAAAACACAAAATAATATGACAATAGATCCAATGTAAAATTGAATACCCATGTACTCTTTTTCTCCGAAAATTATTAATGAAAAAAAGATTCCATAAACAGGTTCAAGATTTAAAGACATCATCATAGTATAAGGTGTTATAAATTTTAGAATATAAGTAGATGCTACAAATGCATACGCAGTACATAATGATCCTAAAATAAAGATATAAATCCACTCTGAAGATTTAATTAAATATAGTTTTGAAAACTTATATTCAGATGATATTATGATGGACGAAATTATCAATAAACCAAAAATAAGTTCATAAAAAGAAATTTGGATTGATGAATATTTTTGAACCAAATGTCCATTTAAGAGAGAAAATAAAACAGATAACAAAGTACAAATAAGTGATAAAGTGATGGCTAAGTAATTTTCAGACTGTGTGCCAAAAATAAGTAATAGTCCTAGAACTGCTACTAAGCCGAATAAAAGTTCATAAATTTTAAAAGGTCTTTTATAAAAAATTGGCTCCAAAAAAGAGGTCATCAAGGATGCTGTTGATAAAATCGATAGGGTTAGCGAAATGGAAGAGATTTTTATTGAATAGAAAAATAAATACCAATGAATTGATATTAGAAAGCCTCCAAGTAAAAATTTTAAAAAACTAGATGTACTTAGTTTCAGTGAACTAACATTAAAAAAAAATAAATAAATAAAAATTAAAATTGATGCAATCGCTAATCTTAGCCAAACAATAAAAATTGGATTAAGATCAATTAAAGCTCCAAAAATTGAAGTGAAACCCCATAAAAAAATCAAAAAATGTAAATGAATTAAACTCTTGAAATTATTTTTTCGCATATCTCATTAGATACAATCCCATACCGCCAAAAAATATTATAGGGGACCAAGCAGCCAACGCGGCAGGAAAATTTGACTTATTCACTAAAACGACCAATACCTTATCAATAAAAATAAATGAAAAACCCATAAGAATACCCAAAGCGAGATTAATACCCATCCCTCCTCTTCTTCTAACCGAGGAAACAGACACAGATATAAGAGTAAGAACAAATACAGAAATAGGTAAGCTATATCTTTTGTGTCTAACCAATAAATGTTTATTAATTAGTTTTGATCCTGACTTAGTTTCAGAATCAATAAATTTATTTAAATCAAATAATGTCAAAGTTTCCGCTTCATAATTTAGGGGTGATAAATCTTGAATGTTAAAATTAAATATGGTATCAATTGATTTTTTTTTAATTAAAATTTCTTCATCCTCATAAATAACCCTCTTCCTATAATTTAAAAGACGAAACACAGAATCAGATTTAATCCATCTAATTGATTGTGCCATAATTTTGAATTGTAATTTTTCTTTATCAAAACGTTCAAGAGTAAAATTCATAGCTCTTTCTCTAGTAGGATTGTAACTACTCACATAGACAAATTCATTTTTTGAGATTTGTTTAAATACTCTAGATGTATTTCTAATTTCTGTTTTTTTATTAAGATACTTGTAATTAAATTCATTAAATCCTCTACTTGCTTTAGGAACAATAAACATCCCTAAATAAAATGACATGCTGGCAACCAATAGAGAAGAAAAAAAGTATGGTCTAAGAAACCTTGAAAACGATACTCCTGAGCTTAATATTGAAATAATTTCCGTATTATTTGCTAATTTCGATGTAAACCATATTACAGATAAAAATAATAGAATAGGGAAAAGTAAATTTCCAAAATACCACGTAAAATCGAAGTAATAACTAATAATTTCAGAAAACGGTATCTCATTTTCCTTAAACTTATCTATCCTCTCAGCCACATCAACCATAATACCTATTGGTATAAATAAAAAAAGAGAAACAAAAAAAGTTGTTAAATATTTTTTGATTATATAAGTATCTAAAATTTTAAGCATCTAAATCTTAGTATTTAATGTCTTTAATATTGCATTTTTCCATAATGAGAAATCCCCATTTAGTATTTTCTGCCTTGCAGTTTTTAATAGATTTTTATAAAAATTCAGGTTATGTATGGCAGCAATCTGTCCACCAAGAGTTTCATTTGCCATAAAAAGGTGTCTGAGATACGCTTTAGAATACTGATTCTCTGATTTTTTATTATCCTCAGTTTGAATTTTTGAATGATCATTTTCCCATTTCTTGTTTTTAATGTTAATAATTCCGTCATAGGTAAATAGCATCCCGTTCCTTCCATTTCTAGTAGGAATTACACAATCAAACATATCAATTCCGTTTGAAATATTTTCTAATAAATTTACAGGTGTACCAACTCCCATTAAATATCTTGGTTTGTCGGATGGCAGAATTGCACAAACCAAATCCGTAACTTTGTACATTTCTTCATTTGGTTCTCCCACAGACAATCCACCAACCGCGTATCCTTTGGCAAATTTATTCAAAACAAAATTCGTTGACTCTTTTCTTAAATCGTTAAAAACTCCTCCTTGAATGATTGGAAATAAAATTTGTTTTTTTTCGAATAAAAAAGGGGTGTTTTTATGCATTTCCATACATCTATCTAGCCACCTGTGCGTAAGCTGCATTGAGCTTTTCACGTATTCAAATTTTGATGGATATGGAGGACATTCATCAAAAGCCATGATTATATCTGCTCCAATTTCCCTTTGTATTTTTATCACCGACTCAGGAGTTAACAGATGTTGTCTTCCATCTATATGTGAATTGAATAAGACGCCTCTTTCTGTAATTTTTCTTTTATTAGATAATGAGTAGACTTGGTACCCTCCAGAATCTGTTAGAATTATTCTATCCCAATTCATAAATTTATGAATCCCCCCCGCATTTTTAATTACATTAGTGCCAGGCCTTAAAAATAGGTGATACGTATTGGACAAAATAATTTTGGAATCAATTTGTTCCTTCAATATTTTTTGATCAATACCTTTGACTGATGCTTGTGTACCAACAGGCATGAAGATAGGTGTTTCTATTTTTCCAACTGAAGAATTAAAAATACCTGCTCGAGCATTAGAACGAATATCTTTTTTGATTAATTTAAATTCCATATTTTTCCGGAAACCTTAGTACTTTAAAAATAATGAACAAAAATTGTTCGTAATCTTTTCAAAATAGATGGTCATTGGTTAAATGAATTTAATCTAAAAAATTAAATTTACAATACAAAAATAAATATGTCAAGAATAGTTCATCTCGAAAAACTAACTCAGCAGGTTAGACGAGATATTTTAAGGATGGTTCACTCTGTTAATTCTGGGCATCCTGGGGGATCACTTGGTTGTGCAGAATTTTTTGTTGCTCTTTACAATGAAGTTTTAGATTTAAATGACAAATTTGACATGAATGGTAGAAACGAAGATTTATTTTTTTTGTCAAATGGACATATTTCACCTGTTTTTTATAGTGTGTTAGCTAGGAGAGGATACTTTCCTATTAATGAACTTGATACTTTTAGAAAATTAAATTCGAGATTGCAAGGACACCCAACAACACATGAAAAACTTCCTGGTATAAGAATTGCCTCTGGTTCTCTTGGACAAGGAATATCAGTAGCAATAGGAAGTGCATTATCTAAAAAATTAAATAAAGATTGTAAACTTGTTTATGTGATGGTTGGGGATGGTGAACTTCAAGAGGGTCAGAATTGGGAAGCCATAATGTTTGCCGCTGCAAAAAAAATTGATAATTTAATTTTGTGTGTTGATTTGAATGGTAAACAAATTGATGGATCTACAAATGATGTTTTACCCATGGGAAATTTAAAAATTAAATTCGAGGCATTTGGATGGAAAGTTATAATGATTGAAAAGGGTAATAATCTCAAATCAATTATTAAAAAATTGAATCAAGCAAAAAAAGAAACAAATAAAAATTTGCCGGTTTGCTTACTTATAAAAACTGAAATGGGAAATGGTGTTGATTTTATGATGAATACTCATGAATGGCATGGTGTAGCTCCAAACGATGAACAACTTAAGGCTGCTTTATCACAGAATCCAGAGACATTTGGTGATTACTAAAATAATTAAATGAGGAAATTTACTTACACAGAATTAAAGGATACAAGATCTGGATTTGGTGACGGACTTACAGAATTGGGAAGAAAAAATAAAAATGTCGTCGCATTATGTGCAGATCTGACAGGTTCTTTAAAAATGAATCAATTTAAAAAAGAAAATCCTAATAGATTTTTTCAAGTTGGAATTGCAGAAGCTAATATGATGGGTATTGCAGCAGGACTCACAATTGGTGGTAAAATACCTTTCACAGGGACATTTGCAAATTTTTCTACTGGAAGAGTTTATGATCAAATTAGACAGTCAATTGCATATTCAGGAAAAAATGTAAAAATTTGCGCCTCACACGCAGGATTAACTTTAGGAGAAGACGGAGCAACGCATCAAATACTTGAGGATATTGGTCTAATGAAAATGTTACCTGGGATGACTGTAATAAATACTTGTGATTACAACCAAACTAAATTAGCAACAATTAAAATAGCTGATTATCAGGGCCCTGTTTATCTAAGGTTTGGAAGACCTAAAGTACCAAATTTTACAAAAATAGATGAAAAATTTGATATTGGTAAAGGAATTCTATTAAGTGAGGGGAAAGATGTTACCATTGTTGCAACCGGCCACTTAGTTTGGGAATCACTCTTGGCTAGAGAAAAGCTTAGTAATTTGGGTATTTCAGCGGAGATTATAAATATCCACACTATTAAACCAATTGATGAAGCAATAATTCTAAATTCAATAAAAAAAAGTCGTTGCCTTGTAACGGCAGAGGAACATAATTATTTAGGAGGACTAGGAGAAAGTATTTCTAGAGTTTTAACAAAAAATGACCCTGTGCCTCAAGAATTTGTTGCTACTAATGATACTTTTGGTGAATCTGGATCCCCATCAAAGTTGATGGATAAATATGGTTTAAATTCTAAAGCAATTATAAGTGCTGTAGAGAAAGTTTTATCAAGAAAGTGAAAAAAAATTGTTCGCTAATTTTTTTATTTATTCTATTCATTAACTTGACTACCAACAAATTACACTGCCAGCTTAATTATGGGATAAAGATCGGTGCTAACTTTGATAATTTTGGAGAAACAAAAAGTACAAGCTCCTTTAAAAATCAGATTAATACAAACTCTATTGCAAGCGCTCATTTGGGAATGTTTGTACAATTAAAAATGGTTGACTTTTTCATAAGACCAGAATTACAAATAAGTCAAAATAAATCAGATCTTCAGTCTTTGGATAAGATAGAGATCAATAAAATAGAAATACCAATTTTAGTCGGATACAATTTTTTAGGTCCTTTATCGATTTTTACAGGTCCTATTTTTCAGAACATAATTTCAATTAATAGCGAATCATTGAATTTTGGTGATTACACAAATAACCTTACAATGGGACTTCAAATTGGATTAAGGGTTGAGATGGGAAAATTTGGATTAGGTTTCCGATTTGAAAGGGGATTTACTGATAACGAAATTGAAATTTTAGACGACAATAACATTGACATTATGGCTTATTCAGATATAAGACCAAAATTATGGTCAATTAGCTTAACATATAATCTTAGAAAGAAAAAATTATAAATTACTACGTGTTTTTGTCAAGATAATTTGGGATTCCATCATTGTTTGAGTCATCTGGTAAATTGTCTGGGTCATTTCCATCTAACTCATCTTTAGTTAATATTCCGTCTCCATCGTCATCTTCATCGTACATATTAATCACTCCGTCTTCATCTGTATCATCATTATAAGGATTACCGTCTTTGTTAGGGTCCTCATTGATTGATAAAACACCATCACCATCATGATCAGATTTATTTATAGTAAATACAGAAATCTCAAAGATCAATGGAGAATAAGTTGGAATACTTGTCTGAGCACTATTAAAATATCCTAATCCTGAGGGCATAAATATCAATCCTCTACCAAATTTATCAAAGTCAACAGTTCCATCCTCTCTTTGAAAAAAAATTCCAGGTGAAAAATATTGTAATCCATATCTGAAACCTCTAATTACATTAGCCGTATCAAACCAAACTGGATTCGATTTTTTGTCAAACTCAATTCCATTTAATAATTTACCTTTGTATGAAAGGTATACTGAATCGACTATGCTGGGTCTATCGTTTGTTCTAATTCCTTCTTTGACAATTATATGATATAATTTGTGGTCTATAATTTCTCCTGCGTTAGATATTAAAGGAACGGTGGTTTGGATAGCAAAATCATACAACGATTTGAGATTAGAATTATCGGAAGTTATTGTGTCAATAACAATTTCTTTATCATCCTCTGATGTTGTGTTAAAATCATAATAATTAAAGTAGTGTGTTTTTAAGTACTGGGTGATTAGTTGGTCATCATCTAATGACTGTTCTAGGTAATCTCTTGGCGGTTCAGCATCTTCTTCATCGTCAGGTCTACAAGACACACTAATTAAAATTAAGAGAAATAAATAATAGAATTTAACACTATTATAAATACAATGTTCAATTTTTAATTTGATCATTTATGTTTAATTTACACAAATTTAATATTAATTTATAAAATTGAGAATTGACTCATACATATGGAAAGTTAGATATTTTGGTTCTAGAAACAAGGCAACAATAGCTTGTAAAAGCGGAAATGTGAAAGTGAACGGAAAAAAAGTAAAAGCATCCCATGAAGTGTTAGTTAATGATATAATAGAAATTAAAAAAAAGGATAAGATTGATAAATTTAAGGCTCTTGATTTTCCAAAATCAAGAGTAGGCAATAAATTGGTTGATATTTACAGGCTAAAAAAAGAGATTAATACTAAAAATATATTGCATACTAAATTAAATAATTCAAGAAAAAAAGGTGAGGGAAGGCCCACAAAAAAAGAAAGAAGAAATCTTGATAAATTTTTAACTTAAATTAAGAAAAGAATATGCTAAAAGACGAAAATTTGATTTTTGACGAAAGAAAAATTAAATATTGCACTAAAAGAATTGCCTACCAAATATTTGAATCTAATATAAAAAATGATGAAATTTTTCTGGTTGGAATTTCTGAAAATGGTTCTGTTTTTGCGAGAGAAATAGAAAGGATATTAAATAGTATATGTAAATTAAAAGTTATAACCTTAAGATTGGAGATAGATAAAAAGAATCCTCAAAATAAAATTTCTTTTGAATATGGAGTTAAAAAATTAGAAAATAAAAGTATAGTAATTGTTGATGACGTTCTGAATACTGGGTTCATTCTTGCATATTCATTAAAGTTTCTTTTAACGGCTTATTTGAAACAAATAAAAATAGCTGTTTTGGTAAATAGAGAACATAATAAATTTCCAATTAAAGCAGATTACAAAGGAATATCTCTCTCCACTTCTGTCAATGAGACTGTTAAGGTTAATTTAAATGGAAAAAATAAAGGTATATACTTAGTCTAGTGAAAGTAAAATTTCTCCTATTATTTCAGGAATTGATTTATTGTCAACACTAATTTTAATACTTGCTTTTTCATAAAATAAAGACCTTTCAAAAAGGTGTTTTGAAATAAATTCTTTTAAATCAATTTTATTTTTTACGTGCGAAATTAATGGTCTTGTTTGACTATTGTTATATAATTTATTAACAAGATTGTCCACACTTGCATGAAAATATATGGACTGGTGAGACGAGTTTACTATATCATTCATATTTGTAAAATAGCAAGGTGCACCTCCCCCTAAAGAAATAATTTTTGGAATCGAAGAATTTATTAATTCAAGTAAAACTTTTCTTTCAATTTGACGAAAATATAACTCACCTTTTAATTCAAATATTTTACGAATTGATTTATTTTCATATTCCTCAATTTTTTTATCTAAATCAAGAAAAGGGTAGTTTACCTGAGATGCAAGTGCCTTACCAAGAATAGTTTTACCACAACCCATATATCCTAAAAGAAAAACAGTGTTCAAAATGAAATAAATTGATTATAAATTTAATCATTAACACAATGGTTTATAAATTTTTGCGTGTATATTTGCGAGCTTAAATATAAATTGATTTGGTAGCTCAGTTGGTAGAGCATCTCCCTTTTAAGGAGAGGGTCCTGGGTTCGAGCCCCAGCCAAATCACATTTTTATACTATTTTTAACAAAGATTTGAGACTTGGTAGCTCAGTTGGTAGAGCATCTCCCTTTTAAGGAGAGGGTCCTGGGTTCGAGCCCCAGCCAAGTCACTTTTGATGCGCACGTGGCGGAATTGGTAGACGCGTTAGGTTGAGGGCCTAATGAGAAATATCTCGTGGAAGTTCGAGTCTTCTCGTGCGTACTACTTTACCCTTTAAATTTTTTTTGTTTATATTTGATTGCTTTTTAATGAGTTATGAAATATGAAGAAGGTAAAAAGTGATTTCAGCATAAAAAACTTAGAAAATATTTCTGGGATTAAAGCCCATACCATAAGAATATGGGAAAAAAGGTATAAGCTTCTTTCACCTGAAAGGACTAATACTAATATAAGAAAATACTCACTCGAGAGTTTGAGAAAGTTACTTAACATAACATTACTATATAAAAAGGGTTTTAAAATTTCGAAAATAGCAAATTTAGAACCACACAATATCCCTTTATTAGTTAGAGAAATCGCTTTAGAAAATAGTTCGGAAAATATTTCTATAAACGCTCTAAAACTTTCTATGGTCAACTTTGATGTTGGAATGTTTGATGCCAAATACGAAGCTTTGATTAAAAACAATGGTTTTGAATTTGTTTTCTTCAAAATCTTTGTTCCACTAATGACCGAATTGGGAATTTTGTGGCAAACTGGGGCAATTTGCCCATCACACGAACATTTTGTAACAAGCTTAATAAAACAAAAAATTCATATTCAGACTGAAAAATTCCAAAAAAATAAATATTTAACTAGCAGTCCTAAATTTGTAATTTTTTTACCTGACAACGAAATCCACGAATTAAGTATTCTTTTCCTTAATTACCTGATTTTAAATAAAGGGTTTCAGACTATTTTTTTAGGGCAATCTATACCTATAGAAAGCTTAAAAACACTTTTATCACAAAAAGATATTTTACATTTCGTAACCTACATTACTGTCCAACCTTCAAAAAATGATATTTTAAAATTTATAAAATCATTCGATGAAAATCTAATCAAAGACTTAGATAATAAGTTATCTGTTTTTGGCCCTATGTTGAAATATATTAACCTAGAAGAGCTTCCAAGTAATATTTTCATCCATCATGATCATGAAACTTTTGTCGAACAGTTTCTCAACCAACCTGTTTTTGCATAATTTTTTTTATTTTTAATAAAGAATTCAAAGTTTTTGGATTAATGAAAGAACTTTTTGATGTTGTTTCCGAAAAATGTAGTAAAAAGGTTACTAAATCCTATAGTACTTCTTTTTCTATGGCAACAAAAATGTTAGCTTCCTCTATCCAACAAGATATATACAATATCTACGGTTTTGTCAGGCTATCAGACGAAATTGTAGACTCACTTCATGACTACGACAAGGAGTTGTTATTTAATCGCTTCGAAGAGGACTTGAAAAATTCAATAAAAGAGAAAATAAGTTTGAATCCAATCCTAAATTCATTTCAACACACTTTTCATAAATATAGTTTTGATATAGAATTGGTTAATTCATTTATGAAAAGTATGAGATGGGATCTTCACAAGAAAAAATACTCAAATAAGACAGATTACAATGAATATATTTATGGTTCAGCTGACGTAGTAGGTTTAATGTGTTTAAATGTTTTTGTCGATGGAGATACTAAAAAATATAATGAATTAAAACAGTATGCTATGTCACTTGGCTCTGCTTTTCAAAAAGTGAATTTTCTTAGAGATGTAAAAAATGATTTTGAAAATCTTAACAGAACATATTTTCCAAAAGTAAATTTTTTTGATTTTTCTGAAAACGATAAAAATAATATAATTACTGAGATTGAAAAAGATTTTAAAAATGGACTGAAAGGTATTTTCCTGCTCCCAAATAACTCAAGATTTGGAGTATACACTGCTTACAAATATTATTTTAGTTTACTGAAAAAACTTAAAAAAACACCGTCAAAATTTATACTTTCAACCCGAATTCGAATACCCAATTATGCCAAAATGGGACTTCTCGCAGAATCCTATTTTAATTATCATTTTAACACTTATAAATGACTGATATGTGGAATACATTATGGATTTTTATTTTAATATTTACTTTTCTATTTATGGAATTTGTAGCTTGGTTTTCGCACAAATATATAATGCACGGATTTTTATGGTCTTGGCATAAAGACCATCACAGAAAAGATCACGACTCTTGGTTTGAGAAAAATGACTTATTTTTTTTAGTTTATGCTATCCCAAGTATAGTCTTTGTGATATTGTGGGGTGAGTTTTCATTTTGGGCGGGTTTACCAATAGCAATCGGAATTTTTTGCTACGGCTTTACTTATTTTGTTGTTCATGATATTTTTATTCATAGAAGATTTAAAATATTTAGAAATATTGACAATAAGTATGCAAAAGGGATTAGAAGAGCACATAAAATTCACCACAAAAATATAAATAAAAACGGAGGGGTATGCTTTGGAATGCTCTTTGTGCCAAGAAAGTATTTTCAATAAAACATTTATTGTTTAGTCCAATTATTTGAGAAATTACAGCTTCGGAAAGATTTATTTACATTAACAAAAGTTTCATCAATTTTTAATTTTAGCCATTTTTTTATAGCTTTTAATTGCTTATCCTTTAACGCCAAATCTTTAATTTTAGTGAAATCCGAAGAAAAATTTGCTACATGCTCTTCAAATCTTTTAGATACCATAATAATTTTATACTTTTTTAATCCAGATCGGTCGGTCTCAAGTAGTGGAAGTGAAATTTTACCCTCATCTAAATTTTTAACTTGGTTATAAAGCTTTGGATCCATTTTTGTTAACTCAAAACGCGTGTCTCCTGTCACTGGATTTACAAGTTTTCCACCATTATTTCTAGTTTCTTTATCATAAGAAAAATTAAATGCTGCGTCTTTAAACTCAATTTCATTATCTACAATCCTTTTTCTTATCGTATCTAACAATTTTTTAGACTCCATAAGTTTTGATTCACTAACATTAGGAGTAATTAATATATGTCTAATATCCACTTGTTGACCCCTGATTTTTTCAACAGTTAAAATATGCCATCCAAAGTCAGTTTTGAAAGGAGCAGAAATTTCTCCCTCTTCAAGACTGAACGCAACATCTCTAAATTCTTTTACCATTCTGGGTCTTTTTCTATGTAGAGTATATTTTCCGCCATTTGCTCTAGATCCAGGATCCTGGGAATATAAAATAGCTTTAGATGCAAAACTTAAACCTTTTTCTTCAACATCATTCTTGAAGGAATTTAATAAATTAATGACCCTTTTTTTTTCATCTTCACTTACAGTGGGTTCTATTACTATTTGTGATATTTCCAACTCAGTTCCAAAGATTGGCAAATCAGTCAAAGGTATTGACTCGAAAAATAGCTTAACTTCTTCAGGTGTAACTTCCACATCATCTACTATTTTAGATTGCATAAGCTGTGACAGTTTTTGAATTTTATTCAACTGATATAACTCTTCACGAAAGGACAACTCATCCTTTTTATTGTAGAATTCTAGAACTTTCTCTAAGCTACCAAGCTGCTCTGTAAAGTACTCAATGCTTTGATCAACATATGAATAAATTTCCGTATCACTTACTTCTAAGCTATCTTGAATTGCATGGTGCGCATATAATTTATCTTCCATTAATTTACCAAGAAGTTCACATCTACTTACATTTTTTGTAGAAATACCTTGAGATTCCATTTCTGAAAAAGTTTTATCAATGTCCGAATCTAGAATAACGTAATCCCCTATGACTGAAGCAACTCCGTCAAGTTTAAACCTAAAGGCTTTTTGGCTAAATAAGTTTTGATTTAGGCAAAGTAAAATAAAAATAAGATTAAAAAAATTAAGGAAAGATTTCAAATTTGTTGGTTTGTATTGCATCGTCTAAAATTTCTTTATCAAAATCTTTAAAAAAAATTAATTTTTTTTGATTAATTAATATTCTCTCTATATTACCTTCAACGACATCGTATGGGGCGATCGAGTTATATTTTTTATAATCAAAAACTTTTAACAAATATACTTGTAAAGAATCCTTCAAAACAAAAAAATTTTTTTTATTTAAATTAAGTTCCTTTGTTAATATATTTTGAAATGGAATTTTTTGTATCAAATTATTTTTGTCTATCCAAAGCGGTTTATCCAAATGGAAACTATTAAATTGATAACTAAGAGAATCTAAAAAAAAAAGATCTTTATCTGAAAAATTTCTCAATCTGGATTTAATTAATTTTAAATTATTGTTGCTTTCTGGTAAAATTATGTATGCTACATTGTAAAAATCACGTTTTAATCTGAAATTATTTTTATTTTTTTCATAGTATTCAATTTTTTCCAAACTATCAATCTTGTAGTTAAAATTTGATTTGGATAAGAAATTTCTATAAGTGTTAGCCCATAATTGGAGTTTGTAGTTCTCAACCATTTCAGTTAGTTTTTGCTGGATTGAATCATGAAGGTGTAAAAGCGATTGATTATAAACAAGTTTATTGATTGCCCAATTACGAATGATTGATTTCGAAATAATTATACTGTCCTCATAAGATGATTCAGAATTAATTTCATCATCAAAGTCAGATTGGTATAAAAAGCTTGAATTAACCCTAGCAACCTTTTTTCTTTTTTCGGTTTGCTGAAAATTTTTACAACTGTTTAATAAAATTAACAGAATTAGTAGCCTCATTTCTAAATATTTATCAAACATAAAAAAAATAAATAACAGAATTTTTTAAATATTAATTAAATACTTGAACTAAGAGAGTTTTTTTTAATTTATAATATTGTCATAACTTGCCCTAAATTTACTAAATGCGTCATTTTGTTCAGATAATTATAATTTCCATTTTTTTTAATCCTGATTTTAATATTTCTTATGCTAAAGATCGAATTAAATTTTCATCCATAGCATTCTTGGATTCTGGACAGAAATCCAAAGCCAAACTATTTTATAAAGACGGTTTTTTAAGTATAAATGGATTGACTGGTAGTGCTAATCTTACTATTTACAGCATAATTGGTAATGAAATTGCATTTTTTCCAAATATAGATTTAAAAAATTTTAAAGAATCTATCCTTTTGCAAAAAGAAACGATGTACATAGCTAGAATTGAATCCACAAATACAGTTTTTACTTACAAATTTTTTACTCGATAAACTACCTAGAATAATTTGGGGCCTCTTTTGTGATCTCTATATTATGAGGATGACTTTCTGTTATTCCAGCTGATGTAATTCTAACGAACTCGCTTTTGGTTTTTAACTCATTTATATTTTTTGTACCACAATAACCCATACCTGCTCTGAGTCCACCCATTAGTTGTTGAATACTCTCATAAATTTCACCTTTGTAAGGTACTCTTCCCTCAATTCCTTCTGGAACAAGTTTTTTTATATCATCCTCAACATCTTGAAAATATCGATCTTTACTACCCTTCTTCATTGCCCCAACACTACCCATACCTCTGTAAGATTTAAATTTTCTTCCTTCATATATGATAGTCTCTCCAGGAGATTCTTTTGTTCCAGCGAAAAGGGAGCCAAGCATTACGCAATCTGCACCAGCAGCTATTGCTTTTGGTAAATCACCAGTGTAACGTATTCCTCCATCTGCAATTACCGGTATACCTGTTCCTTTAATTGCACTTGAAACAGACATTATCGCAGATAACTGGGGATATCCAACACCAGCAATAATTCTAGTTGTACATATTGAACCCGGACCTATGCCTACTTTGATAGCGTCAGCACCCAGATCAACTAAAAACTTAGCAGCTTCACCAGTTGCAATATTTCCAACTATTACATCTAAATCTGAAAAGGAATTTTTAATTTCTTTTAATATTTGAGCCACCCTTTTTGAATGTGCATGTGCTGTGTCAATAACAACAGAGTCAACACCCGCAGCAACTAATGCTTGAGTTCTCTCAATAACGTCATTAGTTACACCTACAGCAGCAGCTAAACGAAGCCTTCCGTAAATATCTTTATTGGAGGTAGGTTTGGTAGTTTGCTTGGTTATATCCCTGTACGTAATTAAACCAATCAATTTGTATGATTGATCAACCACTGGTAATTTTTCGATTTTGTGCTTCTGTAAAATTTCTTCTGCATCTTTTAAAGAAGTGTTTGGATTAACTGTGATAAGGTTTTTAGATGTCATTACTTCTTTTATCGATTTTTTACCATCCTTTTCGAAGCGTAAATCCCTATTCGTTACAATACCACACAGTTTTCCACTTTTACTCACTATTGGTATTCCTCCAATGTTGTTTTTTTTCATGGATTCTTTAGCATCAGATACTTTTCCTTCTAAAGAAAGGGTTACAGGGTCAAGTATCATACCTGATTCAGCTCTTTTAACAAATCTAACCTTATCGGCTTGCTTTGCTATTGACATATTTTTATGTAAAACACCTATACCGCCCTCTCGAGCAAGTGCAATTGCCATTTGACTTTCCGTGACAGTATCCATTGCCGAGGAAATAACAGGTATATTTAGGGGAATATTTTTAGAAAACATAGTTTTAACATCTACCTCTCTAGGTAATACTTCAGAGTACTTTGGCACAAGTAATACATCGTCAAATGTAAGACCCTCTTCGATTTTGCTATGCTTTCTGGTATTCATCGCAACTAAAAAAAAAAATAGTTGCAAGCAAATTTATTAAAAAAACATTGAAATTCAGTTCTCTGCTCAATCTTTCTTAATCCTTATCAAGTTTAAAACCAGTGGTTAAACTAAGAAAATAATATATACATGGCTAAGAAAATTAAAATTAACCCGTTTAGTGGTTTTAAAAATTTTAATTTCAGATTACTTGAAGCTCTAGATGAAAAGTATGCTGTTAGTGAAAAGACGACAAAAACCTGAATAATAAAAATTGAACACAAAATGATATATTGAAATGGTTCCTTAATTTCTGTACTAAACAAGAAATTAGGAAAAAAAAGCCAAAAAAATAGACCAACCTTAGGATTTGTTATATTCATAATAATTCCTTGTTTAAATAAATTTTTTGAGCTATTTAAATTTGCTTCACTTTGATTTTGAACAAAAACAAAGTAAAGTTCTACTATACCTTGATACAAAAAATATGTAAATCCAATTATTTTAATATATGATAAAATTATTTGCGAGTTAGAAAAAAAATTTGACCATCCAAAAATCAATATAACTGAATGAAACAAAAGTCCAGTTATTAAACCCATTATAAATTTTATAGAAGAACTCAATCCTTTCTGAAGACTGTATGAAATAACTATTATTATATCTGGTCCTGGAGACAATGTAATCAGAATAGATGCTACTATAAAAGTTAATAATTCTTGCATTGATTTTCAATATAATTATAATTTTAGGATTTTAGCTTTTCAACTATATTTGCACATATGGATAAAAACTCCGTTTTTTTTGATGATGATTTGAATTATTTAAGAAAATCTTTAATTGAGCATCCCTTGTATAATTCTATGGAGAATCTGAGTGATATTAAAAAATTTATGGAGGTTCATGTTTATGCTGTTTGGGATTTTATGTCGTTAGTAAAAAATCTTCAAATGAATCTAACATGCATTAGTACGCCCTGGATTCCATCTGAAAATAGTTTAACAGCCAGGCTCATAAATGAAATTGTTATGGGGGAAGAAACCGATATAGACAAAAATGAAGTTGCCAAAAGTCATTTCGAAATGTACTTAGATTCAATGAATGAAATTGGTGCAAATACAAATAAAATAGGGGATTTAATTGAGCTCGTTAAACAAGGAAAAGATATTTTTAATATTATTCAAAACCAAGATATTTCAGACGAAATCAAAGATTTTTTAAATTTTACATTTTCTGTAATAAAAAATAATAAAGTACATGTTACTGCAGCAGTTTTTACTTTTGGAAGGGAAGATTTGATTCCAAATATGTTTATTGAGATTGTTAGGAAAATCAAATTAGAAAATAAATCTGTTGAAAGCCTAATTTATTATCTTGAGAGACATATTGAGATGGACGGCGATCATCATGGGCCAATGGCAATGAATATGATTGAATCTTTATGTGAAAACAACGATAATAAAATTAAAGAGGCTTTAGATTCATCCAAATTAGCCCTTAAGAAAAGAATCAAATTATGGGACCACATATACCAACAAATAAAGTGATTTTTTTAAAAAAATACATATACTTTTCATTTGCGTGCTTATTTACTATTAATCTTTTTTCTCAAAGTTTAAACCCTAATCTTTTCACCAATAATATTAATGAAAATGAATTAAAAAATCTTATATATGTTTATTCATCTGATTTTTTTAAGGGTAGGGAAACAGGAAAAATAGGTCAGAAAAGAGCTGTAAAATTTATTTCGGAATATTATGAATCCTTAGATATCAAAGAAGCTAAAGGTACCGAAAACTATTTTCAAAAAATGGAACTTAATATTTCTAGAAATATTGTTCAAACAGAAAATGTAGTTGCAGTAATTGAAGGCTCAGAAGAGCCTAATGAGTTTATTATTATTTCAGCACACTTGGATCACGAAGGAGTAAAAAATGGAAAAATTTATAACGGAGCTGACGATAATGCTTCAGGTACAATAGGTATTCTTAAAATTGCTGAGGCTTTCCAAAATGCTGTAAAAACTGGTTTTAGACCCAAAAGATCAATAGTTTTTCTGCACTTTACGGGAGAAGAAAAAGGTTTGTTGGGCTCAAAATATTACACGGACAATCCAATATATCCTCTTGAGAGTACTATTGTCAATCTTAATATTGATATGATAGGCAGGATTGATTCAAGACATATGAATAATGACGAAAGATATATATATCTAATTGGTTCTAATCTACTTAGCTCAGAATTACATGAGGTATCAGAGACAGCAAACAGAAATACAATTAAATTAAATCTCGATTACAAATATAATGATATAGACCAGTCAGAATGTATTTATTACAGGAGTGACCACTTCCATTTTGTCAAAAATAATATCCCTGTGATTTTTTATTTTAATGGTCTTCACAAGGATTACCATAAACCAACTGACACGGCTGAAAAAATTGAATACAGACTATTAAAAGACAGGATAAAACTAATATTTTTTACAGCTTGGGAACTTGCAAATAGGGACAAAGCTATTGAAGTTGACAAAAATGTTGATTATTCTAAACTAAGAAATTGCAGAAGATATCTTAAGCTATATAATTTATGAGGTTAATCATAACAATTGCTATAATTGTAAATTTTATACCGAAAACTTCTTTTACCCAAAAAATTCAACCAATTGACAAAATCGAAGTTGACACAGTTTCTAATTTAAAACGTTTTTCATTTGGAATTAAGATGGGCATACCCAATATACTAGGTTTAACAACTGAGGCTATTTTACCAATATTTAAAAATAGAGTGTCACCATATTTTGACTACAGTAGTTTTAAATTAAATCCCGATAAAACAAGTATTGATTTAAACTATACAGATTATGGAGTAAACATTTACATCAATACTAAAGGTAATGGT
This sequence comes from uncultured Bacteroidota bacterium, assembly GCA_902635965.1. Classification (GTDB taxonomy): domain Bacteria; phylum Bacteroidota; class Bacteroidia; order Flavobacteriales; family Flavobacteriaceae; genus TMED96. The sequence goes on from CACPQA010000007.1 coordinate 46,210, forward strand.
TTGTATGCATCTATAGGTTCAGGTAGTCTTAGTTCACTGATTTTTTTTGAGGAAATAGAACTTACGGATGAAAACGGAAATAAAGGGATAGGAAGTGCTCAGATAGAGAAAAATATCAACACCTTTAATATTAAATTTGGAATTAAATCAAACTCGAAGGTATTTTTTAGACTAGAAGTTGGATATGGAATTGGAAATATTCCAAATAATTTGAATTTGACAGGTAGTTTTAGTTATGAAGAAGACGGTATATCTATTATTTCAAACGGATCAAGCACCGAAAATTTTCCAACAATACCAGGAATAGGTAAGAGGGGTATCATTATGGGTAATTTTGGATTTGGAATATCTTTATAAAAAAACCCCTCAAATGAGGGGTTTTTAAATTAATTGATATTTAATTACTGAATATTCGGATTTGCTTGAATTTCAGAAATAGTTATTGGAAAAAATTCTCCTGGTGCTGTAGTAGCAATAGAAGTTGGGATCCAATATTCTGAAGGACTAGCAAATCTGTAATGATCGGAAAGTCTCCTTCCCTGTAGAAATAAATTTACACGTCTAGTATGTAGAAGCATTGCCTGCGCATCAATTTGTCCTGAATATGGAGTTAATCCATCCATTGCTCTAATATGGTTGATGTGGGTTGTAAAACCTGCATTATCACCACTAGCTAATGAATTTTCAGCTAAAATCAAATGCATCTCTCTACCAGTAGCAACAGGATATTCAGGAAAACGACCAGCATTAGTAAATGCTGCAACATGTCTGTATAGAGCTGGATCAGCAATATCATCTATAGGATCTTTTAGACTAATAGTGGTTGCAGGGTCACCATCATTAGGAGAATCTGGTCTTTTCAAATCTGTTGAAATTACATAAGTATTTGAAAGTCTCATCTCAAGTCTGTCATTAACCTCACCTGCGATATCTAAGGCTCCAATTGTTTCAGGAGCACTTGGATCCGTTATCAAGTTGACACTAAAATCCGTTCCAAGATCAGCTAAAGCAGCTGCAGCTAAATTGGCAGCATCTGCAGAAGAAACAAGTGGACTAGCTGTATTTACAGGATTAACTTTACCCCATATACCTTTCGCAAAAGTAGCTCTCGCTTTAAGTGCAGTTAACTCTCCTGTTAAACCCGCATTTAACGCTAGAGCAGCATTTATGTATCCTAAAGCAGTATCGTAAAGGGAACTCATATTTGATTCACCAACAGGGGGTGCAGCCTCTGTTTTAGCAGAACCAACCACGAAATCATCAAACATGTCAGCAATAACAATATAAATTACTGCTCCATACATATAAGCTCTTGCTAAATCCGCTTTATTAGAAGCAGAAAAAGCATTTGAAGTACTAAACTCTAAACCTCTAGCAATTACATCGTCTGCCCAATAACGAGCTTCATTAACATAAAAATAGGCTCCATCAACGAATTCGTTTCCTATACCATCTAGGTTTCCAAAGTTAAGCTGCTGCCATGCATCTCTTGATCCTATCCAAATCATTTCATCTGATGCAACAGAATAAGGAGCCAAAATGTTTCCATATGCACGTATTAGTACACCTTCTAACCCGTTAACCATAGGACCAAAAGCTCTAATATCTAGACCATCTTCAAGAAGGTTATTAGGGTTATCAGCATCAAGGCTACAATTATTGAATAGTAATACTGAAAAAACTATTCCAAAATATTTTATTATATTATTTTTCATAATTATTAATTTAAAATCCAACTTTTAACGTTAACAATACCTGTGTAGGAATTGGCCATCCAAATGCAGCGATTCCCTGGCCGTAGTTTTGATCTAGGTTTGAACCACTCCCTCTTCCTACAAAATTTATTTCAGGGTCCACTCCTGTATAACTTGTGAATATCGCAATATTTCTTCCAGAAAGACCAATTGAAGCAGTATCTAATCTAAACTGATCAAGTATTGAACCTGTAATGTTGTAGTTTAAACTTAATTCTCTCCATCTAATAAAATCAGCCTTTTCCAAAGTGTTAAGACCTGAAAAAGGTGCTAAAGCGAGAGTATTATTTAACCACTCGTCTAATGCAGCAAGTCTCACGTTACCGTCCCCTTGTGGAGTAAATCCAGCGTCAACACCACCTGTAGCATAATCTCGTGCTACTTTAGCTGATCTTGGTAGATTTCTTCCAATTGCACCGTTTGCTTGTCTAAAAGCATCAGTTAAGTTGTTTACCACAAAGTTTCCAGCTTTAAATTCAAAGGTGGTATTTAAAGTCCAATTTTTGTAGTTAACGGAACCTCCAAAAGCACCAGTCCAATCTGGAGTTGACTTTCCTAGATAATGATCAAGATAATCGCCATCCCCATCATCATCTGCCAAAAGAACAGATCCTGTACCAATTGAGGTTGGAAGGCTATAGCTGCCATTTCCGGTTAAGAAAGCTACTAGCTGTTGTGTCGTATCAGGAAGTCCATCACCATTTGCAATATCAATAGGTAACGAACCTGAAGGTACGCTAGCTAATTGAGCTCCAAAATTTGCACCAGGTGCAAATCCTTCTTGTAAGAAATTTCTATATCTAGGATATGAACCACCAACTTTTAGTGGTGGCGCCCCGCCTAAACTTTTAACATTTTCTTGTAGATAAGCGGCGTTCACGTAAGCATTAACGGTTAAATCACCCTTTCTTATAATATTACCACTTAAATTGATTTCCATACCATTTGCTTCAAGTTCACCAACATTGGTTAACTGCTGGTTTCTAAAACCACCAGACAATGGGAACTGTCTAGCATAAAGTGCATCAGTAGTAATTCTGTCCCAATAAGTAAATTCTAAATTAAATTTATCACCAAATAAACCTGCGTTAAATCCAATTTCGAATTCTTTTGATACCTCAGGCTTAAGATCAGGATCCCCTAAATTGTTTGGTGCTATTCCAGCTCCACTTGCAGATGCAAGTGCTAAATAAGAAGTAAATGCATCAAATGCTCCAGGTTGTAATCCGGCCATACCATAAGCAGTTCTTAATTGTAGGGAACTTATTGGCCCTAAACCACTCCAACCGCTTGAATCAGAAGGTATATATGAAAGTGAAACTTTAGGGTAGAATTGACCATTAAAGTTACTTCCAAAAGCAGAGTGAGCATCAAATCTAGCGCCAAGTGTTAAAAATAAGTAATCATTATATCCAATTTGTTCTTGAACAAAAGCCCCTACATTTATCGTCTCTACAAACTGCTCAAAGTTAACTTGCTGTGCAGCAGCACCAACAACCTCAAAACCAGGTCCTGGAAATTCGGTACCTTGACTACCTACTATCTTTTCTTGTTGCCCAACGTATTGTCCTCCGACGATTAAATTCGAAGTAAGTGATCCAAATTTGTTGTCCATTACTATTTTTACTTCAGCTGTTTTAGCCATATAATCTCTAGTTCCAACAGATAATTGACCAGTTGGTCTACTACCAGAAAAACCGTCTATGTTCCACTGAAATGGCCAAAAATCTTCACTAACCTGGCCTGAGTAATCAATTCCAAAGGTACCATCTAGTTTAAGCCATTCTGTGGCATAGTAATTAAGACCTACACTACCGTTATAGTGATTAATTCTTGTGTTATAACCTAACTGTAAGGTTTCATCAACAGTAGCAAAAGCAATTACACCTGTTGTATTGCTTTCAGTAACCAATTCAGGCTTACTAAATTGAGCTAATGAACCTGTACCATATATGTTGTTGTTGTTTTGAAGCGTTGTTTGATATCTAGAAGTAAAACCTGAAGTTAATCTAATATTAAACTTATCACTAGGGTTAATATTTAAATTAATATTAAATTGTCCCATCTCATTAATATCTGAAGCGTTTGTTTTTTGTCCCTCAAGATATCCTTCTCTTTCTTTACCACCAACAGGGCCGTCAGAATATTGATACCTTGCAGATGCAAAATACGTCATAAACTCACTACCTCCAGATACATTTAGATTCACTATGTTATTGAAACCAGTTTCAAATAAGTCTTCAGTCGCATTAAAGCTTACAAGTTCATAAGGCGAAACTGATCTTCCAAGAACAGTACTCATTCTTGCTGCTGTAGCGGCACTCGATGTCCATCCTGTATTATCAGCGAATTTTCCCTTTGGAAAATTAATCCATCCTTGCGTTGCTTTAAAATTGAATTTTGGTGCTCCAATTTGACCTTTTTTAGTAAAGATTTGAATTACACCATTACTTGCTTCAGTTCCAAACAGCGTAGCTGCAGAGGCACCTTTTAAAATTTCTATTCTTTCGATTGATTCAGGATTTATATCATCGAGTCTTGAACCTGCTCCTCCACCGGAGTCAATGTAACCACCAAAACCACCACCTCTATCGACTCTAACTCCGTCAACAATGATGATTGGCTCGTTTAATTGAGAAAGTGAAGCATTTCCACGAATTCTAATTTGAGCACCTTCTCCATTTAATCCCCCAGAAGGAAATGCAACCAATCCTGGTTCTCTTCCTTGAAGGATATCAGAGAATGAATTAATAGGTAAATTTTCCAATTTAGCTGTAGAAATTGAACCAATACTGTTTCCTATTTTTTTTCTAGCAACTGGTGCTCCCGTACCTGTAACAACTAATTCATCTAGCTTAGATGCCGAAAAAGTCATTGCAAAGTCATACGTGGCATCATCTCCTCCGACAGTAATTGTCTGAGAAATCCGCCCATAACCGATGTAAGACAAGTCAATGGTATAATCGCCTGGCTCAACGTTATTTATTGTATAGTTACCATCAAAATCAGTAACTACTCCTTTGTTTGTATTTTTTAATATAATTGTTACCCCTAATAATGGATCACCAGTTTCAGCATCTGTTACAGTTCCAGAAATAGACTGAGAAAATGCTGATAATGAAACAAATAGAAGAAAAAAAAGTGCTAAAAAATACTTTGATTTTTCTAAGATTAATTTTTTCATAACAGAGAATATTGTTAATTAAATGTTAATAAGTCGATAAATATAATGAAAAACAAGGATATAAAAACAAATTTTTAAAAAAACAGGCTTTTAATTTGTTGCTAGTTTGTAAGAGTCTAGGTTAGTCTTGAGGTTCTCAGATATAAAATTCCCGACCTTTTCTCCCTGCGAAACTCCCTCTTCTACAGCCATTCTATAGTGTATACCACCATAAAGCCTTGAAATAGCCGCCTCTTCCGCAGCTTCAATAAAAGAATTATATTTTCTTGAAGGTAGACCGTATGCAACCTCAGTTGTATCGATAAATTTAAATTTATCGCCATACAAATTGGTGAGAGCTTTTGCTGCAGCACGTGAAATTACTGAATGGCCGCTTGTGTACTCAGGGAATGGTGGAGTTTGTAAAAGAGGTAACCATTCTTCATCATAATGTTGATTAATTAAAGTTTCTGGTCTAACCAATATAGACCTCCACTTTTCATCCCAGCAACTTATAAAAGAGTCAAACAATGAAATCGAAACATTGACATAAGCATTTACTACTTCGTCAAAAGTACTGTTAGCTGTCCTACCCGCAATAGCTGTAATACCAATCCAGTGTCCGCCAGGGGTGATTTTTTTTGTCGCAAACATTGCATGCCCTCTGTGATGTGTAACATAGGGGTTACAATCCCAAAATTTTGCAATCTGAATCTTTTCAGGGTCCATTTTATTGCCTATCTCATATACTTCTTGAAGCTGTTTTTGAAAAGGACTACCTTTTGTTAAATCAAATTTCAAAGGTTCTTTTGGAACAAATTGATTTGCTGAGTCTATAACAAGTGTTCTTATTTTATTCCAGTGGGGCTCAATTCCATCCATGTAGTCTGGTGGTGTAGGTTTCCAGAAAACTTCCTCTTCCAAAATTGTGTATTTGGGAAATGTTCTAGTTTGATTGTATAGATCGTTCTTTGCCCAATCCAAAATATGATTAGCAACTTTCTCAGCGTACTTTTTAGATGCCATTCTAATGTTTCTTGGGACACCAATTGAATTTAACTTATCATTTAATCTTTTTTCAAACTTTTCCATCAATTCGTCCGAAAAAATGAGGCTCTTACCTACTTTATTAAATGCATACAAAATAGTTAAGTTTAAGTTGTAATTTTTGAAATCCTTTTCTGGTTCGGGAATTGGTTTAAGGTCTTTGACCTGTCCTACCAAAGATTTGTATTTCAAAGGCATATTTTTTGCCATTAATTCGTAAGCCGCAATTGAGGGATATAGATAAACTCTAGAAGCTACAGGTGGAGAAAAAATATCATATACAATAACATCAGATAAATTCTGCATCGCTGAGTGAAAAAGTGATGCATCTTTAAGTTTATTTGGATCGAACCTTTTGTTTTCACAACCAAAAATGATAACTGAAAATATTAAATATAAAAGTATTTTTTTCATAAACAGACTGTAAATTTAATCAAACTAATTTTTTTGTAGAGTTAAAAAACAATCTGTTTTACTTATAAACTATAATTCAAATGAAAAATAAACTAGCTTCCACCAATAAGTTTAAGTTTTTCTTCTTTGCTATTAAATTCTTCTACTTCACTTCTAGATATGCTTGTTCCCCATACATATGCCCTCTTTAAGTTCTTAAATTTTTTCAGGACTTCAATAGATTTACTCGTAATTCTTGTGTTATGAATATTAAGTATTTCAAGATTATCGAGTGATTGGAGGATTTTAATGCTTTCGTCATCAATATTATTATTTTGAATTTCAAGTTTTACTAAGTTTTCAAAACTAGATATACCTTTAATTAATTCATTGGAAAGATTAGAAGATTTTGCAGTGAAATAAGCAATATTTCGTCTAACCTTTTCAAGTTTTTCAATGTCAGAAATATTTACATTTTTCTTTAAGTATTTCACAGAAAGGAATTTCTTGTCGTCTGAAATATACTTTATTTGAAATAGATTGTTATCAATATTTTGAACCAAAGACTCGTCTAATTTTTCAATCAAAAGTTTTTCAAACCATTGTTTTTCAGTAAAGTTCAAGCTGTAAAGCATTTCAAGGGATTCTTTAATATCATCGTCAACTTTTAACGAGGCTAAAATTTCATTTGATTTGTCCAGATTATTAATCCACCAAATCAAAGTCTTAATTTCATCAAAGGATACCGGCTCACCATCAGGAGGCATATATTTAAGTTCACTTGTTGGCATAGTAATTCTTTTTATCAACAAGCTTTTTCTGGGCTCAGATTTATTAATTGGATTTCCACTACTTCCGCCCTTTAAAAGATTACTATAGGAATCCATATTTAGATTTCCCCTAGATATTTCTTTGTTGTGGCAAGAAACACATTTTTGATTAAAAATTGGTTGTATAAGATCATCATAAACTTTAACAGAGTCAATTTCTAATTCTACATATTTATTTTTTTTAATAACCAACTCTTTAATGTTTTCAGGAGCGTAATCCACAAGGTATGTTTCACCATGTGTCAAATTTCCACCATAATGACCAGTTAAAGTCAAAAGAACAATTATTGCAGTGTTTGACAATGTCTTTAATGAAGAAGAAAATAAATTTGAAAAAATAGATAACCTTAAAAACCAAGATATAAATGAGATGGCGGTTAAAGACAAACCAAAAATTTTATGCATAAATAAATTTTCATCTATATAATGGCCGGTTTCTGCGATTAAAAGTCCCAAGATTGTTGTTAAGACTGAGGAAAAGAAAGCAACAAACCAAGTAAAATTAATTATGCTCTGATTAATTCTTATTTTAAAAATGGAGCAATAAATTTCGATTAAAATAGCTAAGATCAAAAATCCAATTGGCAAGTGAACTAGCAACGGGTGAAATCTACCTAGAAAGAAAATAGCTTCCAAAAGAAAAAGTTTATACTCTATTTAATTTTAAAGGAGTTGTTCTCCCAGAGTTCCATTGAGGAACATAAATATTTTCATCATCATCTATACAAACGTCGTGTGGATTAAGGAAACTACGATCATCATAAACAGGTTTATTAATTATTCCATTTTTATATGATGGTTTACCTCCTCCTGGGAGTGATACTACTTTATTATTTTTATCTAAAACTGCAATCATTCCGTCATAGTTCCACCAATTGTAGGTGTTAATAATAGCAAAATAAAGATTGTCTCCTTTAATAACCGGTCTACACATCCAATAACCAGGTAGGGAAACAGTTTCTAAATGTTTTCCACCCAAGGTAAATCTTTTGAATTCATTTTTTGTTCTAGATGAAATAAGTAGAGTTGGATTTTGATTAAATCGGCTATCCAGTGTTATCCCATGACAACAATCAAAGTGATTTTTACCACTCCCTTTACCTCCAAAATGTCCTAAATAATTTCCTTTTTGGTCATATTTTATAATAAAATCTTTACCATAACCGTCTGCAACATAAATATCACCGTTAGGTGCAATCGCTGTCTCAGTTGGCTTGAAATCGTCCTGTGAAGAATATTCCTTAATTTCTTTTGGGTAAAAAATTTCGAGAATTAATTTTCCATTTAAGTCAGTTTTACAAACCCTATGCAAGTCCGGATCAGTAATGTATAAAAATTCAGTACCACCTTCATTACTTAATGTCAAACCATGGGCACCATTAAAACCTACACTCCATCCATCTAAAACCTTTCCATCATTGTTATAGACCAAAATATTGTTTTTTTTATGAGTTGTTGTCATAAACAATCTTCCCTTTTTATCCATAACCATTTCATGACAATGGTGAACTGGATGAATATTGACATTTTGTTTACTCCAGCGTTTATCAACTTTATAGGTAAATCCGTTATGTCCAACTGTATTTTCTAATGATTTGCTTTTATTTGCAATTGAGAATGTTTTATCAGCTGAAGCAATACCTAGCCCAACAATAGCTGAATTTCTTAAAAAATTTCTTCTTGAATTATTATTTTTTTTCATACAAGTATATCATTTACAATTTTTCCGTGAACATCGGTTAATCTGTATCTCCTACCCTGGTGTTTGAATGTTAATCTTTCGTGATCGAGACCTAAAAGATGTAGAATTGTAGCTTGAAAATCATGAACATGCACCGGGTTTTCTCTTAAATTATAGCCAAATTCATCAGTTGCCCCATAGGTAATACCTTTTTTAACACCAGCCCCAGCCATAAAAATAGTAAAACATCTAGGATGATGATCCCTACCATAACCAGGATCTAGAATGTTTCCTTGAGTATAGTTTGTCCTTCCAAATTCTCCACCCCAAATCACCAGTGTATCTTCTAAAAGACCCCTTTGTTTTAGATCCATAATAAGTGCGGCAGATGGCTGATCAGTATCCTTACATTGTATTTTTAATTCTTTATTTAAATTTCCATGATGGTCCCATCCTTGGTGATAAAGTTGAACAAATTTGACATCCTTTTCGATTAGCTTTCTTGCGAGTAAACAGTTAGCAGCAAATGTTCCAGGGTTTTTACTATCTTCTCCATACATGTCAAAAATATAGTCTGGTTCGTTAGAAACGTCCATAACTTCAGGGACAGAGGTCTGCATTCTGTAGGCCATTTCATATTGAGACATCCTAGATAAAATCTCAGGATCACCTATGTCTCGGTAATTATCGTCTTCTAGTTTCTTTAAATATTCTAATTGTTCCCTTCTTAAATCACCTGTAACACCTGGGGGATTTTGTAAATAAAGAACAGCATCTTTTCCAGATCTAAATTGAACACCTTGGTATTTTGATGGTAAAAATCCATTACCCCAAGAACGGGCATAGAGTGGTTGACCTTGTTTATCTTTTGTAACTAGTACAACAAACTCAGGTAAATTTTTATTATCGGAACCTAAACCATAACTAATCCATGATCCCATAGAGGGTCTTCCAGGTAGGTTTGAACCTGTTTGAATAAACGTAACAGCCGGATCATGATTGATTTCTTCTGTGTACATCGACTTTACAAAACATAGTTCATCGACAATTTTTGATGTATATGGCATTAACTCACTGACCCAAGCTCCACTTTGACCATATTGTTTAAAATCATAAATAGATGAAACTAAAGGAAAAGATGCCTGACCCGCACTCATACCTGTCAGTCTTTGTCCACCTCTTACGCTGGGGGGAAGTTCTTTACCGTGCATCTTTGTAAGAAGAGGTTTGTGATCGAAAAGATCAATCTGGGAGGGCGCACCACTTTGAAATAAATATATTATTCTTTTTGCCTTTGCTGGAAAATGAGGTAATTGTGGAGGAAGAGTTGTATTATTGAGATTTGAAATACCGTCAAAAGCTCTGGCAGGACTTATTAAGGAACCCAGAGTAAGAGCACCAAGTCCAAGTGAAGTTTTAGTTAAAAAATCCCTCCTAGAAAACTTTTCGTTATGATGATGGTGATTACAATTCATATTTTGATTTATCTTTTCATATAAACTTCATCATGGTTGAGCATTACATTTGCTACCATGGAAAGTGCTGCGGTTTTATATAAATTTAAGGTTTTATCTCTAGGTTTTTTTCCATTTTTAAAAATATTGTATGCAAGTTTAGGGTTTTGCTTGAATTTTTTAAGCTGATCGTCATATAATTTTCTAAGTAATTCTATTTCCTTATCTCTAGGTTTTCTTGAGGTGCATAGACGGAAACCATGCTTTATTGATTCATCAATAGAGGAAGGCTTTTCCTTTTGAATCCTCTCTGCAAGAATTCTTGATGCCTCGACAAATTGAGGATCATTCAATAAAACAAGTGCCTGCAGAGGTGTGTTGGTTATTTCTCTTTTTACTGTACAAACCTCTCTTGTTGGTGCATCAAAAGTAGACATAGAAGGAGGTGGGTTTGTTCGTCTTATAAATGTGTACATGCTTCTTCGATATAAACTATCACCAGTTGACTCTTTGTAATTTAAAAGTTTAATTGAAAAATTAGATTTTTCTTTCCATAGACCTTTGGGCTGATACGGTTTAACACTTTTTCCACCAACATGTTTTACAAGTAACCCGCTAGCTGCTAATGCATTGTCTCTGATCATTTCAGCTGGAAGTCGGTAACTGTTACTTCTAGATAGGAGTATATTGTCGGGATCAATTTCGACTTGCTTTTGACTTGGTTTAGAAGATTGCATGTAGGAGTGTGATGTTACCATTAATCTTAGTAAATCCCTGATATCCCAATCCTTTTCCATGAAATAGTTGGATAGATATTCAAGTAAATTAGGATGTGATGGAAGTTGTCCTTGAACCCCAAAGTCACCAGGAGTATTTACAATACCCCTGCCAAAAATCATTTGCCAATACCTGTTGACTGCAACTCTAGCAGTCAATGGATTTTTCTTATCGAATATCCATTTGGATAGACCCAGTCTGTTTTTGGGCATTTCAGCAGACATTTTGGGAAGTTTAGACGGAACATCTGCCTCAACTTCATAACTAGGTGATTGGTAACTTCCTCTGTCATAAAGAAAAGTCTTTCTTTTATCTTTCATCTCCTCCATGACCATAATCGTCTTGACATCAGAGATGTTTTTTAGCCACTGTTTTTTTAAATTTTGAATTTGATTTTTAATTTTTTTTGTGGATATGTCATTGTAAACTAAATGCTCAACTTTATCTACATCATCTAAAAGCTTTTCGTCTATGTTGTATGCATTGTATAAATTTTTTAATTCATAAGAACTTATTGATTTGTTAAAAATAAATAGTTCGTCCATTAAGCCTTCGACCCAACCATTATCTCCCGAGGAAAAATCTCCTGATGCTCCAATTTTGAGTGCTTGTTCTTGAAGGTAAATTCCGCTACTTGAAACGGGTAGTATTGATTTTTTTAAATTGTCAAAAACTACTTTTTTATTAATTTTTTCACCATTTAAGAATAAATTAATACCTGAAGAGTTTCCACTACCGTCATATGAAAAAGCTATGTGATACCAGTTGTTTACTTTCAAGGAGTCAACTGATTTAACATGAATGGCGTCACCAGGTAGAGAACTAACAAGCCTTAGATTCAAATAATTTTTATCATCTAGGATTAAATCCCATCCTCTCCACCAAGAGTTTTTTCCACCGGTAGTAGTAAGTAAACTCTGGGTAAAACCTTTTTTTCTTTTTATAGTTTTAAACCAAAAAGCTCCAGAAAATGAATCTGTCCACTCAAAGTTTGGGACCTTTTCAACAAATACTTGATTACTGCCATCGAATTCCAATGCATTACCTTGTATGCCTTTTTTAAGCTTTTGATTAGTGTAAGAAGTGATATCTCGACTATTGTCAATAATATAATCTGTTTCACGCCCAAAAGAACCTTGAACTATAATTGTTTTATCATCACTTATTACTTTCTGTTTAATTATTTTATCAAAAGAAACTTTTTCAATTATATTTTTTTTGGATACAGCGCTAGATTCAAAATTTGAAAGCTTATCTGCGTATTTATAAAAATTATTTAATTCGGATATCTTAGCACTTAACTCCTTCTGCTTGGCATCAATTGCAACTTCTAATTTGTTCAATTTTTTTTCAGTTTTCTGATCAGGTAGAAAAAGTAAGGGTCCAAAATCTCCATCATCGCCAGTCATTCCAATTTCTCTAGTTTGGTTAAAAAATGCTGATAGTTGATAATAATCTTTTTGAGAAATTGGATCAAATTTGTGATCATGACACTTTGCACACATAAGTGTTAGTCCCATTACGGCTGTACCTAAAGTTTCTGTTCTATCGAAAACGTAATTCAAACGCCACTCTTCATCAATGACACCTCCCTCGGCTGTCATGGGATTATTTCTATTAAATGCGGTAGCCAATTTCTCTTCTTTGGTAGCGTTTTCTCTCATATCACCGCTGAGTTGAACAGAAACAAATTCATCGTAAGGTGTATTGTTTTTAAATGCTTTTATTACCCAATCTCTCCAAGGCCACATAGTCCTTATGCCATCTGCATGAAGCCCGTGAGAATCAGCGTACCTAGAAACATCTAACCAATCCATCGTTAATCTTTCTGCATGCTCATCACTTTCGAGGAGTCTATTTACAACATTTAAGTATGTATTTTTGTCGTTTGACTTAACAAAAGATTCAACCTCATCAATTGAGGGAGGTAAACCGGTCAAATCGAAATATAACCTTCTAATTAATTTTTCTTTAGAAGAGATAGGAGAAAACTCCAGTCCCTTTGTTTTAAGTTTTTTTGAAATAAAATAATCAATTGGATTTTTATATTGATCTGATGATGAGCTTGATACATGTTGTATTGGTAAAAAAGACCAATGTTCTTTCCACTCTGCTCCTTGTTCAATCCATTTTAAAAGGATTGCTTTTTCGGTATTTGTCAAACTTAAATTAGATTCAGGAGTTGGCATTACTTCATCGGGATCATTTGATAAAATTCTGTGGGCCATTTCACTGCCGCTAATACTTCCGGGATCTATAGCCGTTCTTCCACTAGATAATTTCATAAATGCAGTCTTTTCTTGATCTAACCTAAGTCCAGCTCTTCTTGATTTTTCGTCAGGTCCATGGCAAGAGTAACATCTATCGGAAAGTATTGGTTTTACATGATAATTGAAATCAACTTTTTCTGGAATTTGGTCATATTTAACCTCAACCTCTTTGGGTACTGTAAGTGTACATCCATATAAAAGAAGGAGCAAAATAAAAGTTAAATATCTCATACCCATTAATGAAAAGCTAATTTACTAAAAAACACACATTTATCTACGTTTTCAAATCTATTGACTAAGTCCAATGAATTTTCATGATTGCAATAACTTAACACTATATGTTATTTGTTTTACTTATTAAAAAAATTTTTCTTATAATTAAAATCATACTACGAGATTTATTTTAGGGAAGCAGCTTTCAAAGAATATATGTAATCATTATTTGAAAATATCAATTGGTTGTCATCAAAATCTAAAATAGCTCTATAATCTTTACTAATTGGTAAGGGAAGGTTTTTTGTATTTTTAAAATACATTTTTTCTGTATCTAAATCCAATAATAATCCCCCAGGATTAGCACTAGAAAATCCAAGTTCAGTAACATATTTACTAAAATTACCTACATAAATTAAATCATTTGAATTTTTAAAAAATTTAAAATCCTCAATGCAACTAAGTTGTGCTGAAGGAGGTAAAGCATATTTTTTAAAGCTTCCTTCTTTATTTATAAAAATTGAAGATTCAAGATCATAAATATATTTTATCTCAAGAATATCGTTTTCCCCCTTACCTGTTAGAGATTTAATATCTTTAATTTTTGAAAAATTATTATAATTAGGAAACTTCTTTTTTAAAAAAGGTAGCTGTTTATCTAGTTTATCTTTTGATGAAAAAGGGACATATTTTCCAAAAAAATCATAAAATATGATTGGGTCCGGTTGCTGGTTCCCATCGAAGTCATCAAGGTATAATTTTACAGGTTTTTTAATTGAAGGCTTCCATTTAAAGTTTGTCCCAGCATTTCCAGCAATTATGTCAATCTTGCCGTCTTCATTGAAATCCTTTATATCAACTACATTCCATAATCCATTTGTTCCAGAGAGTCCATACTCAAAAGTTTTATTTATAAATTTAAAATCATCTTCCTGAATTAAAACAGTTATTGGCATCCAATCACCGACTAAAACAATGTCCTCTTTTCCATCGGAGTTAATGTCAACCCATTTACTGTCTGTCACCATTCCATATCTTTGTTGCTGAACTGGTGATAACGTATTATCTTTGTTATTTACCAAAAAAAAGCTGTAAGGACTTAGTCCATAAAAACCAGTAATTGACCTTGATCCTACAAACAAGTCATCATAGCCATCATTATTAAAATCGGAGACTGAAACTGATGAACCGTTGGTCCTTGGGAGAAAGATTTTAAGACGTGTGAAATTCCCCAAACCATCATTTAAATAGACACGATCCATATAATTTTTGTCTAATTCTTTATACTCGTTTCCGCCACTTACAACATAAAGGTCAAGGTCCCCATCATTGTCTATATCAAAAGCTGCCGCGTCTGTATCTTCAAATTTATTATCCTTTTGTAAATCAAAATTTTTAACCTCGTCAAAACCTTTATTTTTTGTAGAAAGAAAAACTCTACCTCTTTGGAATTTCGCACCCCCCATAAAAAAATCTTCAAGACCATCATTATTAAAGTCTGCTTTAACAACTGCTGGACCTTCAAATGACAATCTTTCAGGAATTAACCTTTCTTTCTGATAATCATAATACTCAGTTTCTTCATGTTTAATCGGAAGATAACTTACATTTAATTTAGTTGGTTTTTTAATTTTGATATCAACTTCATCTTCAAAATTATAGTCCCCTTTAGAGATGGATACACTTTGATTAGTATCCGTGATTATCTTTCTTTCTTTATGCCCATCTGGCCATCTTATAATTAAGGAGTCAATTTTTTTGTTTTCTCCCAAACCAAAAAAAACATTATGTGAAGAAGAGGACTGAAACCCTCTAGTTGTGATATTTTCCTTAACAAGTTTATTACCATTTACATATAGTTCAATTCTCGATCCCTTTGTTACGGGATATTTAGAATTTCCAGCTAGTTTTATAGAAATAAAGTTTGATTTTTCAGTTAAATTTTCAAGAATGGTAGCCTCAGAATTCAAATTATTTAAAATGATATCTAAATCTCCATCAAGATCTAAGTCTGCGTATGCAGCACCATTGCTATAAGAGGGTACACCTGTATTAGATGAATTTACTTTTTCAAAATTTAAATCTCCATTATTCTTAAATAAAATATTTGGAATTTTAAGAGTTGGCATCTTATCAATAAGGTTTTTCTTGAGTACATCCTGCCTTGAGTTATTGTACTCTGTAAAGTCTACATTGCTTAAGTAATTAATGTAATCTAAATCATTGGGTCGTTTAAGTATACCATTGGATATAAAAATATCTTCTTTACCGTCAGAATCAAAATCTTGTAACAAAACGCCCCAACTCCAGTCTGTTGCATGTGTATTGGTTTGAATCGCAACATCATAAAAAGTATTGTTACCACTATTAATTTGCATATGGTTTCTTGAAAATTGCTGTTCAAATCCTAAATCTTTTTTAATTCTTGATATTTTATCCAAATCCTCACCACCAGATTTCAAAAAGATTTTTGGATCGTATGGCATCATATCTGTTGTAAAAACATCTAGCTTTCCATCCTGATTTAAATCGGCAACATCAACTCCCATTGTGAAATGAGATGTATGACTCATTGACTTTTTTATTGACTCAGTAAATGTTTTGTCTTTATTATTTATGTATATATAATCGTTTTCATGAAAATCATTCCCAACATAAAGGTCTAACCAGCCGTCATTGTTAAAATCAGTTGAAGT
The DNA here is from genome assembly GCA_902635965.1 of uncultured Bacteroidota bacterium. Taxonomy (GTDB): domain Bacteria; phylum Bacteroidota; class Bacteroidia; order Flavobacteriales; family Flavobacteriaceae; genus TMED96. Next base: position 62,488 of record CACPQA010000007.1, read on the forward strand.
TAGAGCTAGTCCGTAACCCAGGGGGCTATCATAAATCTTCGACTCTTTAGTGACATCTATGAACTTTTTATCTTTTTCGTTTAATCTATTTTCAAAGAACTTGTCACCAGATAATTCATCCGATTCTCTTCTTTTTTTTGAGCTCCCGTAGCTTCTTACAGTATGAATTGCATGGTTCATTAAATAAATGTCTAAGTCTCCATCTTTATCGTAATCCAAAAATGTAGAATGGGTTGAAAAACCAGAAAAATCTAATCCCAATTGAGAAGAACTTTCTGTGAAAGTCATGTTTTTATTATTGATGTAAAGTAAATTATGTGTTCCTTTTGGACTAAGAGGACTGACTTTGCAAACATATATATCTAAATACCCATCATTGTTTACATCCTCAAAGCTAACTCCATTAGACCACGACACATCGGTTTTGATTCCTGATTTTAAGGTGATATCTTGAAATTTTAAATTCCCCAAGTTTAGATATAACCGGTCAGAGACTTGATTTCCTGAAAAATAAATATCCTCTAATCCGTCGTTATTTATATCTCCGATTGCCACACCTCCACCGTTATAATAGTACAAATACTCAATAATATTAACTTTCGTTTTATACGTGAGTTTATTTTTAAAATTTATTCCCGTATCTAAGTAATTTAATGTCCTAAATTTTATAGTACTTTCATCCTTCTTGTCTAACTTATTACAAAAAAGCATTAATAAAAAAGAAGCTATTAAGAGTATATTTGATTTTTCTTTGATCACAATAATTTTAAAATTTAAATACCTCTATCTTGTCATTATTTTTAGAAACAAAAACATTCTTATCAGATATTAAAATATCTCTAATTTCTCCTTTCACAAAGAAACCTTTTCCATCTCGGTGATATTTAAACTTCAAATTACCAAGATTTTCTAGGTATAATCCAAAAGAAGCATCGTAAATACCAATTTCTGGTTTTACGTCATATAAATTGCCTCCTAGTAAAATATCTTTATCTCCATCATTGTCAAAATCGTAACTATTAATTGAATAAACTGGACTAAATTGTGTTTCTTTTGGAATACTTATTTTCTCAAATTCAAATCCCTCCTTTTTTATGTATATTGAAGTCTCTAATGTATTAACAATATGGATATCAGATTGGTTAAGAATTTTTTGATCAAAAATCTTGGTTATATCTGCCGTTTTAAATGATTCATAATCGGGGAATTTTTTCTTTAAGCTTTTAATCTGATCAATCAAATCATGACGTAAGGCGTAAGGGTAATCTTTTCCGTTTTCGGCTTCAAAACAAATTATTCCTTCTCCAAAGCCATTTTTATCAAAATCATTATAATATAACCTTAGAGGTTTAGACTTGCTCGCATTAAATCTTGAATTTAAACCATGATTACCAACGATCAAATCATTTTTACCATCATTATTTAAATCTGTAATGTGAATTTCGTTCCACCACCCTTTCTCATCTAAAAGTTTATTTTCAATTCGGACGAATTGTGACCCTTCATTTTTAAAAATATTGATTCCCATATATTCTCCTACTATAATAAGATCCAAATTGCCGTCAGAGTCTATATCCTCAAATGAGGCATCTGTGATCATCCCGATATTAGTTAGCTCAGGAGCTGTTTTTTGGGTTTGATTTGAAAAATTACCTTTGCCATCATTCATTAAAATAAAACCAGAGCCTGGTAAACCATAACTCCCAATTTTAATTCTTTCACCTACAAATAAATCTAGATCACCATCGTTATCAATGTCACCAGATGTTACTACACCGGTACTTATTTTATTGTTTACATCGGGAAGGGTTTGGTTTGAATCAATAAATTCACCCTTGCCGTTATTTATAAGTAATCTATCATATAAAGTCTGGGAGTATATTGAGTGCTCTACACTACCACTTGAAAAATATAAATCTAAATCACCGTCATTGTCAGCATCAAAGGGTAAAATTTCAGAATTTTCAATATTCTTTAAATGATTAAATATTTTGTTGTTTTTTTTGTCTAGGTAGTAATCAGACCCATTTTTTATTAATATTTGAATGGAATTACCTTTTGATGAGGAAATTAAAATATCTTCTTCATTGTCCCCATTGATATCTCCTTTGGTCATTTTAGGTCCCTCACTGCTACACATGTGATAAATGAGTCTCTCTCTGTTAAAATCTACAAAATTACTCTCCTTGTGAATGACATTTGGTTTAATTTCAGTTTTAAGAAACAAAGGTTTAGTAACCTTAATACTTGAAGAATCCTCTGAATATTCGACTGCATCTTTTTCATTTAGCGTTACTGTTTGATTGACACCTATATTTTTTAAAAAAGTTTTTTTACCATGAGGCCAAACAACTTCTACATCGACATTTATGGCATCACCTAATCCGAAATTTGGTCTAATATCAACGGTTGATTGGAAACCTCTTGCAGGTTGGACTTCCTGGGTTTGTATACCGTTTTTGGTTTTTACAATAATTTTAGCCCCAATCGCATTTACATTTTTATCGAGCCCCTTCAATTCAAATTTTATATAATTATTTGTGTTTTTGCTTTTGTTTTCATAAACAAAAACAGGCATATTTACGTTATTTACAATTAAATCTAAATCACCATCATTATCTAAATCGCCGTAAGCAGAACCGTTGGAAAAACTCGGCATATCTAAACCTGAATTTATGTAAGAATTGAAATTAATACCATTTACATTCTTGTAGGCGTGATTTGGAACTTTTTCTGAAGGAATTATTTCAATTAATCTCTTATAGTCAACCTCGTTATTCATAACAATTGACTTAACAACTTCTGCATTAGATATATATTGCAAATAGTCTTGATCGGTAAGATCTTTATAAATTCCATTTGCAATAAATAAATCTTTATATCCATCGTTTTCCATATCAAAAAAAAGTGCCCCCCAGCTCCAATCCGAGGCTTCAACTCCTGCAAATCTTCCTATCTCACTGAAGGTTTGATTTCTGTTGTTTAAATGCAAGACATTCCTTGTAAATTGATGATAATATCCGTTTTTTACAACATATTGGTATTTATTCCAATCCTCGAAGGTTGTAACCGATTTTAATCTTTCGTACTTTGAAGGAAGCATCTCTGTGACAAAAATATCATTGAAGCCGTCATTATCAATGTCAGCAAGATCAGCACCCATAGACGCGCCACTTATAGACTTCATTTGATTGGTTAGATCTTCGGTAAAAGTTCCATCTCTATTATTAATATACAAATAGTCCCTTTCAAAAAAATCGTTGCTAACAAAAATATCCTCCCAACCATCTCCATTGGTGTCTCCGACGGTTACTCCTAACCCAAAACCAATAACACTTCCATAAATGTTTGATTCTTCACTTACATCTTTAAAAACCCCTTCCACATTTTCCATTAATTTATCACCACCAAGCAAATCTCTTTTTGGTCTCTCGTTTTTAGTCAAATTAAATGAACCTATAGCCTGATAAGAATTATTCAAAATATATACATCTAAATCTCCATCTTTATCGTAATCGAAAAAGCTTGCGTGAGTCGAATATCCTTTGTCGTCAAGGTTATAATTTGAGGCAGATTCAGTAAAAGTCAAGTCTCCGTTATTTATAAAGAGTTCGTTTTGCTTATTATCACCTTTGATGTCACCTGAATTACACACATATATGTCTAATAAACCATCGGAATTAATATCCACCATAGTTACTCCAGTAGACCAAGCCTTGGTACCACCAACATTAGCTTGACTTGTAATATCCTCAAAATTAAAATTGCCTTTATTTAAAAAGAGTTTATTTTTATTTTGATTTGATGTTAAGTAAAGATCAATTAGTCCATCATTATTGATATCTCCTAATGCAACACCTCCTCCATTGTAAAAATTTCTATACTTGTAGACATTAAAATCATTATCAAAACCCAGATCATTTGAAAAACTAATGCCAATTTTACTGTTGTCCTTTAATTCAAAAAGATTCTTATTTTTTTGACATGATGTCAAAAATAGAAACAAAAAAATAAAACGCACATTAATCATATTTACCACTCATATCTTCAATTCTAACAGCTACATCTTTAGAATTTACTAAATAGGCTAAAATTCTCCTATTCCCATCTATTTTTACTTCTGTTGAAAGATTATTTTCAAAGTTAACTTTAAAAAAATCATTTCCAGGAAACCACTCTCTTAAAGTATCTTTTAACTGAACTAAAAGATTATCAGAGGATAAATCCTTATTCCAGCTAGACCACCCAGTAAAATAAAATCTCATTTCCATTCCCTTCATTATTTTTTTTTCATTAAAAATTCCATTGAAAGACATTTTAATATTACTTCCCTTTACTGCATCATCTTTTGATTCAAGAATTAACTCTGGGTTTAAACTCCTCTGACCTGAAACGATTAACTTTTTCTGATTGAGCTTATAACAAATATCAAAATAATCTTGTCTTGACTGTCCAATTTTCATATCAAAAATTAAGTCATTGTACTCATTTTTATTTTCAAGTTCCCGATTTAATACTTTAGTGTACTCAGATTGATTTTTACAACCAAAAACGAGCATTCCAAAAATTATAATAATAGATATTCTATTTATATTCAAAAAATTTAGTTTTTTCATTGTTAATTCCAACAGCTACTGCTTTAATATCCTTTACGTTAAAAGTCTCAAACTTACGTATTTGGCCATCAATATTTAATGATTCTAAATTTGAATAAGATATTGAATCATTTGATATTTCTATACTTAGGGAATACCCCTTGGAAGCGTCCTGTCTTCCAAATTGGGGTTTTATATTGTATTGATTTCCCCCCATGACAATTTTTATTCCTCTTTTATTTTTCATAACTATTTCAATATCATACATCGTTGAATAGTTAATCTCTGGAGGTAAAGAAATTCGTTTAAATTTGTCTTTGTCATTTATAAAAATTGAAGACTGTAGAGTGTTTAAATTAAGAACTTCTGAAGTTTCAATAGTTTCTTTCTCAAAAATCTGGTCTATACTAAGATTTGAATAATCTTTGTAATAGACAATTTTTTTCTTAATTGCTGGAAGCTGAGCTATTAATTCGTCTTTGTCTAAAATTGGATAATTTTTTCCACCTATTTCATAGCAAATAATTTGTTCTTTAAACCCATTTAAATCAAAATCATTGACAAACATTTTCATGTTTGGCTTGTAAAAATTATTTTCTCCAAAATTAGCAGCAATAATGTCAAAATCCCCATCATCGTCAATATCTACAATCTCTATATCGTTCCATAATCCGTTTGACTTATTAAGTCCATATTCCTTTGTTTTATCAATAAAATCTCCGTCAATATTTATAAAAACTTTAATTGACATCCACTCTCCGGCAACAACTAAATCTAAGTTATTGTCAGAATTTATATCTACCCATTTTGCTGAGGTGATAAGTCCAATATTTTCAAAAGATTTTATTTTAATGTTTTCAAATTTATTATTCCCTAAATTTTTATAAAGTCTACCAGATACGGGAATGCCGTAACTATCTACATCATATCGTTCTCCAACAAAAACATCAATCAGAGAATCGTTATTGTAATCTCCTACCGCAACCGCACCTGTTGAAAAAGGCTTATCGAATAAAAAAGAAGAATTGGAAAATTTAAATTTTCCATTTCCTTCATTAACATACAGTCTATCATTTAAATTACCATCGTATCTTGAGAAAGATTTACCACCAGATGACACATAAAGGTCATCATCACCGTCGTTATCACTGTCAAAGAAAACAGCATCGGTATCTTCAGATTTTTTATTAAAATTAAAAGGGGTTTCGATTTTTTTGTACGATAAACCGCTAGACAAGAACAGTGAAGATATTTGGTTTTTTGATGAACCAATAAAAAAGTCTGGTACATTATCATTATTCAAATCGCTAGAAGTAATAGCAGGCCCTTCGTTACTAAACATTTGAGGGACTAATCTTTCCTTATTAAAATCAACAAATTTATTTTCAATGTGCCTGTGATCTAATATATCCATCTGATTCAATTTTTGTTCATTTTTTTTATTAATTAAAGAAAATCTATTTGAGTTCGCAGAATTCTTTTGATCGATATTATGAGTTGTATTGGTTTTTAAGTTATATAGCTTTGAAATTTTGTTATTTGGCCAACTGACTATCAGACTATCAATTTGCTCGGTATTCCCTACACCAAAATGAATTTTATTTGAAATTGAAGATTGGAATCCTCTGGAAGGAAAGTGCTCTGTCATACTTGACTTCCCCTTCCCATAATAAATTGTAAGTTTAGACCCTATTGCATTTTTATTGTTCTTTATTCCTTTCAGATTAAATGATATACTTTTTGACTTTTGGTTGTTGTTTTGATTATTATATACAAAAGATTTCATGTTTACATTATTAATGATAATATCTTGATCTCCGTCGTTGTCAAGATCACCATAAGCCATTCCGTTGCTAAAACTTGGAGTATCAAATCCCCACGTATCAGTAAGTTCCGTAAAATTAAAATCTCCGTTATTTTTATATATATTATTTTTAACTGCTTTAGAAGGCATAATATCAATCAGTTTTTTTATTACCTCATCACCTGATTTCATTAAGTTCGATATTCTCTCCTTATTGGCCATATAGGCAAGATAATCTCTGTCTAGAAGATCCTTAAATATTCCATTTGCAATAAAAACATCCCTAAGCCCATCGTTATCCATGTCAAAAATCATTGAAGCCCAACTCCATTCCGTTGCAGCAAGATTCGAATATCTTCCAATTTCTAAAAATCCTGATTCTCCGTAATTTCTCTGAAGTACATTTCTAGGATATTGATAGTAATATCCCTTTGATACTGCTAATTGGTGTTTGTCCCACGAGTCGTACACTGCTTTTGTTTTTTTTCTTTCTAATGATTTTGGAAGCATTTCAGTTACAAATAAATCAGTAAGTAAATCGTTATCTAAATCAGCAGAGTCCGCTCCCATTGACCCAAGAGACATAGACTTAAAATATTTTGAGGAATTTTCAGAAAATGTTTTGTCCTTGTTGTTTATGTATAAATAATCTTTTTCAAAAAAATCATTTGAAATAAATAAATCAGTCCACCCATCATTATTAAAATCGCTTAGTGTAATGCCTAACCCAAATCCAATATTACTAGAAAAAATATTTACTTTTTGAGTAACATCAATAAATTTATCTCCTACGTTTTCAAAAAATTTGTTGCCTTGGCCGTCAGGGTCAGGAATTTTTCTTTGGCCCTCAATTAAATCATAACCACCAACATTCCTAAAAGAATTATTTAATATGTAACAGTCTAAATCACCGTCTTTGTCATAATCAAAAAATGCAGAGTGAACAGATAAACCTGTGACATTTAGATTATATTCTTTCGACTTTTCAGTAAATGTTAAATCTCCATTATTAATAAAAAGCTCATTATTTCTATTTTTACCTCCAGGTGGTCCAGACTTACAAACATAGATGTCTAAAAATCCATCTCCGTTGACATCTGCAAAGGTTGCACCGGTAGACCACACGTTAGAGCAAGCTACTCCTGCTGCGGATGTTATATCCTCAAACTTAAAATTTCCTTTATTTAGAAATAACTTATTATCAACAATGTTTCCTGTAAAATAAACATCAATCAAACCATCTTTGTTAATATCACCTAAAGCGACCCCTCCACCATTATAGAAGTTTCTGTATGTATATGGGTTTAAATTTTCAGTATAATCTAGATTATTTTCAAAAATCAAACCTGATTCCTCTTCAAATCTAATAAATCTTTTTTCATGCTTATCACATGATAAAAAAATAAATGTGAGACTGATTAACAGCTTTATAAATATTCTAATCAAAGCTATTTTATATTTTATTATAAATTTAAAGCTAACATTTCAAATAAAAAAAGGCTCCCCAGAAAGGGAAGCCTTTTATAAATCAAATTTATTGATTTTAGTATCCTGGATTTTGAGTTAAAGTTCCATTAGCTGCTTGGATAGCATCAAATGGAATTGGGAAAATAGTTTTATTCGCTGTTGATGTAGACTTTTCCCACCATGCATTACCATAGGCTCCAAATCTAATCAAATCAGTTCTTCTAACAGCTTCAGAAAACATTTCTCTACCTCTTTCAGCTAAAAATTCAGCTTCTGTAAGCTCAGCAGCAGTATAGAGGTCAGCATTTGCTCTAGCTCTTATAATATTAGTATCAGTAAGTGCAGCAGCTCCATCCCAGCTACCACCAACTCTAGCAGCAGCTTCAGCTCTAATTAGATATATTTGACCCAATCTTAAAAGAGTAAAATCATTATCCATATCAGAACGTCCAAACTGCTTATAGCTAAATTTACCAGGTCTTGCACCAGCTTGTCTTATTCCATCAGGAAATATTTCGTTGATCGCAGGTGTATAATCCAATTCTGGGTCACCATCGTCAGTAGCATAATCTAGAAGTGTATTTCCAAAATAATCTAACTGAGGTCCAGCAATAAAACTAGCTGTTCTACGATCATCTTTTGCATCAAAAGAATTATAGAAAGCCTCTAATGTAGAATAACCATTCCATGGCTGTGAATCAAAATTCCATGTTATTTGGCTTGAATAGTGAAGGGCCATCATAGCAAGGTTGAACCCACCATTTACACCAGCCTCATAATTTACAGTCCAAATGTGCTCTGGATTTCCAGCATTATTAGGAGCAAATACAGCAGCAAATCCTTCAAGTTCATCAGGGTCTGATGCAACAGCAGGACGCTTTCCTAAGTTTTTAACTTTACAACCTGCGCCACAAAGTGTGTATCCTCCATTATTAATGATATAATCAGCAGCGTCATGAGCTTCTTGATATCTAGGAGTTCCAGTGTAGACTTCAGCATTTAAATAAAGTTTTGCAAGTATACCTAAAACACCATAACGATTAAGTCTGTAGGCATTTTTATCAGTTCCAAGCGCACTACCACTCAAATCCATTGAAGGTGAAACAGCACTTACTCCGAGTGCAGATAATAACTCTGACTCAATAAAATTAAATGCCTCCACTCTTGTGGATTGCTTAACATCCACTCCAGGAGAAGTAGGTAATTTTATGTTTCCGTACATATCCATTAATCTCCAAAAGTAATAAGCTCTTAATGCTTTTATCTGAGCAGTCCCATTAGCGTCAAGGGAACCAGCAGCTAAAAGTTCGTTAGTAGTTGCAACTGCACCATAGTGACTATTCCAATTATTATTTACACTAGGATTAGTGTTTTTGTAATTGTGTTGATGGAAATCAATTAACCATCCTCCATCATACCAGTCACCACCCTTGGTTGTAACAACCATCTCATCTGAAGTTAGCTCTTGTGCAGAATACCAATTGGTATGACCACCAGTACCGGTACTACGTAAACCAGCATATGCTCCACCAAGGGCATCTCCACCTCCACTACCTCCATCATCAGTTGCAATTCCTTCTACACTAATGTCAGAAGTAATTACACCTCTTAAATCCTCATCCAAATCGGTACAGGAGATAACAAATGTTATAATACTTAAACTAAGTATTGTTGTTATAAATTTATTCATTTTTATCATTTTTAAATTATTAATAATCTCCATCAATTAAAAGTTAACACTTAATCCAATAGAAAATGTCTTACTCGCGAAGTAATCCTGTCTTCTATCTATACCAGGCGCAAGTAGAGCAGCTCCATCAGAACCTGCTTCTACACCTTCTTCACCACCACCAAGAGCATCGAAAAGCTCAGGTGAGGGATCTGTACCTGTATAATTGGTTATCACAAAAGGCCTAAGGGCATTCAAAGATACTGTAAGATCTTTAATTCCACTACCTTCTGGGAAGAAAATTTGCTTAGAGAGCGTTAAGTTGTCAAGCAAGAAAAAGTCTGCTTTCTCAACATACAGTGAACTATACTGAGCAACAGCTAAGTTCGGCTCTCTAAGAGATGTATTCATTTGGTTGTATGAAGTCTGAGATGGTACGTTAGGCTCGTAAAAAGCTCTAAAAGTATTAATCAAACTATGTCCAAAAGCACCTCTAAAAAATGCATTTAATGTCCATCCATCGCCAAACTCTAAAACATTCGACCATGACATTTCAAGTGTAGGATAAGCAGTACCAAGTACCCTTCCATCATAATCATCTTGAAGTACATTCCCAGAATCAGTGTTTAATGTTCCGTCACCATTTACATCCTCAAACTGTGGGGAACCATCTGCATTTACACCTTGAAATACCGGCCCGTAAATATTACCAAGTTTATCTCCAACTTTTACTCTTACCATTGTAACAGCATTTTGTCCTGGAGAACCTAAGAATCCATATTGGGCAAGTTCATTGCTAAATTCATCTAATACAACCTTGTTATTGTAGAGTATTAAACCTGTTTCGTAACTTAATTTATCATTTTTAATTACGTCATAATCAGCTTTGAATTCCCATCCACTAGAAGTAACCTGTCCAGCGTTTTGGAATCTTCTATCAACTCCATAAACAGCGACGTCAACTTGCTGATTTAATATAAAGTCTTTAATTTTTCTGTTGTAAACATCGAAATCTAATGATAGTCTTTCAGTCTCATATTCTATACCAAAGTTGAATTCGTTTTTCTCTTCCCACTTTAGGTCAGGGTTTGCACCTCTAGCAAGGACTGTAGAACCTCCAGCAGAACCCCCGCCATCATATACAAATGTTCTTGCCTGAGCAGTTAAACCAGTAGCTCCTGGTAAAGCACCAGTTGTAGCTGTACTTGCTCTAACTTTTAGTTTTCTAACTCCCAAACCAAGGATTTCATTTAGGTCAGCACCAACACCAAAACTAGGGAAAACACCCCATCTGTTGTCCGCACCAAATCTAGAAGAACCCTCTCTTCTAAGTGAAGCATTTACAAAATATTTGTTATTTATTACAAGGTTAGCTCTTCCGAACATACCTATTATTTTATCATCAGGAGAAGCATAACTATTTGCACCTATATAACCTGAATTTAATAGATCTTGAGAAGCTCCAATAGCCTCGGACCAGTCAATTGAGTTGTCTGGGAAGTCACCTAGACTGAATGTATTACCCTGCGTATTAAATTGGTTGTAAGAATAACCTGCAGTTAAATTTAAGTTCGAATTACCCAAATCCATTTCATACTTTCCATAATATTCAAAAACTTTTGAAGAAAAGTTATAACTAGCAAGATCGGCAAGACCCTTTCTTGTTGGACTCGTAGCATTACCTTCAAACCATAATGTAGTTGGTCTGTACAACTGGTCATTAGAAGAAGTTCTTTGCTCTGCAACAACTGCAGTAACTTCTAATTTATCAGTTATATCATATGTGGCAGCAACATTATACACAAAGTCTGTTGAAATCCTTGTATTTCTTGTTTGCTCTATGATAGCAACTGGGTTATAACTTCTAAAAAGACCTAACTGCTCAAAATATCCTCCAAATTGTGTAGGACTAACTTGAAATCTTGCATTAGGATCGTTGGCAAATATAGGAGCAGTTGGATTGTAAAATTGGGCAAATTCAAATGCTCTTTCATCACCAAGTTGGCGGTCGAATTTTGTGTAAGATAAGTTAAATGTAAGGTCTAGTTTATCATTAATAGCTTTTGTGTTTAGTGCAGCTCTTGTATTCATTTGATCAAATCCGGTTCTATTTAATATACCTTCAGATCGTCTAAGGTTTGCTGACATTCTGTAAGTACTTTTTTCTCCACCTCCAGATACTGAAAAATTATGAACAACATTGCTACCATTTCTCGTAATAGCATCAACCCAATCAGTTTCAGTTCCTAGATCGGTACCACCATTTGCTCTAAACTCAGCAGCAGACAATACGGGAATTTCCTGTGAAATTGAAGATTGTGCAAAACTTGTGCTGTAGCTTACCTGCATGGGTCCAGATGAACCTTTCTTAGATGTAATAAGGATTACACCACTAGAACCCCTTGTACCATATATCGCAGCACCTGATCCATCCTTTAAAACAGTCATGGATTCGATGTCATTTGCATCGATACTAGCAAGAGTAGCACCTGGCACACCGTCTATAACAACAAGTGGTGCAGTGTTAGCACCTAAGGTTGAAAGACCTCTAATTCTAATTGTTGGGCTCTCATTAGGGTTACCACCTGGCTTATAAATAGATAGTCCAGCAACTTTACCTTGTAGTAATTGAACTGGGTCATTAATTGGCCCTTGGTTGAAATCTTCAGCATTTACATTTACAGTAGCTGAGGTGATTTCTCTCTGACTTTGGGAACCATAACCCGTTACAATAACTTCTTCAAGTTCGCTGTCTGAAACAAGATTAATAGTAATATTATCTTGTCCAGCTACAGAAACTTCTTGAGAAACGAATCCTACAAATGATACTACAAGAACATCATCTGCCCCAGCATTTATTGTAAAATTTCCATCAAAATCAGTCGTAGTTCCGTTACTTGTTCCTTTTACAAGAACAGTAGCACCCGGTAGAGGGCCATCTTCACTTGTAACAAGTCCAGAAACAGACTGAGCATAGATTCCCACAGACACCAAAAAAGCGATGAAAGAGAGAATACTCTTCATTACATTATTTTTCATATAATTTCGATTTGATTAATTTATTAATTTTTGAATAATTGTTTTTAAACTCTATGGCTTAAAATTAAAGATTAAATTCAAACTAACAATTAATTAATAGCTATTTTTTTGCATTTTGTTTAACCTTTTTGTGCTAAAACTTAGAAATTGTTAATTTTTATTAGTTTTTTTTATTAAAATGTAAAAAATACGTTTATATAAAACTGTTTCAGTCAAATTAATTTGCATTTTTATAAACAGCTCTCCTAAGTTCTTTTTGAACATCTATATTTGATTCACTTTGCCTATGCCTAGACATAAATAAACCAAACATTTTTTTTGTTGGATCAATCCAAAAGTGGGTTCCATGATATCCGCTCCATCCATAAATTCCCTTGGTGCTTCCTGTTCCGTCAATTAAGGGGTTATCGAGAACAAACATTGAAAAGCCATAATTAAAACCAAGTTTGCTAACGTCGGCGTACTCCTCCTCGGGATAAGACGATGAATATTTTTTGGTCATTACCCCTATACTTTTCTCTGATAGAATTCTTTTGCCTTTATAAATTCCACCATTTAAGAGCATAATACAAAAATTTGAATAATCATTCATTGTAGATATTAATCCCTCTCCTCCAAAATAGGCAGCATTAGTTTCTTCATAAGTTAATTCGTCAAGTTCTGTGGTAAAACCTTTAATAGTTCCAAAATTTACATATAATGGCTGAAAACGAGAACGATCATCATTTGTCAAATAAAATTTTGTTTCACTCATCTCAAGGGGTTCAAAAATTTCCTCTTTTAAGAATTCATAAAAATTCTTTTTGGAAACAACCTCTACTACTCTACCAAGTAATGCCTGATTAACCCCATAATAGTATTTTTCACCTGGTTCGAATTCCAAAACGACTTTTGACAAATCTTTCGAAAAATCATTTAGATTGTCATATTTAATAGTGTTAGTCAATCCGTAACCATAACCCTGGTGGCTGTAATAACCAAACCCAGATCGATGGGTTAAAAGATGAATGATTTTTAAGGGGTTTTCACATAAGTATTTACCCTCCTTTCCTTTACAATAAATTTCAGAAAATTCTGGTAGATATTTCGAGACTTTGTCATCAAGTTTAATAAGTCCTTTTTCAACCAAAATCATAATACCTACAATTGTTATTGGCTTTGACATTGACCAAATAGGAAATAAAGTTTCCTTGTAAGGCTTATAACTTTGATAGCTGATTTTCTTATCTCCAATCAAATTAGAATTTTCTGCGTTTAAAAAAACAACCTCGCCTTCCTTATATATCATTACAATATTGCTTCCGGTTATTTCATTTTTTATTAATTCTTTTTGAAAATTTTTGACTGCTTCGAATTGAGAATGCGATAAATTATTTTGAATCAATACAAAAAGATATGTGATAAATATTTTTTTCATTTTAATTGATTTATAATTAATAGGCTTCAATATACAAAGAAGTATCTCAACTATTTGATTATAAATGACTTAAAATTAAAAAAATCTAAAATTCAGTAGTTTATAATACTGACCTATCTCTTGGAGAAAATTTTGATCCAATCATTTATACTTAAACTAAATCCAAGGAATATATATATAAAACCCATCAAAAAGTTACTATTCTTAAAAATTATGTATATCCCAAATATTGCCAACTAAATCGATAGAATAATTGATCCAATAAATAACCATCTAATATATTTACCATTATTCATTTTAGTTTACTCTATAATTTCGCCTTTATCATTAACTCTTATAATATTTTCCCAAATTATTTGTTCATACCATCCATCTGGGAAAGATTTAGCTATTGGCTCAATATTTAATTTTGATATATCAGTAATAGTAGAATTAATTGATTGGAAAATATCATCTAAACTTTCGTATCCGTCAACGGTCATAACATTCCAACCATGCTTTGTCCCACGAGGATTTATTCTTCTAGCTACTCCCCAACTTTTTTGAGCCGTTTTTTTAGACTTTATAAGATTTTTAAAAAAAGGTAGCCATATAACCTTTTGCTGCGTACTAAAGTTTTTGGGGTTTTTTGACATGGCCAAGTTGTGTACAGAGTATTTTATCTTTGTACCTTTTGGGGCGGACAAAAACTCGTCAAAATAAAGATTACTATTTCCTACCACGTATGAGCCCCACTTCTCTCTTCCGATTTCACTTAATTTAGGGGTGTATAATTGTTTAGAAGTTTGATCGAAATATTTTCCAATTGAATTGTATGCTTCTTTTCTTGAGTTTATGTCACCAAAAGAAATCCAAGTAATATAGCTAACATTGCTCTCCTCTTTACCAATTCTTCTGCTCATTCCCCAACCTCTAATAATTCCTTCTTTGGCAGCCTTTGACATTACCTTCGCAAACCACTCTTTTTCAGTTGCCTCGTATATGTTGGTTTCATTATATGGAACTGAGAAGTGCCACATGTCGACATATTGAGAGAAACTAACTACAGGAAATAATAATATTAAATAAAGTAGTTTTTTCATTTTGATTTTATTCATGATTAAATTTTAAATTTAAAAAAAAATCAATCTAATTCAAATCAGAAACATTCTTCCCATAAAAAGTATAAATGTTTTGATGTCTTTTAAAACCGGTGACAATATTTTTCTCATCCCTTATAATGTACAAATACTCACCCAAGTCATCATTTTTTAATATTCTTCTAAAAACATCTTTTTTTACTGGCTTAAATCTAGTTATGTTTGCAGAATTACTAGGGAGAGACAATAATGCAATATTTTCACCCCAAGAAGAAAGATAGTTTTCTGTATTCCAAGGCAAAGATTTGTAGTAACCACTAATTTCCTCAAATAAATTTGAGTTTTTATTATCTACTTGTTTTAATTGATCCATTAGATTTTTTATTCCCCTGGTGTATTTTGATGGTGTAAGACCCCTCGCATTAATTAAAGCGATAAACGCCTTCCTTCCTTTAGGATCAAGAGTTAATTGTGTTTTATATCCTGGACAAGATCCTCCGTGACCAACTAGGTTTTCATTATTTTGGCTGTAGATTTCAAAACCAAGACCCCTTTTCACATTACTTAAGCTATCAGTAAATTGAATTTGGTGCATTTGCGACAGTAAATCTTTAGGTAGAATTCCGGATTTATCTTTCCCAGACAACAAATTTAGTTGCCATACAGCAAATTTTGCTAAATCATTAGCATTTGATGTAAATCCTGCTGCTGGATCTATTCCTAAAGCATTAAAGTAAGGAACAATTTCTCTTTTTCTTTTTCTAGTTTCAGCTCCATATCCAATAGTTAATTCTTTTCCATACTGTGTTCTATCCATGAAGGTTTTGGTGCTACTCATACCTAAAGGATTTAAAATTTTATCAGAAATATATTGATTGTATGGGACTCCCGATATCTCCTCGATTAGATAACCTAAAAGTGTTAGACCCAAGTTACTATATTGAAAATATTTATCCGCAGGATACAATGTTTTTTGCTCAGAAAGTTCTTTTATGACCTCATTTTTCGTTGGAAAACTTAAATCAATGTTTGACCAATATGGTTGATTCGACTCTCTTGGTAATCCTGAAGAGTGCGTTAAAATATTTCTAATTGTTATAGGAGAACTATCCGGATACATTTGAACCAAATCAAAAAAAGGTAGATGTTTTTTTAAAGGGTCATCAAGATTAATCTTTTTTTCATTTAGTAGTTGCATAATACCTATTGAAGTAAATAATTTTGATATGGAACAAATACTAAATAAAGATCTTATGGTAATCTTTCCATTATTTTGATTTTCACCTATCGACTTACTCCAATCAATTTTGTCTTTGTTTACTACAGCAACCGAAAACCCAGGAATATTATAATAATCTATTTCAGATTCTAACCAAATCTCCACCATTTTGTAGACATCCAAATAATTTTTAGAATCATGGTTATCTTCTTCACTTTTAACAGAATCAATACCTGAACTAACACAACCTAGTAAAAGTGAATAAAAAATTAATAAAAAAAATTTTCTCATGAATGTTATGTTTTTAAATTATATGAAAAGGTTGATTTTCTTCCGTGTTTACCAGATTGATTATTTTTTCAAATCTTAAAATACGCATCCTTTAGTATGGTTATTTAGCAATATACTAATAAGTCCATGAACTTTAAAGAAAGGATCTGCAAATGATATAAAAGAAGACCCTCCACTAGGGAGGGTCTAATTTTTAGTCATATCTAGCTATTACTTTTCGAGAAAAACTCACATTTACCTGCCATCCTCCACTTTCTTCAGAAAATTCTGACCATTCTTTTGAGTCCCAAATCTTGTTGAGGCCTTCAATTGTGCTCTTATAATCCTTGCCAATATTTACCCCTATAATTGATGAGTTATACATCCTATTTAAAAAGGGTGTTGCTATCAAATGTCTAGAACCTTTAACATTTAATTTTTTCATCATTTTGTCCCAAGATTTTATAAATTGTTGTCGGCTTTTTGGAGTCACTCCATAAACAATTTGGTAGTCCTGATCCTTATCGCTTGTTGCATCGCCATCTGCTGAAACTATATCCCCAGTATAATCTTGCTTAAACTCAGATATTTCCCATAAACTTTTCCAAAAAACTGTTGAATCCGAACCCTTAAAATATTCTCCATTAAAACCATTATTTAATTGATCAATCAAGCCGATCCATACGATAGTGTGAGAACTTAATATGTTAAAATCTCCAATCTGATTTCTAAAAATTAATACAGACATTCCTTCTGTATCATATTTTTCAAAATAATTATCAAAAATTGTTTTTACATCTTTTTCTCTGCCTCTTTCAACTTCTATATCCATAGCATAAAAATGTTGGCCATAAGAAATTGTTGAAATTAAAATGAATATGTAAACTAAAATATTTTTCATTATAATTAATTTATGATTAATAATATTCAATATACAAATAACTCCCTGAACTAAAGAAAAGGATGTACCTATGATATGGAGGCACCTCTTCCAAAGGGTTATTATCTACATCTTTGGTTTCTATGCCACACAATAGGAAAAAGTGAAGATTTTAGATCTGAGCATAATACCCCATAGATCTCTTTCTAATTTTGAAATAGCTTGTATCTAATAATCAATCTTGTTTTATTAAACCAAGCTTTTTGAAATTTTCTATTAAAAAATCTGCATATCTTATAAAGCCAACATCAGTAAAATGAACTCCGTCAACTGTTCCCTCTTGATCATCACCTAACGCATTTAAAGTCTCAAAATAGAAAAGGTTATCGTATCCATTATCAATCATTTTTTTGTATTCTATCTTTAAAGCATTATCCATTCCTTTGCCCCATTCCAAAACCTTATTATTTAAAACAGAAAAAGTAGCTTTAAATAAGTCTACAAGAATTATTGGAGTATTAGGGTTTTTCTTTCTTATGGTGTCTATTAGAGGAATTGTGCGTTCCGAAATATCGCGTGGAGATGACATATTTGGCATACATTCAATTACATAAATTTTTGCATCAAATTCTGAAATTAGTTTAGCTATAGGCTCTTCCATCTTGCCATTTCCGCTGAATCCGAAATTAAGTATATCCCTATCTAATTTACGATTCATAATATTAGTGTGAGCCATTCCTGGACGTGATGCGCAACCTCCTTGTGTAATACTTGTCCCGTAAAATACTATCGGTTTTTTAAAATTTCGGTCAGGAACTATTATGAAACTACTTGAGTCAATTCCAATTTCAATGTTCTTTACTCCATCATACAGAGGTAGATAGACTTTATATTCTCTTTCCTCTACAGTCATGTTCTCGACAAGAGTATACTCATTTAATTTTCCGCTGGGTCGCCCTGTATTTAAATATTGCCATTTATCTTTATTTCTGAAATATAAATCCACCCCTTTAATTCCTGTCTCAGGCATATGATCCATTTTTAGGTCATTCAAAATCTCCCACTTTACATTTATTATTGATGAGTTGGTGATAAAACGAATTGATAATCCAGTAGATGATTTTGACAACTCCCATACTTCCTCTCTTATAATATCTTTGTAGGAGGCAGGTAACCGATCGTATCTGTTCTCTTTTAAGGAATCAGCAATTATAGTTCCTTCAAGCCTAAAGAAATCTTTTCCGTGAAAAATTATTTCACTTGATTCTTGAGAATTATCCTGTCCAAAAAAATTAAAGGTGCAGAGAAGTAATAGAAAAATTACCTTTTTCATCGTGTTGGTTTATCAAAAATAAAGTTACAAAAAAAGATCTGTCACTTGGAGAATATTTCCTCTGTGGAATGGGGATTGTTTTATGGTTATTTAACCTAATTAGGCAGAGTTGGTGGATGTCGCTACAATCTTTTTGAAGAAATGATAGTCTTCTAGAAAAAATGGAAAATAAGTGGAAAAAGGAACTAAAAATTCGTAAATTATATTAATTAGAATGATTGGAATAATGTTTCTATTTTTTCTAGACGCAGCTGGGTAGAGCCCATAAAAAAAGGGAGATCTACTCTCCCCTAGTTGGGTGGAAGATCGGTCTCGAACCGACGACCTCCTGAACCACAATCAGGCGCTCTAACCAACTGAGCTACAACCACCATACAAAGTAAAAATAAGCTAATTTAAAATCCCTTCAAAATAAAGATTTGGTTATTACATAATGCCCTTTATGTCTTTTACCACTGGTGGCCTTTCAACAGTAAAACCTTCTGCGGCAAAAACAATTTAAAATAACAATACTAAAAAATTACACTAACTCAAAAGAACAAATCAAATTCAAATTTTTGACTTGTCAAATTTAATACTTTGACAGTTTTTTGACAGTTTTTTGACAGTTTTTTATCGTTAGTAAAACGGGGATAATTATAGTGCTTTACAATAGGTTCAACTCTAATTGATTGTTTTAACTAGTGTTATTGCCAAAATCAATTCAAAATGATTTTGGAATGATTTTTGAAATTAAATCTAGATGTTTGAAAACTTTTTAAAAATATTATTCTTAAATATTGTTTCTTCTTGTGTGAATTAACAATTGATAGTGTCTTTATGAGATATCTATTTAAATTACTTATACTAATCCTCTTGTTTTCATGTAACAAAAACGAAGAACCTAGAGAACAGGTTGCACAAGATACTCTTGTGTCGGCTTTTTTTGGACTTGATAATGTAATACCAGGTCTATTGTGTAATCAACCAGGAAATCTTTTAGATGGTATGCCTGTTAATTTTAAATTCCCATTAGATGCATCCAGTTTATCAGAAACTGATTTTGAAGTTTTAGATAGCTTTGGAAATATTCATACCCCAATTTGTGTTTCTTTGGCCCCAGCTAATGAAAACGGAGAAAATCGAACTGTGCTTCTGTTAGGTGAATTTGGCACCGCTGTTACCAATCCACCTGTTGAGGTTAGAGTTGTAGGGGATTTATTTACAATTGATACTTTATCTGGAGAGTCAGTTTGTTCAGAAATAATAAACCTAAACGGAATCACCACCACGAATATTATTCCGCTTGCTGATGGACCAAGTTTATTCTTTGCACAAAGAATTGATGACAATCTGAATGAATGTAATTCAGGAATACAAACGATTCAAGTTGCTTGGAATGGTGGTATTACACCGTATATAAATGGTGATAACGAATCTGACTTATTTCAGTACTATGTTGGCTATTCAGACAGTACTGGAGGTCTAATACCGCATAAACCCATTTCGATAGCAGATATAAACGACAACGACAACTTTCACCAACTTTGTTTTTCTACAAGTGATGAAATTGTTAAAATTTCAATGATGGCTAACACGGTCGAAGACCCAAATCACGACCCAAATTTATACAGCGAAATTTATGTTAGCTCCTGTATCCGGTGAGAATTGAGTTTAATAATACTTAATAAAAACCCATTCCACAGAGGAGATGTAAGAGATTTTATTGAGGGAGGGGGTCGAATTTCAAGTTCATTATTTTGAACTATTCAACAACAATCCGATTCAGGATTACAGCTTAAACCACTTGCATTAAGACGTACACGAGGCTTTTCTTGCGATATGCCGCATTTGTCTTGAGCAAGGCAAGTCGTATGAGTGTTTATAAGTTGAAAAACAGAGCCGTCAAAGGCTAATTTAAAAAGACCAATAGTGCTTTGTTGGTATTCTACTTCCACATCGATATTTGAAAATTCAAACTGTTTATCAGCTAATTTTAGTATATCTAAAACTTTATCAGGCTTTAGCCTATGGTCTTTATCTGAGGCTACCCAAAGCTGTATGCTTAGTT
>CACPQA010000008.1 GCA_902635965.1 uncultured Bacteroidota bacterium
TCCTGTTGTTGGAAGTGTTCGGGGGGAAATTTTAACTGATCAAAGTTTTACTCCCGATATGTCAAGTGCTATACTTTCAGGAGATGCTACAGTAGATACTGAGCTTGCAGGGAACCAAATAAACATGGCTGGAACTATGGAGGCTGGATCATTACAAAGTTTAGAAGGAACCGTTACTGGTCCAAATGGAATGTATCTCTTAACCGCAGCAGTAACAGATAATGGTGACTCTTACACAATAGAGGGTGGCGGCGCGTTTACTGCTGGACCTGTTGAGGGCAATGTTGAAGGACAAATACAAACTGACAAAAATTTCAATCCAGAATTAAATTCTCTTCAAATTGGTGGAGATGCAACTGTTGATACTGATTTAGCAGGTAACCATATAAATATGGCTGGGACGATGGAAAACGGTTCTCTTCAAAGTTTGGTGGGAACAATTGAAGGCCCTAATGGTTTATATATGTTATCCGTTTCAGTTGTTGATAATGGAGAGGGATACACAATAACAGGGGCAGGAAATTTTGCAGTAGGGCCTGTTGAAGGAGTAGTTTCTGGTGAGATAGGTACAGATCCAAACTTTAACCCGCAATTCGACACATTGAATATAAGTGGTGAAGCCAACGTTGATACTGAGACAGCGGGGCATCATATTGTTATGAAGGGAGTAATGGAAAATGGTTCATTAGTTAGCCTAGCAGGAACTGTAGAAGGGCCAAACGGTCTTTACACAATAACTGCTTCTGTAGAAGACAATGGCGATGGTTATACAATTACCGGTGAGGGCGCGTTTGCAAACGGACCTATAGAAGGATCTGTACATGGAACAATAAATACCGATCCTAATTTTTCACCTGATTTTTCTAGTCTTAGCATGGGTGGAGATGCTAGTATTGATACCGATGTTGCCGGTAATAAAGTAAATGTTGCGGCGTCGGTAAATAATGGATACCTGGAGAGTATCTCGGGAACTGTAGAGGGGCCGGGTGGATTATACACGATTAATGCCAAAGGAGTACGAGAAGGAGATCAAGGTTATGATGTTGAAGCGAGTGGTGCCTTTACTTTCTTCGATGAGAAATTCTCATTTGAACCACCGGCTATACTTCTACCTGCAGGTGTACCTGGCGTATACATCGAAATAAGTAGTGAAGTCGGGTTTGGGGCTAAAGCATCCGCAGATATGGTTACTGGTTTTAAAACCGATCCTCACTTCTTGCCAGATTTTTCAACTTTTGAAATTCGTTCAGCGACTTTAATAGGACACGGAGAAGTGTCCATAGGTCTCTTTGGAGGAATTAGCGTAGGATTACCTTTTGCTAAGGTTTCAGCCGGTGTAAAAGCTGAGCTTAAAGGGATAATTGATGCGATGTTAACTTTAACTGCAGATGCTAAAGGCATTAAAGTTAGTGGGTCCCTTTATGCCGCTCTTCTAGGGGCTCTATATGCTGCCGTTAAATTAAAATTTTTATTTTTTAAAAAAGAATTTGACTTTCTTATAGTTCAAGGTAAGGTTGCTTCTCTTGAGAAAGATTTTGGTCCTGTTCCGTTTACTATTGAAAACATATTAAAAGGGTTCCAATTTGGAATAGATGACATATCTATACCAGGGAAAGATCCAAAAGCAAAACCACCTGAATTGAATGAAACTTCTCCAGAAAGTGAAAAAGAAGTTGAAGATGGAAAAGGGGATGACGAATCTCAAAAAGAAGAAGAAGATAAAAAAGCTACAGCATCTGCCGCACAGGGGAAATTTGATGGAAAACCAAGTTTTTCATCACCAAAACCTATTCAAAAGAGCAGTGATGGCAGTGGGTTACCTAGTAATTTAAAAAGTGGTGTAGAAAAGCTTTCAGGCCAAGACATGTCTGATGTTTCAGTTCACAGAAATTCGGATAAACCTGCCCAGTTAAATGCGCATGCCTATGCACAAGGGAACGATATCCATTTGGGTCCTGGTCAGGAAAAACATTTACCCCACGAAGCTTGGCATGTAGCTCAACAAAAACAAGGAAGAGTGCAACCCACTAAGCAACTTAAAAGTGAAATCCCTATAAATGATGATGAAGGACTAGAAAAGGAAGCTGACGAAATGGGAGAAAAAGCCCTGGAGGTCGGTGAAGATTCAGATTCAGAAAACAGTAATTCATCTAGTCAAAAAGCTAATGATATTTCAGGGGATGAGGTTCAATTAAAAGCAAAAGAAAATACTTCGATCAATGCTATTCAAAAAGTTGCAGATCGAAGCAACAATGTGAAACAGCTAAATAAGCTTGATACATTAGCAAACAAAAGAGATAGAGATGGTATACGTCAACTTCAAAATAAACAAAAAGTTTCAAAGAATACCGAAAGTGAAACTTCAGTTATATCAAGTAGCTCAGACTCTGTTAGTCAAACGGAACTTGAAGGTCAAACGAATGAAATTTAGTTGTGTATAGATTTTCTAACGGTTTAATGTACTCAGGTTCCACGGAAAAGTCCATATCATATTTAATATTCCAATCTGGTATGTCAAAACAGGAACAACTTAAATCGTCTCTCTGGACTTATTGGGGAGAAAAGCCTGAAGGAACCAGAATATATAAAAGTAACCTTTATGGAAGATTAAAAATTTTCAAAAAACCATTGGATGATAAATACATGGATTTTTTATTTAAATCTTTGGATTTAATGAAGGCAGAAGACATTCATCCTGCCCTTGACAAAGGATTTAAACTGGAAGCAAAAAGATTATTTCAGAAAATTGACAATGAGATGGTCAAAAAATTCGCTGATTTTATTGACTTTTTAAATTTAAGTTTTAACCTAGAATCTCAAACTAAAAGTGAAACTAAATTATTATCTTATTTTGATGATATCGGGCCCTTTATACTTGGATCCATTGGGACTAGTGCTTTTTTAATTCCTGAAATACCAAAACTTTTTTTAGCGCCTCCAAGTTGGAGAGAAATAACCTGGATAATAAATAATTATTTTTCTGGACCATATCCCAAAGATTCAAAAAACCCAGATTTGAATTTTTTTCACTGGAACAATTTAAAGCTGGGGTCAGAATTAAATTCAACTTATCACGAAGGCATTGCATATTACTTAATTTCTAAATTTATTATCATTTACGAAGCTTTTAGTAACAATAGCAAATGTAGTTCGTTAAATTTATATATTGATTTAATTCAAAGGGACGGTAAGCGCCCTTGGAAGGATTTGTTTTAAAAATATTAAGATGTCAAAATTTAAAGAAAAGCAAAAAAAAATTATCGAAAAAAAATCTGAAATAGAGGAGATGAGTAGTGAAAAACAAGAATCCCAAATAGACGAAGATTTTGTAAAGGAAGATGAAATTTCAGCATTGCAAAAAATGGCTAACGAATCTAAGGATGTTGAAGAATTAGAAAAGACCGAGGAGGATGCCAACAAAGATCTGGAGGATAAAAAAGCAGAAGATGACTCAAAAAAAGAAGAAAAAAATGATGAGTCTAAAGAATCAAAAAAATCAAAAGAGTCAAAAAAATCAAAAAAGAAGGCAGAATAAAAACATTAAATCAATATGAGAGAAAAAATACACTTTTATTTAACAGATACGAAAAATAAAATAGCAATAGGAGTAGATATTTTTATTTACACAATAATTTTTTTAACTGTCATTGATCACGGCCTTCAAACTATGCCATCAATGTCAAAATACCATGTTCTTCTTGAGCGTTGGGAAATTGTACCTATTGTAGTATTTTCAATAGAGTACATATTAAGAATTTATTCTTCTCCAAAGCGCTTAGGCTTTATTTTTAGTTTCTGGGGTGTGGTGGATTTACTTGCTATCATCCCATACTATTTAGGATTACCCGCTGATTTAAGAGAAATTAGAGTCCTTAGATTTTTGTCTTTGCTTAAGTATGAGCCTGCGGCAATGAACATATCCAAGGCGTTTAATCGTATTAAGAAAGAATTAATAATTTTTAGTCTTTTAGCGGTATTTATGCTTTATGTGTCAGCCGTCGGAATTTATCATTTTGAAAATCCGGTTCAACCTGAAAATTTTACTGATATTTTTCATTCTATGTGGTGGGCAGTGGCAACTTTAACTACGGTAGGATATGGAGATATATATCCCGTGACCGATGGTGGTAAAATTTTTGCAAGTTTAGTAGTTTTTGTTGGTCTAGGTGTCGTAGCTGTACCTGCCGGACTTGTTGCAAGTGCTTTTACTGAGGGGTTTAAAAAAGATGAAAAATAATCATATTAATTTTTAATAAATTTATATTGTGTACACAAAAAAATTTAATACTTTTATCTTTTTTAACCAAATAAAAATTCAATTTCGAAATGCCAAAAACTCATTCTGAATATAATAAACAAATTAAATACAGAACATCTAGCAAATGGATGTTGTTATTGGAAAACGGTAGAAGATCAAAAGCTGCTAGAGAGGGATTTGGGGTTGGAACAATTCCCACTATAGCACAATTTTATAGAGGCATAGTATACGATTGGTTCATTAAAAATGCTCCTGAGTTAATAAATTTAAATGGAGAAATTCCAGAGGTCTTAGACCTAATGAAGTTGAAGGAAAAACGTTCTGAAAACAAAAAGAATATCGATTTTTACTTTAACCGTAGAGATTAATTATAATAAAAAGTTTAGTTTGTATTTAATATTGATACTGGATTTTTATAAGTCTTTCTTTTAATTTTTCCAGTTTCATTTTCCTCCACCAAATTTTATTTTGGTCACCCTGCCTTTCCGCTCTATGTATTTTTTTGTTAAGTTGGTTTATTTTTTTCTTTAGGTAGGAGGCATCGATTTTTTTCATAAAAGTGTTTAATTAAAGTTACACAATTTTGATATTAATTTTATGTTAAAAAATTCATAAGACAGATAAGATATTAACTACCAATAGTTAATTATTCAATGTCAAATTTACCTAAAATTGACCACCCACCTTTTAAGGCATTTTGTGAATCCCAATATCCTTTAACCACTTCAAGTTCATTAGAAAATAGGATATAAGTATTTCTAGAGTCTAATTTCCATACTTCTGATTTTTCATTTTGAGAATTAGGCTGAACTATCCTAACACCTACATTGTATTTTCCTTTTGATAAGTCTGCCACTGACTTTTGAACTCTAAAAACCATATTATCACCTGGCAAAATATTAGAGGTTTTATAATTGGTTTCAAAAATTTTCATTACTTCGTATTGATTATTTAAAATACCAAATTCGACATCCCAATCGTAATACATCGGAGCAACACCAATATTCTCTACCTCAAGTTCAATTGACAGTAATTCACCGTTAAAAATTTTTTCTTGAAATCTACATTTTTCTATCTGGTAGTTGTATCCCATTAATCGATGCAGTCTCATAAAAACATCACATAGTTCGTCACTTTCATTTTCACAAGCATTATTTACTTTCATTGTTGAATAATGACCCTTTTCAATCATCGTTTCTCCAATTTCACTTAAATAAATTTGATTAAATTCATTTTCAGAAATCTGTGGCGGATATTCTCCTCCAATGGGGCCTTCAGTCCATTTGGCACCCAAGGATACAGATTCATCAAATTCATCACTGTGAGGAACTGGTCCAAAATAATCATTATGAAAACCAATATCTCCAGTCGATTTTAGTGGCTCTACCCATGGGTAACGTCCCATTAATCTTTTATTATTAAAATTATTTTTATAAATGCCAAGTATTTGATTTTTTGTTTCATCGGTTAGATAAAAATCTTCAGAATACCCATAGCTGTGCCATTCACCCCAGTATCCAATGATACCAAGTTGAAAAGCATAAATTCTGGGATCAGAGTCATATCTAATCGAAAGGGCTTCAATAGCTTCCTTTGCTTCAGATATGAATTTTTGATTATTGAAATTAGTTATGTACTTTCCATTTTGATCTCTTAATCTTTCAACACCAATTTCACTGTAAAGCCATTTTGGACCACCATCCGAAACTTCATTTTCTCCATACCAATCGTTATAGAGTCTTAAGATTAAATGCCTCCCGACACTCCCGGGTCTATTAATAACTTCCTCTACATAGTCATAATTGAAATTATCATTTATAGGCTCAAAATCTTTCCATTTAATATATTGAAAGCCAACCGAAGCATAATCATAATCTTTCCACCAACCTGTGTTCCAACCCTTCAATGGGTTTTTGTAAGGGCCATCATTTTTTGGATATGTATATTCTACAATTTTTGTTACAGATTCTAAAGAATTGGGGTCATCATTTTTTTTACATGCATTTGATGAAACAAAAAACCCAAGAAAAATTAAATACACTAAATATCTCATAATTAATTCACCTTACATTCTCCTTTAGTATAATAAGTAATTCCATTAGCATTTGCATAGCAATTATTTGAATAAGTTTTATTATTGCATCCACAGACAGGATCATATATTTCTATACAAACCATATCAGAAATTTTCGATCCATAGATACAATTTTCTGAATCTTTATCTTTGGTACAATGAAAAAATATTGTAAGTGTTAGAATTATCAATCTCATTTTATAAATTACAAAAATAGAATATTGAAATAAGTGAAGAAATGTGAGAAATGCAAAATTGAATTCAACACCCTTTATAGAGTAAAATATCTACCAAAACATTATTCTAAAAAAGGTTGGGTTTTTATTTGTAAAATTTGCTTATATATTGTGAAACCCAGAAATGACAGTTATATGTATGGGGGAACGTGGAAGGGTTAATATGTATGTATTTTAACGATTAATATTTATTAAATGAAATTACTCGAGTTTACATCAAATGGTATCTACTGTTCGAAGGCGGACGTTTATTTAGATCCTTGGAGGGGAGTAAAGAAGGCATTAATTACTCACGGACATTCCGACCATGCGAGATGGGGTAGTAAAAGTTACATAACACAAACTGATAATGTACCTATATTAAAACATAGGTTAGGAGATATAAGTGTTACTGGCAAAAATTACGGAGATAAATTTCAAATCAATGGAGTCACTTTTTCATTTCATCCTGCTGGACATGTCCCCGGTTCATCACAAATAAGAGTTGAATATAAAGGTGAAGTTTGGGTATTTACGGGTGATTTTAAAACTCAGGATGACAAGATTTCTACTCCTTACGAACCAGTCAAATGCCATACATTCATAACTGAGTGCACTTTTGGATTACCAGTTTATAAGTGGGAAGAGCCAAAAATAGTTCATGAACAAATAAACAATTGGTGGGCTGAAAATAAATCAAATGGTGTCACCAGTTTATTAATGGGTTACTCCCTTGGAAAAATTCAAAGACTGTTAAAAAATTTAGATCCTGAAATCGGAAAAATTTTTACACACGGGGCTACTGAAAAAATGACAGAAGTTTTAAGAGCTAAATTAGATTTCCCTAAAACGAGTCTTGTTACAAGAGATACTTCAAAAAAAGAAATTGAGGGCAATATAGTGCTTGCACCGCCAGCTGTTTTGGGAAGTGTGTGGGCCAGAAAACTAGGAATTACTTCCTCGGGATATGCATCGGGATGGATGGCAATAAGAGGTGCAAGAAGAAGAAGAGCCGTGGACAGATCCTTCGTATTGTCTGATCATGCAGATTGGGATGGATTATTATCTGCAATTTATTCAACAGAATGTGAGAATGTGATTACTACCCATGGCTATACAGATATATTTGCAAGGCACTTAAATGGACTAGGATTAAATGCAGTGTCTGAAAAAACAGAATATGAACAAGAAACTCCAGAAACAGAAAATCCAAAGTGAGAAAATTTTCAATCTTAATTAAAACTCTTGATAGCACAAACAAGACTAATCTTAAAGTTGAAGCTTTATCAAATTACTTTTTACAATCTTCAAAAAAGGATATGTTGTGGGCTATTGCTCTAATGTCTCACAGAAGACCTAAAAGACCAATGACGAACAAGCTACTAAGACAGTGGGCCTCAGAGGAAAGTAATTTACCTCAGTGGCTTTTTGAAGAATCATACCACATAGTTGGGGATCTTGCTGAGACAATATCTCTGTTAATCACTCAAGATAATTCTTCTCATAAAATCTCTTTAACTGACTGCATTGAAGAAATCATATCTTTAAAAGACAAAAGTGATGAAGAGAAAAAAAAATATATATTGAAAAGATGGAAGTGTTTTGATAACTATGAAAGATTTGTATTTAATAAAATTTTAACTGGAGGATTTAGAATAGGCATAAGTCAAAAATTAATGACCAGAGCTTTGTCTAAAGCATTAAATATTGAAGAACATATTATTTCTCATCGCTTAATGGGAGAATGGGACCCGCAGTCAACTACTCTTGAAAAATTAATAATCAATCCTGATCCAAAAGATCAATTATCAAAACCATATCCATTTTATCTAGCTTACCCTGTAGATTTAGATTTATTTTCAAAATCAGATGTAGGTGAATGGCACATAGAACACAAGTGGGACGGAATGAGAGCACAATTAATCGTTAGGGGTGGTAATTTTTATTTGTGGAGTAGAGGTGAAGACTTGATAACTAAAAGTTTTCCTGAATTAAAAATTTTATCAGAACAATTGCCAAATGGAACGGTTATAGATGGCGAACTGTTACCCTTCAAGGACGGATTAATTGGAGACTTTAACACCCTGCAAAAAAGGATTGGGAAAAAAAATATTTCCAAAAAGGATTTACATGAAAATCCTATTATAATCATGGCTTACGACATCCTAGAAATTGGAGGTAAAGACATTCGAGAGATAGCTTTATT
This sequence comes from uncultured Bacteroidota bacterium, assembly GCA_902635965.1. Taxonomy (GTDB): domain Bacteria; phylum Bacteroidota; class Bacteroidia; order Flavobacteriales; family Flavobacteriaceae; genus TMED96. The sequence continues at coordinate 8,754 of CACPQA010000008.1, forward strand.
TGAAAGACAAAAGAAATTAGAAGCTATTTTACAAAAGTATTCAACCATTAATTCACCCATTAGATTATCCAAGTATATGAAATTTGAAAATTGGGACCAAGTCAAAAAAGAAAGAAAAAGTGCCGGTAAAAAAAAGAGTGAAGGCTTAATGATTAAAAGAAAAAATTCAAAGTATGAAGTTGGAAGGAAAAAGGGGAATTGGTGGAAATGGAAATCTGATCCAAAAACTATTGATGCAGTTATGACTTATGCTATGCGAGGTCACGGAAGAAGAACAAATTTATACACAGATTACACTTTTGGATTATGGAATGATGGAGAGTTGGTGACTTTTGCTAAGGCTTACTCAGGATTAACCGACAAAGAAATAAAAGAGGTAGATAGATTTGTAAAGCAAAACACAATAAATAGATTTGGTCCGGTAAGGCAAGTGAAACCGGAACTAGTTTTTGAGATAGGATTTGAAGGAGTTTCATTGTCTTCAAGACACAAAAGTGGGGTTTCCGTCCGTTTTCCAAGGATTCTAAGACAAAGACATGACAAAAAAATTACAGACGCCAATTCAGTTGAAGACTTAAAAAAGCTGTTAGTATGAGTCCAGTGGAAAAATGGTTTAAATCAAAGGGCTGGAAGCCGCAGGATTTTCAAGTTAATTGTTGGGAACACTATGCGAAAGGAGAAAACATTATGCTTCATGCACCAACAGGCACAGGAAAAACTTACGCTGTATGGGGGGGTATATTGAATGAATCTTTTGAATTAAAAAAAATTGAAGAAGGAATAAATGTTATATGGGTTACTCCACTTAGAGCCTTGGCGGTTGAAATCCAAAAATCCACACAACAATTGTCTACAGATTTAAAAACTGAAATAAAAGTTGACTTAAGAACAGGAGATACCCCACAGAGTAGGAGGGCAAAACAAAACAAAAGCTTTCCGTTTGGACTAATAACTACTCCAGAAACTTTACACATTCTTCTAAGTTCAAAAAAGCATAAAGATATTTTTAAAAACTTAAGATCCGTAGTAGTTGATGAGTGGCATGAACTTTTAGGAACAAAAAGGGGTGTTCAGGTAGAACTAGCAATCTCATACCTTAAATTTTTAATACCTAAAATCAAAATTATTGGTATATCTGCAACACTTGGAAACAAAAAACTAGCTGGTGATATATTAATGGGATTAGGAAACAACTACAACACCATTACATCTAAAATAAATAAGAAAATAAACGTAAAGTCTATAATTCCAAAAAGTATGGAGAGATTTCCATGGAGAGGTCATTTAGGCACTCATTTGATAGATGAGGTAATAAAAATTATTAAGAAAGGCAAAACAACATTAATATTTACCAACACACGCTCACAGTGTGAAATTTGGTACCACACAATTATACATTCATATCCAGGATTAGCTGGAGAAATTGCAATGCATCATGGTAGTATTGATAAAAAAATAAGACTATGGGTAGAAAATAGTCTTAGGGAAAATAAATTAAAGGTTGTTGTATGTACGTCAAGTCTTGACTTGGGAGTTGACTTTAGTCCAGTTGAAGTGTGTATCCAAGTTGGAAGCCCAAAAGGTGTTGGAAGGTTTATTCAAAGAGCTGGCAGGAGTGGACACCAACCTAATAATCCCAGCACTATATATTTTCTTCCCACTCACGCAATCGAATTGATTGAATCAGTTGCTTTACAAGAGGGAATTAAAAAACAAATGATTGAAGACCGATTACCACATATTAATTCCTATGACGTATTGATTCAATTTCTAACCACTCTTGCAATTGGAGAAGGTTTTTTTCCTAAAGAAATTTTTTCATTGATAAAAAAAACATTTAGTTTTCAAACGATTGATTCTAGTAAATGGAAATGGATTCTAAACTTTTTAACTAAGGGTAGTCAATCTTTAGAATATTATGATGAATTTAAAAAAATACAAATTTTAGAGGATGGATTGATGGTGGTTCTTGACAAAGGAATTGCTTTGAGGCACAGACTTTCAATGGGTACAATTGTAAGTGATTCGGTATTAAAAGTTAAATATCAAACAGGTAAACAACTAGGGACAATTGAAGAATGGTTTGTGTCAAAGTTGTCAAAAGGAGAGGTTTTTACATTTGCAGGCAAAAACTTAGAACTATTAAATCTTAAAGGGATGGAAGTAATAGTTAGAAAATCCAAAGTAAATAAAGCTAAAATACCAGCTTGGATTGGAGGAAGATTTAGCTTTAGTTCTAATTTAAGTGATCTTTTAAAAAACACCTTTCACAACAAAAAAAGTTATGAAACACAAGAGTTCAAAGCCCTAAAGAGTATGTTTGAACAACAGAATCGAGAATCAAAAATACCAAATAGTGACGAACTTCTTATTGAGCGCTTTAAAACCAATGAGGGTTTTCATACTTTATTTTACCTTTTTGAAGGATATGCAGTCAACGAAGCAGTTTCAAGCTTACTAGCATACAGAATAAGCTTGCTTTATCCGATAACATTTACGATATCCGTCAATGATTATGGATTTGAGCTTTTATCAGATCAAGAGTTTGACATAAATATTATTATAGAAAATAATTTACTAACAAAGGAGTATTTACTAGACGACCTATCAAAAAGCATCAATATTTCCGAAATGAGTAGGAGAAAGTTTAGAGAAATTGCGGTAATTTCTGGATTGGTTTTTCAGGGGTATCCCACAAAACCAGTTAAAACTAAGCAGCTTCAGTCAGGATCTCAATTATTTTATGATGTATTTAAAGAATATGAACCTGATAATTTACTTTATCAACAAGCTATAAACGAAACTTTTGATCATGGAATAGAAAGTTCAAGAATACAGAGGTCTTTTAAAAAAATTGAAAAGCTAAAAATAGTTTGGAAAGACTGCAAATACCCCACTCCATTTTCATTTCCACTAATTACTGATAGAATTAGAAGTAAAATGTCATCTGAAAGCGTCGAGGACAGAATTAGAAAAATGTATTTACAACTTGAAAAGTCAGTTAAATGAAAGAAATAATCATATTTAATGATCATTTTTACTTACATAAAACTGGAGCGGTTTTTTGGAAAGAAAAAAATACTCTTTTACTTGCAGATACACATTTGGGAAAAGTAGGTCACTTTAGAAAGAGCGGTATACCTGTTCCTCGAAAAGCTGGAGGCGTCTTTTATGACAAGATTATCAAGCTTAAAAATTCAATTAATTTTTCCCAAATAATTTTTTTGGGAGATTTGTTTCATAGTTCATTAAATAACGAATGGTTTTTATTTGAGAATTGGGTAAAAAAAAGTGAATTAAAAATTATCTTAATAAAAGGTAACCATGATATCATCCCAAAATTAATATTTGAACAATTAGGAATAAAAACTTATGATGACTTAAAAATTGAAAAGTTTTTTTTTACACACTATCCTAAAAAAATAAATGGTTGTTTCGTATTTTCTGGACATATTCATCCTGGGGTTAGATTGATAGGAAAAGGAAAACAAATAATGAAATTCCCTTGCTTCATCTATAATAAAGATCAGATAATACTGCCTTCTTTCGGAGGTTTTACAGGAATACACCTACCAAAGATTAGAAATGGTGACCAAGTATTTGTAATAACAAACAAGGAGATCATTGAAATAAAAGAAAAAAATAAACTCTTTAAAGCATAAAAAATAGGCCTTATGAATTAATAGCTTCTACCTCTTTTACTTTTGTTTTATCTTCAAATTCCATTGTGTTGTCATCCCACTCAAATCCACTTTCTACTTTTTGAGTTCTAGGGCGATATGTGACTTCAAGATATTTTAACCTATCATGTCCTTGAACCTTAACTTGGACTATAAAAGTATGATAGTGATATCTATCATAAGGACTTATAAATGTTTGATAATTGTCCCAAATTATGTTTCGGGTAAATTCAACGTTAACAAACCTCTCTTCAATAAAAAAACGAATTTTTTTGTTGATTTCTCTATCGTTTATTGGAGTAATTTCACCGCTTTCGTTTTCTTCAAGACCTTGGTGTTCGGCAACAAAATCTTCAATGCTAGCTTTCTCTTCTTGTGAATAAGTATTGACAAAAAAGAAAAGAAAGCTTAAAAAAATTAAATTCTTCATATAGACTTTTTAATCATTATAACCCAAATATAGAAAAGACAATTATTAGTGAAAAAAAAACAACAAAAATATTTTACTTATAAAGCCACCTATAAAGGTCATTTCCGTTTGCGTATATAACTAAAGTGATTAAAAAAATAAATCCAATCACTTGTGCATACTCAAGGACTTTGTCGTTTGCTTTTCTTCCAGTTATAATTTCATACATCAAAAACATTGCATGTCCTCCATCGAGTGCTGGAATAGGCAAAATATTCATAAATGCAAGGATAATTGAGATTAAGGCAGTACTAGACCAAAACCCTTTCCAATCCCATTTTGAGGGGAATAAGCTGCCAATTGCACCAAAACCGCCTAACTGTGACGCTCCTTTTTTTGTAAATATATATTTGAATTGTGCTATATACTCATATAGAGTCCAATATCCATAGCTAAAACCCTGAGTAACACTTTCTGAGAATGTCAAACCAACATGAGTTAATTTGAAATTTTGCTTGAAGTATCCTCCAAAAAATGAGTTTTCCTTTGGGTAGACATACCTAACTATTGAATTTCCCTCTCTTTGAATTGTGAACTTTAGTGAATCTTTTTTAGAATACTTATCAACTGTAATATCATTCCTAGATGAAATCTTATCATCAAAAAGTGCAATAATTTTATCACCTGGTTTAATTCCTGCAAGATCAGCTGGTCCACCTTTAACAATGCTGTCAACAGTATTGCTGATTCTTGGAGATAATGGTATTATTTCACCAGCCTCAAATAACTTTGAGCCGAAATTTTCAGGGATATTAATTACCTCAATTTTTCCGCTTACGTGTTTGACTTTAACCTTTTTAGAATTTCTTAGAAAAAGATAACGATTGATATCAACTACTGATTCTAACTCTTTATTGTCAACTTCAAGTATTACGTCTCCGTCTTTAAAACCAATCGATTTTGCAACAGGCGAAGCGTTAAATCCATCAGGCATATCAGTATATGGCATAATATCTTTCCCCCAAATGAATAATATCATCATATAAATAAGAAACCCTAAAATAATATTTACAGTAACTCCTCCTAACATTATAATGAGTCTCTGCCATGCCGGCTTTGATCGAAATTCCCATGGCTTTGGATCTTTTTTCATTTGATCTACATCCATACTCTCGTCAATCATACCAGCTATCTTCACATACCCTCCCAACGGTAACCATCCAATTCCGTATATCGTATCGCCAACTTTCTTTTTGAATATAGAGAATTTAACATCAAAAAAAAGATAAAATTTTTCGACCTTTGTTTTGAAAATTTTAGCAGGGATAAAGTGACCGAGTTCATGTAATACAACTATCAAAGACAAGCTTAATAAAAATTGAAAAGCTTTAATTAAAAAAATCTCCATAAATTTTTCTTATTGAGGCACAAAAATAAACATTTCAAACTTTTAGTATTGTTTATATTTCAATTTATATTTGATTTAACATTTCATATGCTCAATTAAAGGTAACTAATGTATTATTTCATTAATAAATACAAATTATTTCTAACCATTTTTATCTCTATTGCAGTGGTTATTCTATACCTTTTTTACAATGCACTCACGCCAAAAAAAAAATTACCAATTTTTCAACCAAATGATGTAAATTATGCACTAGTAGATAGTAGCATTCAACATGTTAAGAGATTTCACAAAATTAAAAGTTTCGAGTTTTTAAATCAAAATGGAAAAATAGTATCAGAAAAGGATTATGAAGGGTTCATCTATGTTGCTGATTTTTTCTTTACAACCTGTCCTTCAATTTGTCCAATAATGACAGATAACATGCTAAAGATTCAAAACTATGTAAAAGACAAGAGAAAAGTAAAATTATTGTCATTTTCAGTGACTCCAGAAATAGATTCAGTACCGGTACTTAAGGACTATTCAATTGAAAAAGGGGTAGATGATAAGTATTGGAATCTGTTGACAGGAGACAAGTCAAAAATTTATTCCCTTGCCAGAAAATCATTTTTAGTGGTAAAAGAAAATGTAGAAAATAATTCTCATGATATGATTCACACGGAAAACTTTGTTCTTGTAGACAGAGAAAAAAGAATAAGAGGTTTTTATGATGGAACTGATGATAAAGATATACAAATACTTAAAAAAGACATTGACATTCTAATTGAAGGGTACAAGTAGTTCCGAAATCATTTTTGCAAACCAATCATTTTAGGTTAATTTTGTTTGTTCATCCTACATTTTATGACTTTAGATAACATCAAATTAAATCAACCTGTTAAAGTTAGAAAAGTACATATTGAATATGTCCCTACAAAATTTGTTCAACTAGGCTTCATCCCCGGTGCTTTAATATCATTAGAAAGGCCTCCATTGAAAAATGGCTTGTTATATATTGTTTTAGATGGGTTTTATTTAGCAATAACTCAAGAAATTGCCAAAAAAATTGAGGTTGAAAAAATTGCTTAATGAAAAAAAAATTCAATCTTTTACTTTTAGGAAATCCAAATACTGGTAAATCTTCATTGTTTAATAAATTAACAGGTCTAAACCAAAAAGTAGGTAATTTCCCTGGGGTTACAGTTGAAAAAAAAGAAGGGAGTATAAATTTTAAAAACAATTATTCTGTAAACGTAATTGATTTACCAGGAGCTTATAGTATTAACTCATCTTCCCCAGAGGAAGAAATTGTTTCTGACATTCTACTTGAAAAAACTGAAATTTCACCCGATTCTGCTCTTGTTGTATCGGATATTGAAAATCTGAAACACAATCTTCTTTTGTTTACCCAAGTTAAAGATTTAGGTATCCCTTTATATCTAGTTATCAATATGTGCGATGTTATGGGGAAAAAGGGAATAACTCTTGACACAAGTACTCTAGAGGAAGAATTAAAAACAAAGATTTTTTCAATTAGTACTAGAAATTCTACTGGAATTGAAGAACTATTAGATGAAATTCCTAAAATATTTGATTCAGACATCTCAACACTTGTAGAGAACAACTTCATCGATCTTGAAAGTATTCTAAAAATTAAGATTGAAAATAACTCTAGTTCACTTTATAGAACTTGGCTTTCGCATATAAAAAAAAATCAAAACCTAGACGATTTAAAAAAAATTAAACATAAAGAAGCGGTTCATCGATACAGATTTATAAATAGTAAATTAAATAAAACCCTAAATATTGATAGGGAGAAAGCTTATGACCTAAGATCTAAACTTGACAATATATTTTTACATCCTTTATGGGGTAAAATTATTTTTATATCAATTTTAGCTTTAATATTCCAAACAATTTTTAGTTGGAGTAATTATCCAATGGATGTTATTGATGAAATATTTTCCTACTTATCCAATTACACAAAAAAAGTTTTGCCGGAAGGAGTTTTTACTCGTCTTTTAGCTGAGGGAATTATTACTGGAATTGGTGGCGTAATAATTTTTATCCCACAAATAGCTTTTCTTTTCATGTTTATTTCAGTTCTAGAAGAGACGGGATATATGAGTCGAGTGGTTTTTTTGTTTGATAAAAGTCTAAAAAAATATGGTTTGAGCGGTAAAAGTATAATACCGTTAATTTCAGGGGTGGCTTGTGCTATTCCAGCTGTTATGTCAACTAGGAATATTGATGATTGGAAACAAAGACTGATAACGATATTGGTAACACCTTTCATGACTTGCTCTGCAAGGCTACCTGTTTATCTGATACTAATTTCTATTGTAATTCCAGACAAATTTTTTTTCATATTTAATTATCAAGGGTTGACCCTTTTAGGATTATACCTTCTTGGTGTTTTAATGGCTCTAATTTCTGCCTATGTACTTAGTAAAGCAATTGAGTCTAAATTTGAGAATCATATTATGATTGAAATGCCAAACTACAAAATACCTGTTTTAAAAAATGTTTTATTTACAGTTTACTCAAAAACAAAATCATTTGTTTTTGAAGCAGGTAAAATAATATTATCGATATCAATTTTTTTGTGGCTCCTAGCTTCTAATGGACCTGGAGACAATTTCAAATATGCAGAGCAAATTATCATGGATAAATATGATAACAAAAAAAATATAAATGAATTGGATTACGAAATTCAATCATACAGACTAGAAAACTCGTATATTGGTATTACAGGGAAAGTTCTAGAACCCATTTTAAATCCCTTAGGATATGATTGGAAAATAGGTATTGCAATCATAACCTCATTCGCAGCAAGAGAAGTATTCGTTGGAACCTTGGCAACCATTTTTAGCGTTGGTAGTGAAAACGTGGACACAATAAAAGAGAAAATATCGTACCAAAGAAAACCAAATGGGGAACTATTGTTCAACTTACCAACTGGAGTTTCTCTAATGGTTTTTTATGCATTTGCACTTCAATGTATGAGTACAATTGCTATAGTTAAGAAAGAAACTAATTCTTGGAAGTGGCCCGTAATACAATTTACATTTATGACAAGTATTGCTTATATTTCTGCGCTAATTGTATATCAGTACTTGTCATGAATTCTTTTATCCAGTATTTTTTAGTTGTAGCTTGTATTTTTTTATCCGTTAGATTTTTATACCAAAGATTTTTTAAAGTGAAAGATAAATCTTGTGATACCGACTGTGACTGCCATTAATTATTCATAATGCTCTCAATTTCGTCGACTTCAATCGGTATATTTTTCATTAAATTAATAGGTTCTCCACTTTCTTGAACTACGACAACATCTTCAATACGTATTCCAAACCCTTCATCGGGCAAGTAAATCCCTGGTTCAACGGTAAAAACCATATTAGGTTCAAAGGGTTCATCTAAAAGTCCATAATCATGAGTATCTAATCCAATATGATGTGAAGTTCCGTGCATGAAATATTTTTTATATGCAGGAAATTTAGGATCTTGTTTTCTTACATCATTTTTATCAATTAATCCCAACTTTAGAAGCTCTGCAGTCATAATTTTTCCAACTTCTTCGTGGTATTCTTTCCATAAATTACCCGGTGTCAAAAGGTTTGTAGCTTCCTTTTTAACGTTTAGAACTGAATTGTAAATTGCTTTATGCCGATCACTATACCTTCCAGAAACGGGTACTGTACGTGTAAGATCACTGCAATAATTACCATATTCAGCTGCTGAATCAATTAAAACAAGTTCTCCAGACTTACATTGTGAATTATTTTTAACATAGTGCAGTATATTGGCATTGTTACCACTTGCTATTATAGGTGAGTAAGCGAATCCTTTTGAACGATTCGAAATAAACTCATGAAGTAATTCTGCTTCAATTTCATATTCCCATATACCAGGTTCTATAAATTTTAAAATCCTTCTAAATCCCATCTCAGTTATATCGCAAGCTATTTTAATCTGGTTTATTTCTAACGGATCTTTAATTGACCTAAGGTGCTGTAATATAGGATTACTTCTGTGCACAGAATGAGTCGGGTATTCATTCTTGAATTTTGCAATGAATCTATCTTCTCTAGTTTGTGTCTTGGAATTACTTCTGTAATGTTCATTTTTATTAAGATAAATCGCACTATTTTGAGAGGTGAATTGCTTAAGTGTGGAATCAAATTCATTTAACCATAGAATTTTTTCAATTCCACTTATTGATTTAGCTTCTTCTTTTGATAGTTTTGGACCTTCCCAAATTTGAATTTTTTTATTTGTTTTTTTGATGAACAAAATTTCACGATTTTTAATTTTTTTTGCATGAGGCGAAAGTAATAAAATGGTTTCTTCTTGGTCAATTCCAGTCAAATAGAAAATATCACGATGTTGCTCAAACGGGAAAGTTGAATCCGCTCCGATTGGATAAATATCATTTGAATTAAAAATAGCTATACTGTCTTTTTTCATCCTACTTGTGAATTTATCTCTGTTTTTTTTGTAAATCCGACTACTAATAGGTTTATATCTCATGTAATAAAGTTAATTATTTTCTTTCCAATCATAAATTTAATAAATACATTTTGTTTACTATTTTATGAATATTTTTTTATGAAACTTCAACAAATATTACTATTTGTCCTCTTGGGCATTAATAATTAGTGTACCTTAAAAAAATTGTGTACCTTGCAATGATTAGATATCTGTTAGGTCATGTTCAAATTGTTTGATTCTTCTTTAGTTAAAAAGTATTCTATGGCATTATCTGGTCTTTTTTTGATTTTATTTCTCTTTCAGCATTTCACAATTAATTTGACATCAGTTTTTTCTGAAAAGATTTTTAACAATATTTCTCATTTCATGGGTAATAATCCAATAGTGCAATTTATATTACAACCAATTCTAATTTTTGGTGTAGTTTTTCATTTTATCATGGGAATTGTATTGGATTATCAAAATCGTAATTCACGGTCCGTTAAATATTACTACATCAAGGGTAGTTCAAACTCTTCCTGGATGTCTAGAAACATGATTTTATCTGGAATTGTTGTTTTACTTTTTATGTTTTTACATTTCTATGATTTTTGGGTGCCAGAAATGAATTACAAATATATTCAATTCAACCCAATGGATCCTGATAGATATTATCACGAAATGACTCATAAGTTTGAAAGTCCTATAAGAGTTAGTATATATTCGTTTTCTTTTATTTTTCTGGGTTTGCACCTTCTTCATGGTTTTAATTCTTCCTTTCAATCTGTTGGTGTAAATAACAAGTACATTCTTTCAATAAAGGGATTGACTAAATTGTTTGCCATTGGTGTTCCTTTAGGTTTTGTTTTTATAGCTCTATATCATTTTATAAATTCAATATGATCGAAATAATAAAGACACAAAAACTTGGAATTATAAATATTATTATTTTAATGAATTTTAACCTTAAATAAACATGTGTACCCTAAATAAAAGTATATTTTGAAAAAAACAGTAAAAATAAGATTTAGAAAAAATTCAAATGGAACCTCTTCAATTAGGCTAAATTTTTTTTCAGGTTACGAAATTGCAAATGGTAAGCGTAAGGCGAAAAGACTTATTAAAACCTTACCCTTTCATTTAATTACCCACCCCAAAACAACAGACGAAAAAAAGCAAAATGATATACTTATTAAAAAAGCAAAGTTACTTGCTAGAGAGTGGGAAACATCCCTGTATAAAAAGCCCAATGTCAATGGTCAAATTCTTAATCCTAGAATACCTAAGGGAAGTCTTTCTGAAAAGTGGACTAATCATAAAAGTAAAATTAATTTGGTAAGTCCCGCAAACAAACGTCAAATCGACGTAATTGTTGTTGGTACTGGTTTAGCAGGTGCTTCTGCTTCTGCTACTTTAGCGGAACTTGGTTATAATGTTAAAACTTTTTGTTTTCAAGATTCTCCTAGAAGAGCACACTCCATTGCAGCTCAGGGAGGTATTAATGCGGCAAAAAATTATCAGGGAGATGGTGATTCAATTCATAGACTTTTTTATGATACAATTAAAGGAGGAGACTATAGATCTAGGGAGGCTAACGTTTACAGATTAGCAGAGGTTTCTGGAAATATAATTGACCAATGTGTTGCTCAAGGAGTTCCATTTGCTAGAGATTATGGAGGTCTTTTAGATAATAGATCCTTTGGAGGGGTACTTGTATCGAGGACATTTTATGCCAAAGGTCAAACTGGTCAACAACTTTTGTTAGGCGCCTATTCGGCTATGAACAGGCAAATTGGTAGAGGAAAAATTAAAATGTATAACAGACACGAAATGATGGACATCGTCACAATTGACGGAAAAGCAAGAGGAATTATAACTAGAAATTTGGTTACTGGTGAAATTAATAGGCATTCTTCACATGCTGTTGTGATAGCCTCTGGTGGTTATGGAAATGTTTTTTATTTATCCACTAATGCGATGGGGAGTAATGTATCGGCTTCATGGAAAATACATAAAAGAGGTGCTTTCTTTGCGAACCCTTGTTTTACCCAAATTCATCCTACCTGTATTCCAGTTTCTGGAGATCATCAATCTAAATTAACTCTTATGTCCGAATCACTAAGAAATGATGGACGCATATGGGTACCAAAAAAAATAGAAGATGTTAAGATGATTAGAGAAGGTAAATTAAGTCCAACTCAAATCGCGGAAAAGGACCGAGATTATTATCTAGAAAGAAGGTATCCAGCATTTGGGAATTTGGTTCCAAGAGATGTTGCTTCAAGAGCAGCCAAAGAACGTTGTGACGCAGGATATGGTGTAAACAAGACAGGAGAAGCAGTTTATTTAGATTTCAACTCCTCGATTGAAAGATACGGAAAGGAGAGAGCTTTGGTTTTGGGACTTGATGAAAAAGATACTACTTTAATAATGAAATTAGGGAAACAAGTTGTTAAAGCGAAATATGGAAATTTGTTTCAGATGTACGAAAAGATTGTAGATCAAAATCCGTATGAAACCCCAATGATGATTTATCCTGCAGTACATTACACGATGGGTGGTGTTTGGGTTGATTATAATCTAATGACAACAATCCCTGGATGTTTTGCAATTGGAGAAGCTAATTTTTCTGACCACGGAGCCAATCGACTTGGTGCATCGGCACTAATGCAGGGTCTAGCAGATGGTTATTTTGTTTTACCTTACACAATAGGAGATTATTTATCTGATGATATTCGTACTGGTTCAATTTCCATTGATAGCCCGGAATTTGAAAAGGCGGAAAGATATGTTAGAGAATCTTTAGAAAAGTTAATAAATACTAAAGGCAAAAATTCAGTTGATTATTATCATAAAAAACTTGGCAAAATCATGTGGAACAAATGTGGGATGTCCCGGAATAAAAACGAACTCAAGCAAGCAATAGAAGAAATAAAAAATCTTAGAAAAGATTTTCACGAGAATGTAAAAATACCCGGCAAATTGGACGAATTCAATGAAGAGTTATCAAAGGCTGCAAGAGTATCAGACTTTCTTGAACTTGGCGAATTATTTGCCAAAGATGCACTCGAAAGAGAAGAGTCGTGTGGAGGACACTTTAGAGAAGAGCACCAAACAAAAGAGGGTGAAGCATTGCGAAACGACGAAGAATATAAATATGTTTCAGCATGGGAGTTTAACGAGGAACCCAGAAAATCTGTTCTTCACAAAGAAAAACTTGAATACGAAGAAATTGAGGTAAAAACTAGATCATACAAGTAAGATGAATTTAACATTAAAAATTTGGCGACAACGAAACAGCAACTCTAAGGGGAAAATAAAAACATACAAGATATCAAATGTTTCTCCTGACATGTCATTTCTCGAAATGATTGATGTTCTAAATAGCAAAATTATATCTGAAGGTAAAGAAGATCCTGTAGCCTTTGACCATGATTGCAGAGAAGGCATTTGTGGAATGTGTTCCATGTTTATAAATGGTCAGGCTCATGGACCCGATCGACTTGTGACGACTTGCCAGTTGCACATGAGAAAATTTAAGGATGGTGACACCATTGTTGTTGAACCTTTTCGGGCAAATGCTTTTCCAGTAATCAAAGACTTGGTAGTTGACCGATCAGCATTTGACAGAATTCAACAAGCAGGAGGATTTGTAAGTGTTAATACATCTGGTAATACTCAAGATGCAAATTCTATTCCTATTGAAAAAAATGATGCAGACAAATCATTTGATGCTGCTACATGTATTGGTTGTGGCGCTTGTGTTGCTAGTTGTAAAAACGCTTCTGCTATGTTATTTGTATCTGCTAAAATTTCTCAATATGCGCTGCTTCCGCAAGGTAAAGTTGAGTCAAAACAAAGGGTTTTAAATATGGTTAAGCAGATGGATGATGAGGGTTTTGGAAATTGTACTAACACAGGGGCTTGTGAAGTTGAGTGTCCAAAGGGAATATCTTTAAAAAATATAGCTAGAATGAATAGTGAGTACCTATCATCTACTCTAAAAACCTAAGTTTAAATTTTTCAACTTTGGGGAATAATCTTAAAATTGCTGCGATCCAATTCGACATTAAATGGGAATCAAAGCACGAAAATCTGAAGATTATTGAAAAATACCTTGATAAAATTTCTGGGATTGACATTGTCTTGCTACCTGAAATGTTCACCACGGGATTTACAATGCAAGCTGAAAAATTTTCTGAGAACATGGAAGGTGAGACAATCAAATGGATGGAAATATGGTCCAAAAAGTTGGATTCAGCTATCGGTGGAAGTATCATAATATCAGAAGGATCTGAAATATACAATCGTTTTGTTTTTGTAACTCCTGAAAAGGAAATATTTTTTTACGATAAACGGCACACTTTTACTCTAGCCAATGAAGATAAGTTTTATGCCAGAGGGAGCAATTTTGGAATTTTTGAATACAAGGGTTGGAAGATTTGCTTAAGGATATGTTATGATTTAAGATTTCCAGTTTGGTCAAGGAATAAATATAATTATGACCTTTTAATCTATGTTGCAAATTGGCCTAAGAAAAGAATTCAAGCATGGGACACGCTCTTAAAGGCTAGAGCAATTGAAAACATGTGCTATTGTTTAGGTGTAAACAGAGTCGGAATAGATGGAAATAAGAAAAGTTATCCTGGACACTCGGCCTTTCTGAATTATTTGGGGGATAAGCTTGCATCCTGTGAGGAAGAAAAAAACAACATTATCAGTTATAAATTTGAAAAAGAGGAGATGATATCTTCTAGAAAAGAGCTGAAATTTTTAGAAGACATTGACGATTTTAAATTTCAATAGTTTCATTTAACTCCCAATTAGCTCTTACAATTATTGATTCTTTTAAATATTTAACTTCCTCTGGTTGTATTTTTTTTAAATAATTACCAGTATCCCATTTTCCGTTACCATTAGCATCTTTAATTATTCTAATTTGATATTCTCCAGGTGGTAAATATTCAATGATATATGAGTCATCACGATTGTTATAAATTCTTCTAATTAGTTTTCCGTTATTGTCAATAATTTCCATTATGTATTTACTATCGTAATTAACCTTTTTTACACTTAAAAGTAGTTTTCCATAATCTTCAATCTTTGTAGTATTTATTTTATGAAAAATAGTATCATTAGTTGATCCTAAGAAATCTTTTATTGCATTAGGGAGAATTTGAATTTGGTATAAATCATTCGGAACCTTATCAAAATTTAAGTAAATAAAATCAAGATTTTTATCGATTTCAGTTGAAAAAGTAACTTCCAAAGTGTCAATATCAAAGATTTGAATGTAGTCTTTGTTAACTTCCGTTATGGGTAAATTACTCTTTATTTTTAATGTATCAAGGAAATCAATTTTACTCCCATTAGAGGGAGAAATTTCTAACATCAAAGAATCTTTTTCTAATTTAAATGGTTTTAGAGTTATTACTGCAGTACTATCTTTGACCTCGACCTCTGTTAAAATAGAATCAAGTTTTTTCTGAGGAGTAAACCAAAAATGTAGTGTATCTTTTTCCCTGTCTTTAGTAAAAAAACTTCTTGTACCCTCCTCAAAGTCATTCAGTATTCTCACTCTTCTTTTACCGAGTTCTCCATAGTAAGGAAATTCAATATGATGGTCGTTTATTATTTTTGCTCTACCCCACTGAAAGTTTGTAATTTCTTTAAATAAAACAGGGAGAAAAAAACTATCTTTCGGGATTTCGATTGGCTTTTCAAAAAATCCTATTTTATCGAAGCTCTGATCAAAATAATAATTTTTTGATTGATCCTTAATAGCAATAAATTCGTACTTCCCTGGAGCAAGATTATTCAATTCAAAATAAATACTATCAAGGGTATTCCCAACATAAAAAGGTTTTTGATTATAAATTGTTGAATCATTAAAAACAGAATCAACAGGATACAAATGTATGGAGACAAAATCTAAAGTATCAATTTCATAAGCATCTTTTACAAAACCAAAAATTTTTAATGAATCAATGTAATCTCCTGTAGAGAAAGTATAATTAAAAAAAGGGAAAGGGTTACCTTCGTTGTAATCAACAATTGATGAACCAAAGTTAAATGTGAAAGTAGAATTTTCACGAAGTTTATTTTTAATCTCGATTTCAACTTTTTTGGTTACTGTATTTTCAGGAATTATTTTATAATCTTTTCTTTCAAGGGGAGGTGAAACGATGAGTTGTTCATTAATATTTTTTAATTCTATATATTCATTAAAGTTGAGCGTGATTTTTTCTGAATTAAAGTTTAAATTATTTAATGGTGGGTTTGCATTTGTTAAAACTGGGGGGATTGTATCTTTCATACCACCAGATAGTGATCCTCTTTTTGCGCAGTTAATCAGCGTTAAACTTTCAAAAACAAATAAAAAAATTAAGAGCCACTTTAGCACAAAGGAAAATTGAAAAGTTATTTATAAATAAAATTAAATTATAATTGTAAATATTGCGGTATTAAATTAAAATTTAATTGACTTATAAAACCTATTCCCTTTCCACTACTTTATTTTTCGTTTATGTAAAAAGAAGTATTTTTGGGGAATTATGGAAATAAAAAAAATAATTTCACATGCCAAAGAGTATGGTTTTATTTTTCCTTCTAGTGACATTTACGAAGGGTTAAGTGCAGTTTATGATTATGCTCACAATGGTGTAGAACTTAAAAATAATATTAAAAACTACTGGTGGAAGGCCATGGTTGATCTCCATTCAAATATCGTGGGTATTGACTCTGCAATTTTCATGCATCCAACTACATGGAAAGCTTCTGGGCATGTAGACGCGTTCAATGATCCATTAATAGACAATAAAGATTCAAAACTAAGATATCGAGCTGATTCGTTAGTTGAAGAATATTGTGAAAAGTTGGATAATAAAATTTTAAAGGAAGTTTCAAAAGCTAAAAAACGATTTGGAAAAGATTTCGATGAAAAAAAATTCATTGATACAAATCCAAAAGTTAGCGAGCTTAAAAAAAAGGTTGAAAAAATCTTAAAAAGACTCAATAACTCTTTAGAAAAGTTTGATTTAAAAGATGTTAGAAATCTAATTATTGAACTCGAAATAGCGTGTGAAAAGTCAGGTTCAAAAAATTGGTCTGATGTTAAACAATTTAATTTAATGTTTTCAACCAAACTCGGAGCGACCTCAGGATCCATGACTGAAATTTTCCTGAGACCAGAGACCGCGCAGGGTATATTTGTAAATTTTTTAAATGTTCAAAAGACTTCAAGATTAAGAGTTCCTTTCGGAATTGCTCAGGTAGGGAAGGCGTTTAGAAACGAAATAATTGCACGACAATTCATTTTTAGGATGAAAGAATTTGAACAAATGGAAATGCAATTTTTTATTCCACCCGGAACCCAAAAAGAATGGTACAAGAAGTGGATGAATAAAAGAATGGAATGGCACAAGTCAATTGGAATGGGTTCTGAAAATTATAGATTCAAAAATCACGATAAACTCGCTCATTATGCTGATGCAGCTTGTGATATTGAATTTAAATTTCCTTTTGGATTTAGAGAACTTGAAGGAATTCATTCTAGAACTGATTTTGATTTAAGCAATCATGAAAAGTTTTCTGGGAAGAACCTTAAGTACTTTGATCCAAAACTAGGAAAAAATTATATCCCATATGTTGTTGAGACATCCATCGGGCTTGATAGAATGTTTTTAGCTATTTTATCTTGGTCTTTAAGGGAAGATAAATTAACTGATGGGACCATGAGGAAAGTGTTAAAATTTCCCGTTTTCCTAGCTCCAATAAAATTAGCTGTCCTACCCTTAGTTAAAAAAGATGGTTTACCCGAATACGCAAAAAAGATTTTTGATAATTTGAAATTGAACTATTCTGCACTATACGATGAAAAGGATGCCATTGGTAGGAGATATAGAAGACAAGATGCTATTGGTACTCCATTTTGCATAACAATTGATTACACGACCCTTCATGATAACACAGTAACCTTAAGAGATAGAGATCAAATGAAACAAGAAAGGATTCCTTTGGCCTCTCTTGAGAATATTCTAGATGAAAAACTTAATGTAAGAAATTGGCTAAAAGGTAATTAATTTTTAATCGAATTTTGGAATAAAAACTTAGTTAAATGATAAAAATAATTTCTTACAACTTAAATGGTATTAGAGCTGCTTTAAAGAAAAATCTCATTAATTGGATTGAAAACGTAAATCCAGATATTTTATGTTTTCAAGAAATTAAAGCTATGAAGGATCAAATACCAACAGAAGTTTTTGAAAATTTGGGTTATCATCATCACTGGTATTCTGCAAAGAAAAAAGGATATAGTGGAGTTGCTATCTTAACAAAAAGGAAACCAAAAAACATAACATATGGTACAGGAATAAATCATATCGATGATGAAGGACGGGTAATTCGTGTTGACTACAATAATTTTTCTGTAATTAGCCTTTATCTCCCTTCAGGCACAAATATTCGAAGGCTGAGTCATAAATTTAAATTTATGGATGACTTCCAAAATCATATAAGTGAATTAAAAAAAAACTTAAATAATATTATTATTTGTGGAGATTATAATATTTGTCACAAGCCTATAGATATTCACGATCCAATTAGAAATAAAAATGTGTCTGGATTCTTACCAGAAGAAAGACTATGGTTAGATAACTTTATAAATAATGGGTTTATAGATTCATTTAGAAAGTTTTGTAATGAAAATGATAAATATACTTGGTGGAGTTATCGTGCTAACTCGAGAGCAAATAACAAAGGATGGAGAATAGACTATATAATGGTTTCAAATAGTTTAGATGATAAATTGATTAATGCAAATATATTCTCGGATACTTATCAATCTGATCATTGCCCAATAGGTATTGATTTGAATTTAGATTGGGGTTAAAATAAATTTATGATATATACCAAATTACCAAATACTGAAATTAGCGTAAGCAAAATATGTTTAGGGACAATGACATTTGGTAAGCAGAATTCAGAGATTGAGTCACATTCTCAGATTGACTTTTCATTGGAGAAGGGTGTAAATTTTTTGGATACAGCAGAATTATATCCTGTACCAGCTGACCATTCCACTTATGCTGATACAGAAAGAATTATTGGCTCCTGGATTAAAAAAAGTGGCAAAAGAGAAAAAATTGTTCTAGCATCTAAGATTGTTGGTCCTGGTACGTATACGGCACATATAAGAAAGACAAACCATTTCAGTCCAAATAATTTGAGAGAAGCTTTAGAAAAAAGTCTCGAAAGACTCAAGACAGACTATCTTGATCTTTATCAATTGCATTGGCCAGAAAGACAGACCAACAATTTTGGCATTAGAGGATATAAGTTTTCACCTAGTGAAGACCCATGGACGGATAACTTTGAAGAAATTTTAATCACTCTGGATGACTTAATTAAAGAGGGTAAAATAAGGTCTATTGGTCTATCTAATGAAAACCCCTGGGGCATAATGAGATTTTTAAATTTAGCAAAAAAGGGTTTACAAAAAATCACCACAGTTCAAAATCCATATAATTTACTAAATCGTCTTTTCGAGATTGGGTCTGCAGAACTTTGTATGAGAGAAGGGGTTGGTCTATTAGCATACTCGCCACTAGCATTTGGTCGTTTAACTGGCAAATACAGAAAAGGACAAATGCCCGAAAAGTCAAGATTCAAACTCTTTCCTAATTTAGCCAGATTTAGTGGTGAAAACTCCATAAACGCTACAGATGATTATTACGAAATAGCAAATAATTTTGGTCTCACTCTTACTGAAATGGCTATTAGCTTTGTTAATTCTAAAGAATTTGTAACAAGCAACATAATTGGAGCAACAAATTTAAATCAGCTAGATGAAAACATTAATTCAATTAACAAATCACTGTCAACTGAAATTTTAAATCTAATAGAGAAAGTACATTCCAAATATCCAAATCCAGCACCATAGCCATGAAGTTAATTTTTTAAGAAAACAACTTCTTCATCTTTCAGCAACGGATCGTTTCTAAACCTCAATATCACTTGCGACAAAACCAAAACATCGTTTTCACAGTATTCAACAATTTTATCTATTTGTTTTTCTAAGTAAAACTTGTTAGCTATTTCTTTCCCTTGTAATTTAATTTTTTTTGAACTCAACCCCAAAACTTCGGAAAGAAGTCTAAGTGATATTGAACTTTTATAGTCTCCGAATTTCCAAAGATAAAGAGTATCTAAATGAGGGATTTCCCAAGGTTTTTTTTGATGCATTTCAAGAATTTTAGGTAATTTAATTTTGTTGATTATCATTCTTCTTGCTATAAAAGGGAAATCAAATTCTCTTCCGTTATGAGCGCACAAAAGGCTACTTTTTAAATGAAAATGTGAGTCACAGAGGGTTTTGAAATTTTCGAGTATTTCTATTTCTTTTCCTATAAAACTTTTAATTCTGAATGATCTTTTTTTGGAAGTTTTTAAATCAAAAAAGCCAACAGATATACAAATAATTTTTCCATATTCTGCATGCATACTTGATTTTGGATATTCCTTCTCTCCTCCGAACTTTTCTTTCCATATTTTTTTCTTGTTATTGCTTAGTTCCTTATAATTGTATTTTTCAGGAACTGTCTCAATGTCCAAAAAAAGAACTCTAGATAAATTAATGTTTTTTAACATTGCTTATCATTTTGAATGCCTCATCAATGTAGTAACCCTCATTTTTTGGCCCTTTTTTGTGACCCAATCTCACGATTATTAAATCTGATTTTGGAAATACAATAACATACTGACCAAGATGACCCCTCATTAAAAATCCTTTTTCATTATTTTTATTAGTAAGCCACCAACCATACCCGTAATTTTGACTATTTTTAAACCTTGGTTTTAAACTTAGATTCACAAAATTTGAATCTATAATTTGTTGGCCATTCCATCTACCTTTATTTTTAAACAACTTAGCAAATCTCGCGAAATCTTTGCCATTTGATGCAAAACAGCAAAATGCTTTTTCCATCTTTTTTTTTATACCATCGATTTGCCAAAGTGCTTCTTCTTCAGCTTCAATTGGAATCCAAAAGTTTTTGGAAAAATAATCTGATAAAGATTTACCCGTTGCTTTCCTAATAACCATTCCTAGGAGTTGAGTATTACCACTTAAATATTTGAAGGATTTACCTGGTTGTCCAGTGATTTTTCTGGATAATAATAATTTTTCTAAATCCTTAGTAAAATAAGATTCAGTAGTTATGTTTACGGGTGAGTAATATTTTTCTGTCCAATCTAAACCGGATGACATTGACGCTAAATCACCAACAGTTAGTTTTGAGGCAATGCCTTGAGAAAACTCATCGAAAAAATCGCCAACTTTTTGATCAAGACTGGATATGTGACCTTGCTCTATAGCTTTTCCAAGCATAGCTGTGACCATACTTTTTGCCATAGAAAATGAATTACTTTTAGAATTGGAATTATGACCCAAATAATAAGATTCATGCAGTAAGCTATCTTTATAAAAAATAAGATAAGCTACTGTTTTATATTCCTTAATAATTGAATCAAACTCTTTTGATAGTGGGATTTGATTGTACAGATTGTGATAGTCCCACTTAGTTTTGGTCGATCCATTTTTTACTACTGCATTTTCAAAAATTTTATAATCGTCTAGGAAAGCTGTGGTGTGACCAGTTCCATAAATTTTGAAAACGCCCGGTATTATGTATCCTATAGGACTTAAATGCAATAAAATTATTATAGATACTATAAATGAAAATGAAATTAGTGCTGATTTCATAATTTTGTATTCAAATAAGATAATTTAATATTTTTTAAAAGACAATTTCTTTTATGAATTTAAACATAAGATCAATATTGTTGTTTTCCCTGATTTTTTTATCCTGCTTGCAGTATGACGACGGTAAGATCTTCAAGAAAATTATTCAAGATTTTGAAAACTTTAAACCATTTGATGATTCTAGATTTCTACTCGGAGATTTTAGTGAGGAAAGGTTTGAAAGAGAGAATCTATTTTACAAAAATACATATGAAAGGTTATCTAAAGTAAACAAAAATCTCCTTTCAAAACAGGATAAAATCTCTCATGAACTCTTAACATTTGTTATTAAGAAAAAAATAGCTGATTTTGATTTTAAAACCCATTATAATCCTATTTTATCGGACGCAGGTTTTCACAACAATTTAGTCTACAGAGTAAAAAAAATTTCAAGTATTGGCCAAGCTCAAGATTATATCAAAACTTTGGGAGAGATTCCAAATTTCGTGAGGCAAAATATTAAACTGATTTCTAAGAGTCTTGATATGGGTATATCCCAACCCAAAATAATTTTTGAGGGTTATAATATAACTTATGAAAAACATATTACATCATCATACAAAAATAATTTTTATTACTCCCCTTTTTTAAAACTACCTACCTCAATTTCAAATTATATAAAAGACAGTCTACAGGTCGTAGCAGCAAATATTATAATGGATTCCGTTATTCCCTCTTTCAAAAAAATTAAATATTTTTTTGAGAAAGAGTATCTACCTAGGACGAGAAGTACAATTGGAGTATCTCAAACTCCAAATGGAGAAAAGTACTATGAAAGTAGAATTAGGTACTATACCACTCTTGAACTCAAGCCAAAAGAAATTCACAATATAGGTATTGCAGAGGTAGAAAAAATAAAAAAACAAATGTTTAAGGTTATTAGCGAAGTGAAATTTCAGGGTGATTTCAAAGAATTTTTACATTTTCTTAGAACGAATAAAAAATTCTACGCGTCTTCTCCAAAAGAATTATTAGTCCACGCAAGAGATATAGCAAAAAGATTAGATGAACAGCTACCCAGATTTTTTAAACATTTGCCACGACAGCCCTATGGTGTTGCTCCTGTACCCTTATCAATAGCACCAAAATATACTGGTGGAAGATATATTCCTGCTCCAAAAGATGGGACTAGCCCTAGTTTTTACTGGGTAAATACTTATAATCTCCCTAGTCGACCTTTATTTAATATCCCCGCTTTGACAGCACATGAAGCTGTGCCCGGGCATCATCTGCAAGGTGCACTAAACAAGGAACTTCCAGAGTCTATTCCTAAATTTAGAAAAGATTTATATCTATCAGCATTTGGTGAGGGTTGGGGATTATATAGTGAACTTTTGGCTGAGGAAATGGGTATCTATACCAACCCGTACGAAAAATTTGGTCAATTATCTTACTCAATGTGGAGAGCATGTCGGTTGGTAGTTGACACGGGTATACATTCTTTTAATTGGACTAGAGAGCAAGCAATTAACTACATGTTAGATAATACTGCCTTGTCTGAACACGAAATTAATACAGAAGTAGACAGATATATATCTTGGCCAGGACAGGCTTTGTCTTATAAGATAGGAGAATTGAAAATCATTGAATTAAGAAAGGAGGCAGAAAAAAAATTAAAAGACAAGTTTAATATTAGAGATTTTCATGAATCGATACTAAAAAACGGAACTCTTACCCTTCCGTTACTTCAAGATCAAATTTCAGAATATATAGCTTCAAGCTCATCAAAAAATTAATTCTACCTAGAATTTAGAATCCTTGCCATATCTTTGGCACAGTAGGTTATTATCATTGAACAACCAGCTCTTTTGAATGCTATTAAATTTTCATAAATTACAGAATCATAGTCTATCCAACCCTTTGACTGAGCAGCTTTTAACATAGCGTATTCACCACTGACTTGGTAGGCGGCTATAGGTTGATTAATTTTTGCATTCAAGTCAGAAATTATGTCTAAATAAAATATTCCAGGCTTAACTATTACAATATCAGATCCTTCATCAATATCAAGTAAAGTTTCACTAATTGCTTCTTTTCTATTGTGAAAGTCCATCTGGTATGTTTTTTTATCACCAAATCCTGGATTGGATGATAACGCATCCCTGAAAGGAGAATAAAGATTTGATGCATACTTCACACTGTAACTCATAATCCCGGTATTCTTAAATCCATTGTTTTCAAGAACACTTCTAATTTCACCGATTCTCCCGTCCATCATATCGCTTGGAGAAACAAAATCAACTCCAGCTTGAGCATGAGAAAGAGCGATTTTTGATAAAATTTTATTGGTCTCGTCATTGAGAATTTTGTTATCCAAAACTATACCGTCGTGACCATATGATGAGTATGGGTCAAGTGCAACATCGGAAATCACCAGAATTTCAGGATTAATGGACTTAATTAATTTGATTCCCTTTTGTATTAATCCGTTTTGATTTAAAGCTTCAGTTCCTTTATTGTCCTTAAGATTGTTTGGGATTTTTGCAAAGAGTAAGACAGCTTTTAAACCTAATCCCCATAATGAATCTATTTCTTGTTTTAAGAGATCAAGCGATAACCGAAAGTATCCCGGCATAGATTCTATTTCCTCTTTTATTTTTTCACCTTCTGTCAAAAAAATTGGGGTCACTAAATCATTGACAGTTAAGTGGTTTTCACGTACAATTTTTCTAATCGAATTAGAATTTCTAAGTCTTCTTTTTCTTTGTTTTGGAAACATATGTTTTATTTTAAATCCATTCTTTTGGTTTTTTTAATACACAAACAAGCTCACTTTCTGGGCTGTTTTTTGTTGGTTGAAAATTATACTCCCACCGAACAGTCGGAGGCAAACTCATAAAAATACTTTCTATCCTTCCATTTGTTTTGATTCCAAATTGGGTTCCTTTATCATGAAGAAGGTTAAATTCAACATATCTGCCCCTTCTAACTTCTTGCCATTTTTTTTGTTTATCTGAGTAGTTAACATTTTTATTTTTATTTACAATTGGCAAATAAGAGTTCAAAAAATTATCACCAACTGAAGTCACAAAATCGTATAGTTGGTCTACTGATTTAACATTTGGTTTTAAATAATCAAAAAAAATTCCACCGACTCCTCTTGCTTCTTCCCTATGTTTATTCCAAAAATAATTATCACAATTTTTCTTAAAAATATCATAATAATTTTTGTCATGTTTATCACATGAAATTTTACAAACTTTATGAAAATGATTAATATCAAAATTGTCAATATAATAAGGAGTTAGATCAATTCCCCCACCAAACCATTGGTCTACGGGCACATTAGATTTGTTGTAAAGTTCAAAGTATCTAAGATTGCTATGAATAGTTGGAATCAATGGACTTTTAGGGTGAATCACCAAGCTCAGTCCACAAGCACTAAAGAGAGAATATTTAGTATTTAAGTAATCTTTCATTGTTTTTGGTAACTCTCCAAACACATTGGATATATTAACTCCTCCTTTTTCAAAAATATTGCCGTTTTCAATAATCTTAGTAACACCTCCTCCTCCTCCTTCTCTTTTCCACTTTATATTGCTAAACTTTGATTTGCCGTCAACCTTTTCAAGTTCTCTTGTTATTGAAAGCTGAAGGGTTTGTATGTAATTGTAAAACTCTTCCTTCATTATATTAGATTTGATATTCCTTAACAGAATCCACAAAAGCTTTAGCGTGAGATACAGGTATATTTGGTAATATTCCATGCCCGAGATTAACAATATAACTTTCTTTACCAAATTCATTAATCATTTTGTGCACGTCTGATTTGATTTTTGAAATTGGGGAAAGTAATTTGGCTGGATCATAATTCCCCTGTAAAGTTATATTTCCACCGGATAAATATCTTGCATTTCTTGCAGAGCAACTCCAATCAATTCCTAGACCAGAAGCTCCAGTTTTAGCCATTTCGTTTAAAGCAAACCAACATCCTTTTCCAAAAATAATAACGGGGGCATAATTCTTAACAGCTGATACAATTTTATTAATATACTTAAGAGAAAAGTTACTGTAGTCAGAAGGGGATAAAAGTCCACCCCATGAATCGAAAATTTGAACAACATCTGCTCCGGCCTCAATTTGTCCCTTCAAATATTCAATGGTTGTCAAGGTTATTTTTTCAAGAATTTTTTCAGTTTCTTTTGGATTAGCAAACGCAAATCCTTTAGGTTTATCAAAAGTTTTTGATCCACTACCTTGAACTAGATAACAAAAAAGTGTCCATGGGGAGCCAGCAAATCCAATTAAAGGAACCCTGTCATTAAGGTCCCTTTTAGTTACTTTAATAGCCTCAAACACGTATCCAAGTTTGTCCATAACATTTGGGGTTATTAAATTTTTCACTTTTTCTTTTGAATCTATAGGATTAGGAATGAAAGGTCCAAAATTAGGCTTCATCTCAACCTCAATATTCATAGCTTGTAGGACGACCAGTATATCACTAAAAATAATGGCAGCATCAGTTCCTATTTGATCGATAGGCAAAAGTGTTATTTCAGAAACTAATTCTGGGGTTTTACAGCGAGTAAAAAAATCATACTTATTTTTAAGTTTAATATAATCTGGTAAATATCGTCCAGCTTGTCTCATTATCCATACTGGAGGTCTTTCAACTGGGAGACCTTTTAAGGCCCTAAGAAGCAAGTTATTTTTCATAAGGTTTAGTGTAAAATTTTTACTTTTTCAATAAGATTACTTATCGTTGGTTTTTTTGCAATGTGGATGTTTTTAGTATAATTTTTAAGTTCATTAGCTGTTGACTCTCCAATTGCAAAGCATTCTATATTTTCAAAAGAATTCAATTCCGCGAAGCATCTTGCACCGGAGGGACTGAAAAACAATGCAATATCAAAATCTTTAAAATATTTGGAATCACAGTAAGATTTGTAGACCTCAACAACTCTGAAATTATCATTTTGATTATCGAAGAAGTTTTCGATATTGTTCATACGTTGATTACCGGTAAAAAAAATAAATTTGTTACCCAGTAGGTTTCCTTCTAAAAATTTAACCATGTCTTTTGAATTTATAAAAAAATTGATGACATTTTGTTTCTTCTTCTTTAAAAGATCTTTGGTTTTTTCACCTACACATATACAATTTCTAGGTGTTAATTTTTGATTCTGTGAGAAAAATGAATTAACCGCGTTTTGAGATGAAAAAATAAGTATCTCATCATTTAATTTAATTGAAAATTTCTTTTCTTCAATTTTTATAAAATCCCACTGTTCAAATTGATGACTACTTAAATCAAGTTGGTTTAACTCATCTGTATTTAAAATTTTGGTTGATAAGATTCTTTTATTTTTCATTTTATTTTTGCCTCTTCTATATATACTTTACCTCCATCATTTAAAATCTCATTCGCCAGCTTTTCGCCAATTCCATTTCTTTCATCAATTTTTAGTAAAGCTTCAATGATTTTGGGCTGTTCTCCTTTCATTGAGAAAATTCCACCCTTAAAATCAATAATTTTACCTTTAACCTCAGCAATTGCACCAATTGGTGCAGAACAACCACCCTCAAGAGTTCTCAAAAAATCTCTCTCTATTTCTGAACAAATACTTGATTTTATATTATTTATTTTATTTAAAATTTCAATGACAAATTTATTTTTCTTTAAACATGTTGCTACAATAAAGCCTTGGCAAGGAGCTGGTAGAAAGTTATTTAAAGTTTCCTCATTTTCTTCATAAATTTTTAGTCTTGAAAGGGCTGCACTCGCAAAGAATACCCCATCTATTTTAGAATCAGTTTTTAACTTTTCTACTCTTGAGGTAATATTTCCTCTTATCGGGATTACCTTATCATTAGGATACTTTAGTTTCCATTGAAATTTTCTCCTGAGGCTCCCAGTTGCAACTGATCTAACTGTTTTTGATTTGCATTCAATATTTTTCCATAAAATAATATCCTCCCATTTACCCCTTTTTAAAACAGCTCCGATACATACTTCCTCAGCTAGTCTTGTCGGAACATCTTTTAAACTATGAACCGCAACATCTATTTCTTTGTTTAATAAAGCCTGATCGAGTTCTTTTGTGAAAACTCCTGTAATTCCCATTGAATAAATCGGAGTTTTAAGGTCAATATCTCCAGAACTTGTAACTGTTCTAATCTCACATTTGATATTTGAATCGTCGAGTTTTTTTTTAACTAAATTGGTTTGCCATAGTGCCAACTTACTGGCTCTTGATCCCAATATAATTGGCCTATTCATGATTGTGAAGGTCGAGTTGGAACACCTCATTGAAAATATTCATGGCATCGTTGGCTTTACTCGGATTTTCTTTAAGATAAAATGCAAATTGACCGGTTATTTTGTTAATCATTTCATAAGAATGTGATGGACCATTAACAGCAACTCCATTTTTCCTTTTTCGTAGACCCATTTCTGCATCTTGTTGTTTTGTTAATTTATCTTTCAGAGCCTTTAAAGCAGGAGCATATCTTCTATCATAAACCCATTGTATAAATTCTTGTTTTATTTCTTCAATAATTTCTTGTGCCTTAGGTATGTGTTTTCTTCTTTCTGAAAGAGTGTTGTGAGTAACTTTTGCAAGATCATCTAAATTGACGATTCTAATATTTTTCAGAGTTTCGTCAATTTGAATATTGGAGGGAATTGTTAAGTCTACAATTAATAAATCCTTATTGTTTTTAAGGAGACTGTTTTTAATTAAAGGTTCTTCAGCACCTGTAGCCAATACAATTATGTCTGCTTTATTAATTTCAGAATAAATTTTACTGAAATCTTTGACCAAAACGTCAAACTTGTGACCAAGAGTTGCGGCTTTCTCTATGGAGCGGTTAATTACTGTTATTTTTTTATTTTCAGTGTGTTTAACTAAGTTTTCACATGTATTTCTTCCAATTTTTCCTGTTCCTATTAGTAAAAGGTTTTTATTTGAAACATCATCAATTTCATTAATAATAAATTGAACCGCTGCATAAGCCATAGAAGTTGCACCTGAAGAAATTTTTGTTTCTGTTTTAATTCTTTTACTAGCCTGAATCACGCAATTCATTAGTCTCTCCGTAAAATTACCAATTAGATTTCTCTGTTTTGACTGATTTACGCTACTTTTTAGTTGACCGATAATTTCAAAATCTCCTAAAATCTGAGAATCCAAACCAGTACCAACTTTAAAAATATGATTTACAGCTTCCGTGTTTTTGAGAACATAACCAAGATTTTCGAAAGTTTTAAGATCGCCATTAGAATTTTCGCATAATAAATTAATGAGTATGGAAGGATCATTAACAATAGTATAAATTTCAGTTCTATTGCAAGTACTACTTATAAAAATTTCTTTTATTTTGAGGATTTTAGCTTTATCTAAAATTGTTTGTCTTTGTTCGTTAGAAAGACTAAATTTCCCCCTCGTATACAAATCTGCTTCCCTATAACTAATTCCAATAACATAAAAATTAGTTAAATCACTAAAGTTCTCCATTTAAACTCAAATACATCACAAAAGTAACATCACTTGCACAAAAAAAATAACGATAAAAGTATAATAATTAACGCAAAGAGTATACTTTTGCTCTTTATAAGGTAAACAGGGGCTGTCAAACCTGTAAGCGATCCTTATATAGATTGATTCTAAATAATTCGTTTAAGAATGTCTGATAAAAATAACGATAAAGGTTTAACAAATAAATTTGAATTAAGTAATGGTTTTTATACGTATCATTTCAAAAATGATTCTGATTTTAAGGGAACTAGTACAAGAGAAGTAAAAAGAGGTTTAATACAATTCCATTTTTGCGTAAAAGGAGGAGCGAATTTTAATTTTAATAACGGTAATTATATATTACCAATTGACCAAAATAAAGTTCTATTACTTTTTAATCCAGAAAAAGATCTACCAATTAATTTAAATTTAAATCCAAAGTCCTCCATCCTTAGTATTATAATTTCTATAAAAAAATTTCATAGTTTATTCTCATCTGATGCTGAAAACATTCCTTTTTTAAGTGATGAAAATACTGCTAAAAAGTATTATGAATCAATGATTATTACTCCAAGTATGAATTTTGTAATTAATCAAATTATAAAAGCTAAAGTAAACATAAACATGAAATCTTTATATATAACTGGTAAAATTTATGAATTACTAAGTCTTTGTTTTAGTAAAAGTGAAGATTCAAGCGTTGAGAATTGTCCCTTTTTGGCCGACGAGGACAACATACGAAAAATAAGAAATGCCAAGGAAATTGTTCTTCAAAATTTCTCTGAACCCCCTTCATTAGTAGAGCTTTCTAATAGGGTTGAAATAGGACTAAATAAATTAAAAGAAGGATTTAAAGAGCTTTACGGAGACACTGTTTATGGATATCTCCTAACTCACAAAATGGAAGAAGCTAGGAGAATGTTGGATTCTGGTAAATACAACGTCAACGAAGTTGGACTAAAAGTTGGGTATTCAACCGCCAGTCACTTTATTGCTGCATTTAAAAAGAAATTTGGAATTACCCCAAAAAAATATTTACTCTCATTATCTTCGTGACAATTTTTTAAAAATATCAACAATATATGAAAGGAGTTTTATTAGTAAATTTGGGATCTCCCGATACGCCTGAACCTGCTGACGTAAAAAATTATTTGAGAGAATTTTTAATGGATGAAAGAGTCATTGATTTCCCTTATATCCTTAGAAGTTTATTGGTAAAAGGAATCATTTTAAATACCAGACCAAAAAAATCTGCAAAGGCATATAAAAAAATTTGGTGGAAAGAAGGATCTCCTTTAATAGTACTTTCAAAAAGACTTAAGGAAAAGCTAAAGAAAAAAGTTAATGTACCTGTAGAACTTGCAATGCGATATGGTAATCCATCAATAAAGTATGGTTTGGATTCCTTATCGAAAAAAGGGGTAAATGAAATACTCCTCATTCCTTTATATCCACAATTTGCTATGGCGACTACAGAAACTATTTTAGTATTAGCAGAGGAAATTAAAAATAAATATTACCCACATCTAAAATTTTCTTCGTTTAAATCATTTTATAATGATAAAAACTATATACGGGTTTTATCAAATTCTATTAAAGAGTTTTTGAACAATAAAAAATGGGAGCATCTTTTATTTTCATATCACGGTATTCCAAAACGACATATAAAAAAGTCTGATATTACTAAATCTCATTGTAAGATGAATAATGTTTGTTGTGATACAAAGTCAAAGGCTCATAATTTCTGCTACCGTCATCAGTGCATAAAAACAACTCAAGCAGTTGCGAAATTTCTCAAACTTAAAGAAGGCACCTTCTCTACATCATTTCAATCAAGATTAGGACCTGATCCATGGTTACAACCCTACACAGACAAAACAATAAATAATTTTGCGAAATCTGGAGTAAAAAACATGGCTGTTGTAACACCTGCATTTGTATCAGATTGTCTAGAAACGCTTGAAGAAATTGGAATGGAAGCAGTAGAGGATTTTGAAGAAAACGGTGGAGAAAAATTACACGTCGTTCCTTGCATTAATGAAAGAGACGATTGGGTAGAACTCTTATCAAAATGGGTCACAGAGTGGAATGAAAAGGTGCTTGAAAAAATATGAATCACTCTGCTTCTGAAATGGGAATTGAACCTATTGGGAAATTACTTGTTAAACACGCATTACCCTCATCACTGGGGATTTTAGTAATGTCTTTAAACGTTCTCATCGACACTATTCTTGTAGGACATTGGATTGGTCCGAATGCAATCGCAGCAATTAATATTGTTCTTCCAGTGTCATTTTTTGTGGCTGCCATCGGAATGTCAATCGGTATAGGCGGCGGGTCTATTATATCAAGATCACTTGGAAATAAAAATCATGATAAAGCGAATAAAACATTTGGGAATCAAGTTTCATTGACTTTGATATCAACTATTTTTTTTATGTCTATAGGATTATACTCCACAGATACTTTAATTCCACTGTTTGGAGGTAAGGGTGAATTATTTGATTTAGCTAAAATTTATTACGTAATTGTAATGGTTGGGGTACCTATCTTGGGCCTATGTATGATGTCAAATAATACAATTAGATCTGAGGGTAAACCCAAGATAGCCATGTATGCTATGTTTATTCCATCTGTGTCAAATTTATGTTTGGATTATTTATTCATTTATGAATTAGGTTTGGGGATGTATGGTGCAGCTTTAGCAACCACATTATCCTATTTTATATGTGGAACATATATATTACGATTTTTTCTTTTAAAAAAATCTGATTTGA
This sequence comes from uncultured Bacteroidota bacterium, assembly GCA_902635965.1. Lineage (GTDB taxonomy): Bacteria > Bacteroidota > Bacteroidia > Flavobacteriales > Flavobacteriaceae > TMED96. The sequence continues at coordinate 40,737 of CACPQA010000008.1, forward strand.
AATTAAACATAAGTGATTTGAAATTTGACATAAGCATAGTTAAAGAAACTGTGTCTCTAGGATTTGTGACTCTATCAAGGCAAGCTGCCGTTAGTTTGACTGTTTTAGTAGTAAATAATATACTTTTTTCGCTGCAGGGTGAGAGTATGATAGCTGTTTACGCTATAATCAGCAGAATGTTGATGTTTATGTTATTCCCAATTTTAGGTATTACACAAGGATTTATTCCCATCGCAGGATATAATTTTGGAGCAAAAAATAAAGATAGAGTTTTGAATTCAGTAAAAAAAGCTATTATTTATTCAACGGGTATGGCAACAGTAATTTTTTTGTTTATCTATACATTTTCGGATAGCGTAGCAACTGCTTTCACATCTGATGTAAATATAATTAACAAAACATCGGATGCCCTCATTTTAGTGTTTATGGCCACACCAATCATTGGCATTCAGTTAATCGGTTCTGCATATTTCCAAGCAATCGGGAGGGCCTTTCCAGCACTAATGCTTACACTTTCAAGGCAGGTATTTTTTTTAATACCACTAGTTTTTTTCTTTCAAAAAAATATGGTGTGTACGGTGTATGGATATCATTTCCGTTGGCGGAGTTGTTATCTACTGTACTTACTGGTATTTATTTGAATTCTGAATTAAAAAAATTAATAATAACAACATAAGCAAGTCCAAAAATGCTTTTTTGTAATTTTATTGAAACTTAAATTTTGGAATCATACTACAATTATTTTAAAGCACTTCATGTTTTCTTTGTTGTCGCTTGGTTTGCTGGTCTTTTTTATGTTCCCAGACTATTCATATATCACATTGAAGCTTCTAAAAAAGGTAGTCCAGAAAAAGAAATTCTTACTAAGCAATTAAAAATAATGACAAGAAGACTATGGTATATAATTAGTTGGCCTTCAGCTTTATTAACCATTTTTTTTGGTGTTTTAATGTTAACTATTATTCCCACTTGGATACTGCAAAAGTGGATGATTATTAAGTTATCTTTTGTAGCTCTATTAATTATTTATCATTTAAAAACACATGTTTTTTTCAAACAATTACAAAGAGATGAAATTAATAAATCTTCCTTTTTTATGAGAGTATGGAATGAGGCACCAACATTACTTTTATTTATAATAATTTTATTAGCAACATTCAAGGAAGGTATGACGCTATTGTCAGGAATTATAAGCTTTGTTTCACTTATAATTTTTCTGTTTATTGGAATTAAACTATATCAGAAATATAGAAAATAGTAACGATATGAAAGGTAAAATTTCGTTAAGGGTAAGAATTTTCTTTTCAATGATATTACTAACAATTTTTTCGTTTTTATTGATTGTAGTGGCCACCTATTTCCAGTATTTCGCCCAGAATGATGATTATAATAATAGAAGATTGATAAGAAAAGAGACTCAAGTAAAAAGTCATCTAAAAAATATTATTACAAAAGACACTACAATTAAATTCATTCCCAAAAACTATGATTATTTTTTAAAAGATTTTGACCCTATATCTACGATTCATAGGGTTGAATTTGCTCTTTATTCACTTGGTGGAAAACCTCTCTATTATTCATATGTAGATGACTTTGATGAAACGGACCACCTAAAAATAAATGATACCATCATAAGAACTCTCATAAAAAATCAGACCACAAGGATACTCGAACAAAATGTAAATGAAAAGGGAGAATTTCAGTCCTCTTACAGTTTACTTTTAGGAGACAATTTGAAACCATATCTAATTTTATACTTTCCATATTTTGAAGATTTATCATTTAGTCAAACAGAACTCAATATCTTTCTAGTTAGGTTGCTACAAGTATATTCTTTGATGTTGATTGCAACAATTTTCTTTGCTTTTTTCTTATCAAGTTTTATAACTCGTCCAATAGAAAAGTTAAGATCTAAAATTCTTAAAACAGGATTATTAGAAAAAAACAATAGGATTAAAATTAAAACTAAAACAAAAGAAATCGAAAGTTTAGTTCGTTCCTATAATAAGATGTTATCAGAACTTGAAAAAAGTGCTGAAAAACTTGCTAAGGGACAAAGAGAACAAGCTTGGCAAGAGATGGCCAAACAAGTAGCTCACGAAATCAAAAATCCATTAACCCCGATGAGACTAACAATACAGAGTTTTCAGCAATTTAATAACCCCAATGAAAAAAACTATCAAAAAAAATTGGAGTCCTTTCTCAAAACATTGATAGAGCAAATTGATACTATGAGTATGGTTGCAAATACCTTTTCAGACTTTGCTACTATGCCAAAACCTAAAATAAAAGATCAAGATATAGTTGAAATAACAAATTCAGCGGTTCAAATCTTCAAAAATGCTAATCTTAAAATTAAAGCAACTAAGAAGAAAATAATTTGGCCTATTGACAGGACTCAGTGGATTAGAGTACTTACCAATCTAATTCAAAACGCTATTCAGGCAGTTCCTGAAAATAGGGCACCGAAAATTAATCTTGAAATTATACTTGAAAAGAATAAACTTAAAATGAATATAGAGGATAATGGGACTGGAATTGTAAAAAAGGACCAATTAAAAATATTTGAACCAAAATTTACAACTAAGTCTGCTGGAATGGGACTTGGTTTAGCTATTGTAAAAAATATCATCGACTCTTTAAATGGTAATATTAGCTTTAAATCTCAACCTAATAAGGGAACTAAATTTTCAATAACCTTAAAAAAATAAAAATGGTGCACGAGGAATTATTAACAAAACGAAAAGGTAAAATTGCAATTTTATATTTAAATCGGCCAGAAAAATTTAATGCCTTAAATATTTCTTTACTTAATAAAATCAATTCAGCTCTTAAAGCAATATCTAAAGATGATAAAATAAGAGTAATAATTTTAACGGGTATTGGAGAAAAAGCTTTTGCAGCTGGAGCAGATATTTCGGAGTTTTCAGAATTCAAATCCAAAGAAGCAATGGAGCTTTCTAAAAAAGGGAAAGAAAAAGTATTTGATTTTATTGAAGATTTTTCAAAACCTGTTATTGCTGCCATCAATGGATATGCATTAGGGGGAGGACTAGAACTAGCTTTGTCTTGCGATATCCGAATTGCATCAAAGAATGCTTTAATGGGTTTCCCTGAGGCATCTTTGGGAACCATTCCAGGTTATGGGGGCACATACAGATTGGCTGAGATAGCAGGAAAAGGAATTGCAAAAGAAATGATTTTAACATGTAGAAAGATAAGTGCCAAAGAAGCCTTAGAGGTAGGGTTAATTTCACAATTGACTGAAAAAAACGAACTGTTAGATAAAGCAATAGAGGTTGCAAACCAGATTTTAGTAAACTCCCCAAATGCAATTAATTCTGCAATTAAGACAATTAATTACAGCGGGAGGGAGAGCAAAAAAAGTTGCAGTGATATTGAATCCAAATATTTCTCAAAGTGTTTTGACCATCTAGAATTTAAAAAGGGAGTTAGCGCGTTTTTAAATAAACAAAAACCGAAATTCTGAACTATTTACAATGCTCATCGTATGCAGATTTTAGATTTTCAGCAATAGCTTCTGCAGGTCTTCCCTCTATGTGATGTCTTTCTATCATGTGAACCAGTTCCCCGTCTTTAAATAAAGCAATTGAGGGAGAAGAAGGGGGAAAGGGAACCATCAGTGATCTAGCTTTGTCTGTGGCTTCACGGTCCACTCCAGCAAAGACCGTTGTTAATTTGGTAGGTAGAAGTTTGTTTTCTAGAGAAAGTCTTATTCCCGGCCTAGCATTTGCAGCGGCACACCCACAAACAGAGTTAACAACAACTAATGTTGTTCCTGAACTTTTTATTGCGCTTTCAATTTCAGATGAGGAAGTTACTTGTGTAAAACCAACCGAAGTTAGTTCCTCTCGCATAGGTAAAACAATTTCTTCTGGATACATTTATTTTTTTTTCAAATATAGATATTTTATCAATTTATAATTAGCATAAAAAAACATTTTTATATAAACTTATATTTGCATTATACTTGTAAGTCAATGATAAAATGGATTGGTGCAATATTTGGTTATATCTACTTCAGGTTTGCTGGGGCAATTGTTGGTTACTTTATAGGCAGCATCTTAGAAAATTCACTGAAGTTAAAGGGAGGGTTCTATAGTTCTGGGAATTTTCGTAAAAATTTCACCGATGATAAATTACAATTAAATCTTCTTTCTCTAGCTGCAATTGTTATCAAAGCCGACGGGAAGGTTGACGATAGAGAATTAAACTTCGTAAGAAATTATTTTATATCTAGTTATGGAAAAATAAATGCGGACATGATTTTTTCAAAATTTAATAAAGAAGTTAAAAAAGATAGCCAAGATGTTATAAATCTGTGTAACTATTTCGTAAGAGTTACCCCTTATGAAATTAGGCTTCAAATTCTTCATTTTTTATTTGGAATAGCAAATGCAGATGGAAGAATTGATGTTTCTGAAGTTAAAAAAATTTTCCAAATCTCGGATTCATTGAGAATTAACAGTATAGATTTTGAGAGCATCAAAGCAATGTTTATAAAATCAACAGATGACGCATATAAGATCCTTGAAATATCTCCCGATTCAAGTGATTTAGAAGTTAAAAAAGCGTATAGAGAGATGGCTAAAAAATATCATCCAGACAAAATACAATCAAATGATGAGGCGCTAAAAAAAGGAGCAAAAGAAAAATTTCAGAGAGTACAAGACGCATATGAAAAAATTCAAAAAGAGAGAGGTTTCTAATGGATAGCTTTTATTTTAATTTATTGCTAGGATTTCAACACGTACTAGACCTTGACGGTTTAGATCATTTATTTTTTATCGTTGTATTGGTGATCAATCATACATTTAAAATGTGGAAGAAAACTTTTATATGGGTTACTTTTTTTACACTCGGACACACAATATCACTGTTTTTTGGGAATTATTATAAAATAGAAACTTCATCTTATATAATTGAACTGTTAATTCCAATTACAATTCTACTTACCGCAATTTCAGGTTTGAGAAATAAGGCAAACCCAAAATTTTTTTATCAAAATATAGTAAATTTCACTTACGGTACCATTCATGGATTTGGATTTGGTAAATATTTTGGATTCATTTTTCAATCTAATAACTCAACAGAAACTTTATTACCTTTTGCTTTTGGAATCGAACTTGCCCAAATATTGATTGTTCTTGCAGTCATCTCAATAAATCAAATTTTTTCTAAAAAGAAAACATTATTTAAAATGTGGAGAGTTGTAATAATTTCAATTGTTATTTTAGCATCTGTACAAATGATTTTATCAAGATTTTGAATTTAATATTATTTTAAACTAATTGGATAAAACAAAAAAATATGATATTGCCTATTTAAAAATGGCAGAAACTTGGGGGAAACTTTCCTATTGTAAAAGAAGACAAGTTGGTGCCATAATAGTTAAAAATAGGATGATAATTTCTGATGGGTACAATGGAACACCAACGGGTTTTGAAAATGTTTGTGAGGATGAAGAGAACTATACAAAATGGTATGTTTTGCATGCCGAGGCAAACGCAATTTTAAAAGTTGCAAGTTCGACTCAGTCATGTGATGGAGCAACTCTTTACGTAACTCTTTCACCATGTAGGGAATGTTCTAAATTGATCCATCAATCAGGAATATCCAGGGTGGTTTATTCTGAGGCTTACAAAGATTTATCTGGGGTTGAATTTTTAAAAAAAGCCGGTGTTATAGTAAATCAAATCTCTTTAAAGTAATTAAATAAATGAGAAATTATATATATCTGATAATTATTGCAGGTAGTGCATTTTTCTTAATTTATAATTTCAAAAATTTAGAGAACATTTTTTTTCAGTCTTCCAATAACCCTGAAAAGAAAATTGAAAACTTCTATTACTACTTAAAAAATTATTATGTAGACAAAATAGATTTGGATAGTCTTTCTAGTGAAATTATAAAAGATGTTGTAAAAAAATTAGACCCTCATTCTTTCTATATTTCAAAAAACGAATTACCTATTGTCAATGAAAGTATGAGGGGAAGTTTTGAGGGAATTGGAGTAAACTTTTTTTTTATAAATGACACGGTTTCTATAATAAGGGTTTTGAAAGCCAGTCCAGCTGAAAAATTTGGTTTAATTGCAGGGGATAGAATCTTAATGAGTGATAAGGATACCCTTTATGGTAAAAACCTGTCAAATCAAAAAATCTTAGATAAAATCAAAGGACCAAAGGATTCAAAAATTAATCTTGAAATCTTCAGGCCTAGTTCCGCAGAAAAATTTAAGGTAAATATAGAGAGAGGAAAAGTCGAAATCGGTTCAGTTTTTTTTTATGAATTAAAAGATGATATAGGATACATCAAAATAGACAGATTTATTAAAGATACGCATGTTGATTTTAAGTTGGCTATTGAAAATTTTAATGATAAGGGGGTTAAAAAACTTATTTTGGACTTAAGAGACAACCCTGGTGGTTACCTGTTCTCCGCTGAGAAAATTTCGGATATATTCTTGGGAAAAGATCAAAAAATTGTGATTGTTAAATCAAGTAAAGGTGAAATAAAAGAAAAACTTGCTTCAGGGGAAGGAATATTTAAAGACGGGAATATTTGTATTTTAATAAATAAAAACTCTGCATCTGCAAGCGAGGTTTTAGCTGGTGCCCTGCAAGATAACGATAGAGCCTTTATAATTGGAGAAACTTCTTTTGGTAAAGGATTGGTTCAAAATCAATTCCCTCTAGGAAGTAAAGACGCAATTCGCCTTACTGTAGCGAAATATTATACACCCTCTGGTAGAAGTATTCAAAAACCATTTGAGTCCTATAATGATAACATCGACTACTTGATGAAAGATTCAAAAAAGGAATACGATCAAGATATTGACACTGTAATGTATTATAGCACTAGTGGTAAAAAATTATTTACTAGAGGGGGGATATTACCTGATAAAATTATGCCCATTACTGAAGCTAAAGCCGGAAATATTAGTTATGAAATAATTGGGATTCAGCTCAATCGTATGGTTTTTGAGGAAGTGGATAAAAACCGCAAATTTTATTCTCAACTAAAAAAAGAAGATGTCTTAAAAGATGAATTTATAGACAAATCAAAATGGATTGAACGTTTAAATGCTTTCTCTATAAAAAACAAAATAGATTTGAAATCTAGTGATTATGAAACTTTGATTAATAGTATTAAATCTATTATAGTTTTTCAACTTTTTGACAGAAAAACACAGATTGAAATAAACAATACAAATGACCCATATATATTTGAGGCAATAAAAATTTTAAAATAGTATTAGTTTAATTCCCTTTTTTTTTAAGACGTTTTATTTTAAGTGATAAGAGAAGTATTAAAAGAAGTAAAAAAGAACATAGGGAAGAAAAAACTCCAATTACAGCAATTAAACTCTCGTTTACAAGAGGATTATCAAAGTCTACTAAAAAGGCATTGAAGATCAGCATGCCAATTGAAATTAAAATAAGTACCCAAATCAAATTTTTCATCTTACATTTAATATGTTCCAAATTTATCTAATTATTTTAATTTTATTTGAGTATGATTAAAATTGATGATGTTATTGTTTCTGACGAAGTATTAGAAAAAAAATTTATTTGCGATATAAATAGTTGCAAGGGGCAATGTTGCGTAAAAGGGGACGCAGGTGCACCATTGGAAAAAGAGGATATAAAAAAATTAAAAAAGAATTACAAACACATCAAACCATACATGACCAAAAAAGGTATTGATGAAGTTGAAAAAACGGGGCTTTATGTTAGAGGTTCAGACGGAGATTTAGAGACACCAATAATTAATGGTAAAGAATGCGCGTATGCTTTTTTTGACGAAAAAGGTACAGCATTGTGCTCGATTCAAAAATCATTTGAGGACAAAAAAATCAATTGGGAAAAACCAATTTCCTGTGCTTTATACCCTTTAAGAGTAAAAAAATATAATTCTTTTACAGCCATTAACTATCACAATTGGAGTATTTGCAAATCTGCTTGTAGTTTGGGAGAAAAAAATAAAATTTATGTGTTCCAATTTTTAAAAAATAGCATTATAAAAAAGTTTGGATCTGACTGGTATGAAAGACTAGAGAAGATTTTTAAAAAGAAAATTGATCATAAGAATTGAAAAGAAATTGTTTGACGGATTAGTTTCTGAAATTTGTAACCTTCGTCGTCATAAAAAAAGGGTTATCTGAAAGCTAAAAATTTATAATTTTTGTTATTGGGATTTTTACAGTAACACGACTTATAGAATTAAATTCAAAATGCAACTAAAAAAACTCTATTTGACGATTTACGTATTTTCCAACAAAAACGGGGTTTCACAAAGGATTAAATTTGTAAGACATTGGCTATTAGGCAATTAAAACAATCCTCAGAAAAGAGTTTTTTTTAAAAAAAACACCTTTTTGTTAAAAACTAGGCATCATTGTGGAAAAGTTGCTCTTTCAATTCTGATAAAATTTTCGAAATATTTGTTAGTACAAAAATTGTCAATAATTCTTTAAGTAAAATTCTTTTCAATTTAATCAAAATTGAAGGGTTACTTTTTGGAGCTAATTTTAAAAAAATGAAGATAGAACAAATAATCAAAAGAGACTTCACTACCAGAGTTTATGATTTAAACAAGATCACAGGTGCTATTGAAAAGGCAATGGGCGCTGTTGGAGTTGGTGATAAAAAGAATGCGGAGGATATAGCTTTATTGGTAAATCAAAAACTACTTGAAAGAAAAAAAATAGAGCCTGAATACATACCGACTATTGAACAAGTTCAAGATACAGTTGAAACCAAACTTATGGAAAGTCAGTTTCCAGAAGTAGCAAAGGCGTATATTCTATATCGAAATAAAAGAAGTCAACAAAGACAAACCGACATCTTCGAAAAACGAATCAACTTAAAACCATATGAGTATCCAAATTTGTATGAATATGTTCCAGCTATAAGACACTCTTATTGGATTCATTCCGAGTTCAACTTCACAAGTGACATTCAAGATTTTAAATCAAGATTATCTCCAGTTGAAAAAAATGCCATCAAAAATACTATGCTAGCAATATCTCAAATAGAGGTTGCAGTAAAGTCTTTCTGGGGAGATCTCTATCACAGGATTCCTAAGCCTGAGGTTGGATCTGTAGGATCAACTTTTGCTGAAAGTGAAGTTCGTCATGCAGATGCCTACTCCCATTTATTAGAAATTTTGGGGCTTAATTCAGAGTTTAGTGAGCTTAAGAAGAAACCCGCAATAATGAAAAGAGTTCGTTATTTGGAAACTGCTCTTAGAAATTCCAAAAGTGACGACAATAGAGAATATGCGGAAGCGATTCTTCTGTTTTCACTATTTATTGAACACGTTTCTTTGTTTTCGCAGTTCCTAATTATAATGGCATTCAACAAACATAAAAATATGCTCAAAGGCATTTCAAATGTTGTAGAGGCAACTTCCAAAGAAGAACAAATCCACGGCGATTTTGGAATTGATTTAATCAAAATTCTTCAAAAGGAAAATCCTGAATGGTTTACCTCAGACTACAACAGAAATATACACGAGCTATGCAAACAAGCTTATGAAGCAGAAAAAGAGGTAGTAGATTGGATTTTTGAAGACGGTGAACTTGACTTTTTGCCCAAGGCAGTAGTTAATGAGTTTTTAAAAAATAGATTTAATAATTCTTTAGAAAGCATTGGAATTGAAAAAGCTTTCGAAATAGACCAAGATTTGGTTTCCCAAACTGAGTGGTTCGATGATGAAATCATAGGAACCAAGCATGGAGACTTTTTTGTAAAACGTTCTATAAATTATAGTAAAAGAACACAAAGTATAACGAGTGATGACCTATTCTAAAAAATGCAGAAAAAACTAAAAGCCAAGGAGGAACAAAAAAATTCATACCAACATTTAGTTCAAGCCAGAAAAGAGGCGAGGGAGTCTAATCTAACTTCAAAAAAATCATTTGAATGGTTGAACGATAATAGTAGGAAATTTTTAGCTGCTGGGTATTTAGGAGAAGGAATAAACGCTGAGGAGCGTATAGCAAACATTGCTAAAAGAGCAGAGGAAATTTTAGAGATGCCAGGTTTTGCTGATAAGTTTTACAATTACATGTCGGAAGGATTTTATTCACTAGCATCTCCGGTATGGTCAAACTTCGGTAAAGAACGCGGCTTACCAATCAGCTGCTTTGGTTCTCACATTGATGATGATATTGGAAATATTTTGTACACTCAATCTGAGGTCGGAATGATGTCTAAATTAGGGGGAGGAACTTCAGGTTATTTTGGTAAAATCAGGCACAGAGGTGCGGAGATTAAAAATAATGGAGAGGCCTCAGGAGCAGTTCATGTTATGAGGCTATTTGAATCTATGGTTGATGTCGTAAGCCAAGGATCAGTAAGAAGAGGTCGTTTCTCACCATACCTCCCAGTTGATCATCCCGATATTATGGAATTTTTGGAAATAGGTACAGAAGGTAATCCTATCCAAGAATTGACCCATGGCGTCACCGTCACCAATGACTGGATGCAAGAAATGATTGATGGTGATGTAGAAAAAAGGACCGTTTGGGCAAAAGTCATACAAAGTCGTGGGGAAATGGGATATCCCTATATCTTTTTTACAGACAACGCAAACAATGGTGCTGCAGATGTTTACAAGGACAAAAAGTTGCCGATATATGCTAGCAACTTATGCACAGAAATCATGTTACCCTCTGATCACAATTGGTCATTTGTCTGTGTTTTATCAAGTATAAACCTGTTGCATTACGATAAATGGAAAAACACCGACGCCATCGAAACAATGATTTATTTCTTAGATACACTAGTTACAGAGTTTATAGAAAAATTGGATAGGTATAAAAATTCTCCTAATAGAGATGACCAACAGACATTTCTATTCATGGAAAGAGCGTATAATTTTGCAAAAGAAAATAGAGCTCTTGGAATGGGAGTTTTAGGATGGCATTCTTTACTGCAATCTAAGATGCATGCCTTTGATAGCCAAGAGGCGTATGATTTAAATAGTGAGATTTTCAGAACAATAAAGGAAAAGTCATATAAAGCTTCAGAATACTTGGCAACTAAGTTTGGAGAACCTAAACTACTAAAAGGTTACGGGAGAAGAAATACAACTTTAAATGCGATTGCTCCGACAACATCATCTGCGTTTATCTTAGGTCAGGTCTCTCAAGGCATAGAGCCTGTATGGTCAAATATCTATGTTAAAGATATCGCAAAAATTAAAGTAACTGTTAAAAACCCGTTTTTAAAAGAACTCCTAAAAGAGAAAGGGATGGACACTCCAGAGGTATGGAAAAGCATAAGGGACAGAGATGGTTCTGTCCAACACCTAGAGTTCTTATCTGAAAACGAAAAAGAGGTATTTAAGACATATTCGGAAATTGATCAGTTGGCTATAATTTATCAAGCCGCAAACAGGCAAAATCATTTAGATCAAGGCCAGTCTTTGAATATTATTATACATCCAGATACCAGCACTAAAGAAATCAATAAGATTCACATCACAGCATGGAAACTTGGACTCAAATCTTTGTACTACCAGCACAGTATGAATGCTGCTCAAAAGTTCAAGCAAAAGAAAGATTGTGAAAGCTGTGAGGGTTAAATTTTATTAACCTCATCTTAATTAAAATTACATAGGGGTACCCTCAAGAATCTTATACAGAACCATGCTAATTACCTATTGTTGTGGTTATAGATCCAGCTAAATTTAAACTTCGTTGATTTGTTTGTATGTGTTGTAAAACTCCTCAACTATATTAAACTTAACCTTATTAATTTCTTTTGTTTTTAGAAGAATATTGAAATACAATGTTGTGTTTTTGGGGCTTGTTTCAACATTTCTTGTAAGCTCAATTTGAGCATTAATTTTGTTTTGAATTTCTTTTTTAATCTTTTCTTTTTTACCCAAAACAACTTTGAATTCAGTAAACGAATTATTTTCAAAATTCTTCATGGACTCTTTGAAAATTGATTTCGTAAAACTGTGTATCTCATTTAAATCCCTAATCTGAGAAAGTTTCAACTTTTGGTGATCATTATTGATGTGTTTATGACTTTTAGATATTATATATTCTAAATCACTTGCAATATCATCGATGTAACTTAACAAAACAATATAAAAATTACTTGCTGACAAACTTGTTTCATCTAAATTTTTAACAAAATAAAATATATTCTCTCTTAACCCCTCTACTTCTCCCCCCAAGCGTTTGACATTTTTTTTACCTTTTTTAAGAATTGATAAATCCTGTTGAGAAAGCCCTTTCACAAGGTTGCTGTAGATTAAATCAACTCTTTTAAAAAACTTAGTGATATTCCCTGAACTCTCCTCCATAATTCCCTTCATGGATTTACTTTCAGCCTTCAAAATTTTTTCAACGTCAACGTCATTTTCTTCACCTCTATGCTTCATGAAATTTCTGCCAATTATTAATAAAATAATAAAAAGAATTATTGCAATTGCCTCTATGCCTCCTATATAGGCGATTGAAACAATTATACCAGAAACAATAAATGCTATTAAAGCTGTTAAAAACCAACCAGTTATTACGTTTACAACACCAGAAACCCTGTAAACAGCACTATCTTTCCTCCATGCGCCATCGGCCAAGGAGCTTCCCATTGCCACCATAAAAGTAACATATGTGGTAGAAAGAGGTAATTTATAAGATGTAGCTACTGAAATTAAAATTGATGCTACGGTCAAATTTACGGATGCTCTAAGCATATCAAATGAGGGTGCATTCGGATCATTGCTGATTTTAGATTTTAAATTTTTTCTAGAAAATTGAGTTTCAATTTTATTATTTATTTTTTTTGGAATTAGGTGTACCAGTGATGAGGATATTTTTTGAAAAAATTTTACAATCAGTTTGGACACCAACGAGGGTTCAAATCTCTCTTTCACGTACCCTTGGTTGGATAGATCAAGAGATGTTTTTAAAACCTTTCTAGCTTTAGATGAGAACCAAAGTGTCAATACCATTATTAATCCAGAAATTACCAGAAAACCGGTTGGAGTTGGCACCTTTGAAGCCATGGATTCCATGCTAAATTGTGATGCTGGGATTCCAGACGATATCCACGCCTCATATGACTGATATGCCGCAATAGGGACGCCTATAAAATTTACCAGGTCGTTCCCTGCGAAGGCTAGCGCTAAGGCGAAGGTTCCAATCCCAATAATTACTTTGTAAATGTTGGTTTTAAAAAACCTCATCATAAAAAATGACAATGAATACCAAAAAATAAAATTTATTGTAATCACGCTAAATGTCTTTTCTTCAATAAAGTCTTTAATACTTAGACTACCTATTATATAAAAAGTTTCCTCTGCCCAGGGCGTGCCTTTTATACCTTTCATTAGTATAAAATAGGTGATAGATGACAATGCAACTGCGGAAAAAAGGGAGTTGATGTTTATTGATTTTTTTTCAAAATCATAAGTGAGGATTAAACGTGATACCCATTGTACAATAGCTCCGATTGTGAGAGCAAAAACAATTGATAGGATAATACCTAAAATAATTTGGATTGCTTTTGATGTATTTATGAAGATTACAAGATCTGAGATTTGACCTGTTGTTGATAAAATTTTAATCAAGGACATGAAAACAGCTGCTCCAAGAAGTTCAAATACAATTGAAACCGTAGTCGAGGTTGGAAGGCCAAGAGAATTAAAAAAATCTAACAAAAGAATGTCTGTTAACATCACGGCAGTAAATATTAATATGATTTCGTCAAAATTAAATTCACTTGGATTGAAAATTCCTTTTCTAGCTACTTCCATTAAACCGCTGGAAAATAGTGCGCCTAGTGCAACTCCCAAACCGGCTAGTATCATAATGGTTCTCAAGGATATAGCTTTTGAACCAACAGCAGAATTCAAAAAATTAACTGCATCATTACTCACACCTACAATTAAGTCGCCAATTGCAAGGATGCCAAGAACAATAACTAAAATCAAATACAGGTTTTCCATTTTTAAAAATGAATTTCAAGTTGCATTCTCCAAAATAAAGAATTTAAAGAATAAATTGATTCTTCAAATGTTAAATCACTTTGAAATTTTAATTTATGATTTAAAATGTATTTAGAAACTCCTAAGGTATATTGTTTAATATTAGTATTAGAAGTTACAAATTTATCAAACTCGACACTTGTATATCTTGCAGAAATTGCAAGTTTTGATGGTAAAACGTAACCAAAATGCAAGTTTAATGCAGAGCCTGTGTTTACGACATCTCCAGTTAAGGTGTTGTCACTGTTTCTAGCAAATGGATCAGCTGAGTTTCTGTCTGCATACTCCCCCATTAATGAAAGTCCCCTATATTTAAGATGTGTATTTATAAAAAATGTCTTAATGTCAGTTTTATAATATCCTAAATCATTTTTCAAATATTCTCCCATATTGCTTTTGTTTTTAACAGCATTGTCATTGTAATCATACGTGGCGCTAATATTTAGTTTGAAATTATTCTCATAGCTTATATCATCACCTACGTAGTCACCATTATTTTTAAATAATCCGAAAGGAAGAAATTCTAAACGTGTTGTATACTGATAACCTCCTAAGTTACCACTGATTACACTTCTGCCTTCACCTTGGGAGAGAGCAAAAGTTTCCTTGATATAAAATTTTTCTGAAAATTTAAATTTATGCATCAGTTTAAGGCCAATGTCTCTATCAATATTAAATTCTCTATTTAATATTGAACGATCAACTAGAGCCATTTTTCCAGATGAAATAATTCTCTCTATGTTTCCTGGAAGTTTACTTTGCCCAATAAGTAGACTGAAATTTTTATAAAAATTCCATTCTATCCATGCATCAAGAACTACACTAGAAAGATTTGATACAAATTTTGAGGTTTCAAGCATGTCATTTTCAGATAGTCCAAGCTCTATGTAATATGTAATCTTTTGACTAAAACCAAACCCTCCAAATTTTAACCTTGCCCTTCTAAGACCTGAATTGGAACCAGAATCTCTAAAATTTAAACCTTCTTTATTCCATGAATTTTTAGTAAGTAATTGAATCCTTCCCGTGAAGTCAAAACCCCATTCATTGTTTTTATCTCTAAAATTGATTATGCCTTTGCCAAACCTTGAAGCTTTAATTTTTTGACCATAATTTAGTAATGGAAATAGAATTAAAAGTATGAGCAACTCTTTATTGAACATAAAATTGTAAAACAAATGTAATTATAAACCCAAAGCAACTCATCTCTTTTTGATATAAATTAATTAGATGTTAATTGAGGATTATCGAAATATTATCCTAATGTTATCTAAATGTTAACAAATTTTTTATATATTTACATTATAACTTAAAATTAAACCCATGAAAAACTTCTTTACATTTGGATTTATAATGTTTTGCCTACTGGGTTATTCTCAAGATCTACCCTTTTTAAACGATGAGAATCTACCCTCTGAAAATCAATCAATTGACATTTTGTCAAATTACGAAAATGGAATCAAAAAGATAACTAAGTTTCACAAAAACGGGCAAATGTCGCAGCAAGGATACCTTAAAAAAAATAAACTTCATGGTAAGTGGATATCCTATTCTGAAACCGGAGAAAGAATTTGTATTGCTAACTATGATTATGGCAAGAAGCACGGAGTTTGGTTGTTCTGGGAAAATGAAACTTTAAAAGAAATTGTTTACGAAAACAACAAAGTCATAAACAAGGTGATTTGGGATAAATCAGGTTCTTGATCTAAACTTAATTGCATTTTTGTAGAAATCTTCGATAAGTTCTAATTTATGTTCAATTAAGTCTTTTGATTTTAAAAGAATATTAAAGTAAAGTGTTACGTTTTTAGCGCTTGTTTCAGTTGACCTTGTAATCAAAATTTGATTGCTGATTTTTTCTTCTAAAAAAAGTATTAAAGAATTTTTATTTTCTAAAATAGAAGAGAGTCCTTTTAATGAATTTTTTTCAAAGGCGTCAATGGTACTCTGAAGTATTTTTAATATTTGATTTTCGATATCCTTTAAATCATTTATTTGTGGCTCCTGGATTTTATTATGTTGGTTATTTATGTGATTTTGAGCTATTCTAACTATATAAGATATGTCTTCGATTATATCTTGGATTAATCTAAGGGAGTTAACATAAAAAAGAGACAACTCCTTTTCAATTGATTGAATTGTTTTCAAATAGTAAAATAAATTATCTCTTAAATCAAAAATTTCACTTTCAAGTTCTTTTACCTTTCTAGAAGCATTTTTTAATTTTATTTCATCGTTCTCTGATAAAGCATCAATTACTGCTAAATAGCAAATGTGTGCACCTTGGATGGTTTCAGTTATGTTTTTGTCTGCCTCAGAGATTACACCTTCCCTTGATTTGCTCTCTGATTTCAAAAATTTCGTTTTTGATTTTGTTTCCTTTTTGTGAAACAAATAATTACGAATGATAATAAATGATACAGAGGTAAAAATTA
Organism: uncultured Bacteroidota bacterium; assembly: GCA_902635965.1. Taxonomy (GTDB): domain Bacteria; phylum Bacteroidota; class Bacteroidia; order Flavobacteriales; family Flavobacteriaceae; genus TMED96. The sequence goes on from CACPQA010000008.1 coordinate 57,206, forward strand.
TAACTATTGCAGTTATTCCTCCTAAGTGAAACAAATAAACTATTAAACCAGAAACCGTAAATGCACAGAAGGCTGTTAGAAACCATCCACCAATTACACTTATCACTCCGGACACCCTATACACCGCACTATCTCGACCCCAAGCTTTGTCAGATAAAGATGTTCCCATAGCGACCATGAAAGTAACGTAGGTTGTTGATAAAGGTAGTTTTAGTGAAGTGGCTATAGAAATCAAAATTGCTGCAACAACAAGATTTATACTCGCCCGCATTTGATCGAAAGAGGGTAGGTTGTCATCCCAATTAGCGGGATCATTTTCTTTTTTTAGTTCAAATCTACTTTGAATATAATTTTTAGTTTTGGTGGGAATTATCTTTTCAAACACATATGAAATTTTTATAAAAAACTTCACTAATATTCTAGATAAAAAATTTGGATTAAATTTTTCTTTTGTGCTATGTTGATTGGCTAGGTCGATAGATGTTTGAACAACTTTTTTGGCTTTGGAGGAAAACCATAAAGTTAAAATCATAATAATTCCAGATCCAAGTAGAAACAAAGTTGGGGTTGAAACCTTTGAATTCAAAATTTCCATATTGTACAAATTAGGATCTATATTGGATAAAGACCAGGCCTCATAAGACTGGAAAGCGGCAATTGGAACTCCAATAAAATTAACCAGATCGTTTCCAGCAAATGCAAGGGCTAAAGCAAAGGTTCCGACACCAATAATAATCTTGAAAATATTTAATCTAAATAGTTTAATTAAAATAGTTGAAACAAGGAGCCAGAATAAAAAGTTTACAGCGAATGTAAAAAATGGTTGATAACTAATGAATTCTGAAATTGTTTTTCCATCTAACATTAATAGGCTTTGATTCGCAAAAGCAGAACCTTTAACCCCTTTAATTATTATAAAATAGGAAAGTGCTGAAAGAGAAAAACCACCAAATATTGATTTTAAAAGCGTTGTGTTTTGTTCAATATGAAACGTCAATAAAACTCTTGATAGCCATTGTATAATTGATCCTATTGTGAATGCAATTATTACCGATAAAATGATTCCTAAAATAATTTGTGAAGCTTTAGATGTATTGATGTAATCACCTAAATCCGAGAAACTTCCATCTATCAAATTAATTTTAATTATTGACATTATTACCGCGGCCCCTAACAATTCAAAAACAATTGAAACTGTGGTTGATGTAGGCATACCAAGGGTATTGAAAACATCTAAAAGTAAAATATCAGTAATCATAACTGCCGTGAAGATGTAGATGATTTCTTCAAAATTAAAAGCAGCAGGGTTAAATATTCCCTTTCTTGCAACTTCCATCATTCCACTTGAGGAAATTGCACCTATGGCAATACCTAAACTGGCAAGAATCATTATGTTTTTAAACGAGATAGCTTTCGAACCGATTGCAGAATTTAGAAAGTTAACGGCATCGTTACTTACCCCTACAATTAAGTCTCCAATTGCAAGAATTGCCAACAAGATTACGATATAGAGATACGGATTCTCCAAATAAGTAAAAATTAACCCAGACAATATACAATTATAATTGAATTCTGTAGGTTATAGCGAAAGTTCTACCAAGTCTTCTTTGAGAAAACAAAACGGGATCAGCATTAAAAAATTCGTACTGTACCTCCCTTACATCCCCTAATATATTTTGAACCTCTAATTGAATTTGTTGTTTGTCTCCATTACCAAAGGATTTTCTCGCTATTAAATTAAGAGAATGAAACGGTACAGAAAAAACATCAGAAACATCGTCATTTCCTACAAACATTAGGGTTTTCCCTTGGACATTGTAAAATAAACTAAGCTCAGATACATTTCTTTTATATACCAATGAGGTATTTAAAAGGTAAGGTGATTGTCCTTGCAGTCTTCTATATTCGTCTAATTCAACACCTAGGGCATCGGCATCGAACTGACGAACATCAAGTTCATCACCAACCAATTTTTGTCTTGATTCAATTACAGATGCATTTACATTTAGTCCTAAATTATAAATATCGTTGTTTAATATTTTTTGTCTTAATTCTACTTCTAATCCAAATACGTTTGCTTCCTCGCTATTTTGTGGGCGAAACTGCCTAGGACTTCTTTGATACATAACGATTTCTATTGGATCTTGAAAATTTTTGTAAAACCCGCTTACCGCAAAAAAGTTTCCACTTTCACCATACTTCTCAAATCTTAAATCAAAATTATTTATGTAAGTTGGATTTAAGTTCACGTTTCCAAAGAATCTATTAAAAGTAACGGGATCGAAAATTACAGCTGCGGAGTTTTCTTTAAATGAAGGACGAGCTGTGGTCTTGTAATATGAAGCTCTTATTTTTCTGTTTTCATCCAATGAGTAAATCATATTTACAGATGGAAATAGATCGGAGGTATTGATAAATTGTTCATCTGAGTAAATTATATTGTCAAGACTTTCACCGGTGTAAAATATTGTATAGTTTTCTAATCTAACACCCAGATAAGTCTTAAATTTTTCGGAGAAATTTAACTCTTCAGAAATGTAAGCACCACTTTTTTCAATTGTAGAATCGAATTGATTTTCTTCTTGAAAAGTTCCAAACAAAAAAGCGCCTGTTGGATCATTTAGGGCCCAAATATTATTTAGAAGATTATTCGCATTACCGTTTAAGTCAAGAGTACTCCCAACATAATCTATTGTAAAAAACTCTGTTGCAAATTCTCTTTGCTTTCTTAAATAAAATCCACCTACAGAGGTTTCCGCGCTAATTCCTCCAAGATTGTGTTTGTATATTAAATTAAATCTACCGTTATATGAACTTTCCTCAAGGTCTCTCCATATGCGAACAGGTAAACCAGCACCATTTCTTGAAAAGTACAAATCTCCGTTACCACTTCTGTTAAAAATAGATGTTTTAAAATCTTTATCATAGACTCTAGAGAAAGTAGGAGTAAAAGAAAGGTTCGCCTCCAGTTTACCGTCTAAAAAATAGTTCTTTGAACTAAATGGGATACTAATAATTTGTCTTTGCACGTAGGATTTAATTTGACCAACCCCATCATAGTTGTTTTCACCATTGTTTAAAAAATCTCCTTGAATAGCAGTAGATTCTCCATTTTGAATGAATAAAAAATTAACTTTTTGCTTTCCCTTTTTTGAGCCGTAGGCAATTCCGCCAAGGAAACTTATAAACCTCTCATCCTTTCCTAACTTTCCAGTATTATAAACTGTATTTGCAAATGCAGGTAAGCTTTTTTCATACCTTGATTCTAGATAGTCATCAAAATAACTAATATTTGATCGGTAGTTTAAAGAGGCCATGTATCCTACTTTTCTTTCATTTTTTAAATCATAAGAATTGCTTGAGGTAAAACCGAGGGTTAAATTTGGTGAACTGCTTTTATTAGATACATTTAAATTTTTATCTACACTTTCAGTGTAACTGGTAACAACTAAAGAATTAGCATCCCCTCTTTCTGGTAAAGGTATGTCAATTCCTCTCGGTAAGGGAAATTCTCTGTACCCATTGTCAAAACCAAAAATATCCGTTTTGCTACCTTCGTCATAAACATAATCTGAATTAAAATGCATATCTGGATTGTATCCAACTCCAACAGTAAATGTATTTAAAGGAGTGGATGAAAAGTCCCGAAGAGATAAGTCTACTATACCACCACTAAAATCAGCGTCATAAGAAGCATTTCCTGATTTTAAAACCTGGATATTATCAATCAAATTTGTTGGGAATACATCGAGTTGTAGGGTATTACGATCTGGATCAAGACCAGGTATTTCCATACCATTAAGAAGAGTTTTTGAATATCTATCTCCAAGCCCCCGCACATAAACGTACTTGCCTTCTTGAATTGAAACCCCTGGCACCCTTCTAACTGCTTGGGCGATATCTCCGTCCCCAGCTCTTCGAATTGCTTGTAATGACAATCCATCCAAAACAACAGCAGCATTTTTTTGAATACTTAAAACAGAAGCTTCGTTATTTCTCTTCTGAGTTGTGGTTACAACGACTTCCTCTAATTCAGAAGAGGCTGGTTGAAGAGTTACACTTATAGGAGCAACATCTCCAACCTTAAGTTCTATGTCAGATATTTTTACTGTTGAATAACCTACAAAACTGATATCTATTGTGTAGACACCAGCCGGTAGATCAGAGAAGGAGAAATTTCCGTCAAAATCGGTAGTTGAGCCTTCTAGGTTGACTAAACTTCCATCCTCTGATTGAGAATAAAGGATGACATTTGCAAATGGTAGAACATCATTGAACTCACCATCAATTACTTTTCCATCAATAGTGGATTGAGCTAAAACAAGAAATGGAAGAAGGGTTAAAACAAAAAAGTAAAGTAAATTATTGGTTCTCATATTTATATATTAAAAAGGGCCTATGTAAAACATAGACCCAAATTTCTGAAAAAAATTGGTTTTAAATTAATCAAATCATAGTTATTTATTTGCCTGGGCATCCCAAACTGACCAACCTGTAAATTCAGATAAATCTGCACCTTGATCAGCATCTGGAGATGTTCCAATTGTAGCCCAACTTGAAAAAGTCGAATTAATATCTAGGTTGCTATTGTCTAAAACTGTGTTGCTATCTACAATTGTTGCTTGAACAAAAGCGCCATTATAATACCAATCGCTAAAAATCAAATTTGCCGATCCAGCTGGATCCGTTCCAAATGTTCTTGGCGTTGTAAAACTTTTATAGTTTCCATTGTTATTTTGAAAACCTTCCATAGCCGACATTGTAGACAAATTTGCTGCCGTTCCAGTTAAATGAACGTCTTGAACGATAGAGTAACTGTTCTCCTTAAATTGTCCACCCTTATCTGAATCTGTTGCAGCTTGAGTATATCGTCCATAAATGGTAATATTCTTCGTTGTATTTTGATTACCAGTGTCATCAGCAGGATTTCTAGGTCCATCGTATTCAAAGGCAGTGTCAGAGTCGTGTGCTAGTTCGATAACTACATTATCAATTGTTCCATTCCAGCCGTAATCGGTATCAAGTCCGTCATCTTGGTGGGAATAAATTATCATATTAGATAGATTAACCGATCCACCAAAAATTTCTAGACCGTCATCACCAGAAGCGTAACTTTCAATATGTGAAACTTTTGTACCACTACCAACACCTCCAAGAGTTAGCCCTTGAAGTTCAGAATCTGGAGCAACCTCTGTTCCAGTATGTCTTATAGAAATGTATGCAATTTCACCAGAAGAATCAGCATCATCAGAACCACCATACATATTCCATGTATCAGAACCAATTGCCACTACTCCTTCTATGGCCTCTTCTGTTTTACTGTCTGAAATCGTAGCTTTTCCAAGAATTACTAATCCTCCCCACTTACTTCTATCTAAAGCAGTTCTATTTGGACTTACAAAGTCACCACTTGCAATTTGCTTAGCTGTAATTTGATCATTTGAATCGGTCATAACAATTGGCGCAGATGGGGTTCCAACCGCATTAATAGTTCCGCCTCTTGCAACAACAATAGCAGTAGCATCATTACCTGTCCCAGGTAAAGCTTTTATTAAAGTACCAGCCTCAATACTTAACGTAGCACCGTCTTGTACAACAATTTTTCCACCTATTATATAAGTTTTGTCTTTTGTCCAAGATGTGACACCGGTCAACTTAGTAATACCACCTGCAGAACCAAGTTCTACTATTGTTTGTTGAGCAGCAAGTGCCGCAGATACTGCAGCTTCAAAAGCCTCTGCGTCTCCAAATCCAGCTGTAACAGCTTCTGTTGCAGCAGCTCTTGCTGCATCTGCTGCAGCTTGTGCAATTTGATCACTAGAAGGATATCCAGCAAGTGCAGCAGCTACAGCTGCGTTTACAATCCTTTGTATGTCTGCATCTGAAACAGAAGATTCTTTTGTACAAGATGCGATTAAGATTGTAATTGAGAGTATAAAAATTCTAAATTTTTTCATGATTTATATTGATTAAAAATTATTTTCAAATCTATCTATATCAATACCCATTTTTTTTAACCCACTGTTAAAAATCAAGATGTGTTTTTTAAATAATTGTTATCTAATGTTAGCAGAATGTTACCATCAGTTTAATATTATATTTAGATAATTATATTATGCATATAAAACCTATTATTTTTGCTACATGAACTGGGAGAGATTACTTTCGTTAAAAAGATTTGGTGATACGCAAAAAAGAATAAGAAACCAACAAAATGAAATACGTTTAGGATTTGAAGTCGATTACGATAGAATCGTTTTTTCTTCTCCATTTAGGTCTTTGCAAGATAAAACGCAAGTAATACCATTTTCTAAAACAGATTTCGTTCATACTCGTCTTACCCATAGTTTGGAAGTATCGGTAGTAGGAAGAAGTCTGGGCAGAATGGCAGGAGTTGAAATTTTAAAAGTAAATCCTGATTTACAAAAAGAACATGGTTATCAAGCTAATGATTTTGGGGCAATTATTGCAGCTGCTTCACTCGCTCACGATATTGGAAACCCTCCCTTCGGCCATAGTGGAGAAAAGGCGATTGGCCAATTTTTCAAAACTGGAAAAGGAAAAGAATTTGAATCGATGTTAACTAAGGTTCAGTACCAAGATCTTTGTCTATTTGAGGGGAATGCAAATGGTTTAAAAATTTTAACCGAATCTATAAATGGAAATGAAGGTGGACTTAGACTAACCTACGCATCTTTAGGCTCATATATAAAATATCCCAGGTTTTCATATCCTAATGCAAATTCGAATCATGTTGCGAACAAAAAATTTGGAGTTTTCAAATCCGAAGAAGGAATTTTTGAAGATATAATTGACGATCTCGGACTAAAAATTAGTGGAGAAATTGTACGCCACCCTCTTGCTTATTTGGTTGAAGCTGCAGATGATATTTGCTATACCATAATTGATTTTGAAGATGGAATTAATTTGGGATGGATATCCGAAGACTATGCTCTAGAATATTTTATCAAACTAGTTAAGGACAACATAGATACTAAAAAGTACAACTCTTTAATCCACACTTCTCAGCGAATAGCTTATTTAAGGTCACTTGCAATTAATAATCTAATTGTAGATTCGGTAGTTCAATTTTTAAAAAATTATCAAAATATTATGACCGGGCAATATCCGCATGCCCTTCTTGATAAGAGCAAATACAAGGCTCAGATGGAAGACATTATTTCAATTAGTAAAGAAAAAGTTTATCGCTCTGAAAATGTTCTAAAAAAAGAGATAATTGGATACAAAATAATCAACTCTCTTTTAAAAAATATCACTTCAGCTGCGTTAAATAAATTTCATAACAAAGAGACTTCTTATGATAAACTAATTTTAAGGCTTATTCCAAAAAATCATCCAATTGTTGATAAAAAAAGTATTTACAAAACGTTTCTTAATAGTGCATGTTTTGTTGCTAGTTTGTCAGACAGTAGAGCAATGCAATTGGAAAAGTCTTTTTTTACTCTTTAAAGATTAAATTAAATAAATGTATAAAGCACAATTATTTTTTATATTTCCAAAATCTATCTCTAAATTTATTAGATGAAATACAAATTACTTCTAGTCTCAATTTTATTTTTTATTGGATGCGATGATGAAATTTCTATAGTTGATTCTCCGGATACAAAATCTATAAATAGTCATTACGTAAGCAACAGAGCACCTCTTCAACCAAGTAAACTAATAAAATTACCAGTGGGGTCGGTAAAGCCTGAAGGTTGGCTTTTAGAATATTTTAATAGACAAAAAAATGGTCTCACGGGGAATTTAGGAAAAATAAGTGCCTGGCTTGATAAAAAAGATAATGCTTGGCTCTCTAAAAGCGGTGAAGGTAAGTGGGGATGGGAAGAAGTACCATACTGGTTAAAAGGTTATGCAAATATTGGATATATCACAGAGGATAAAGAAATGATTGATGAGGCTAAAATATGGATTGAATCGGTTCTAAATAGTCAGCGGGAAGATGGTTATTTTGGACCTTCTTTTGCATGGGAGAGTTATATTTCCGAAGAGTTCAGGACTAAAGAGCAAGAACAGAAAAAGAAGGAAGCGATCGATTTTTGGCCCAATATGATTATGCTCTATTGCCTTCAATCTTATTATGAATATTCTAATGACCAGAGGGTTATTGATCTAATGACAAACTATTTTAAGTTTCAACTTGATATTGAAGAAGAAGAACTTCTTTCAGACAAGCATTATTGGCACAGAATTCGTGGTGGCGATAATTTACACAGTGTAATATGGTTGTACAATAGGACTGGAGAAAAATGGTTGTTGGAACTTGCTGAAAAGATATACAGAAGAACCGCTTCATGGACAAGTAGAGGACATGATTTAAAAGATATAGAAAGTTCAAAAGACAAAAGAGAAGGAGTAGAATATCCAGAATGGTTTACAGATATAATTGATTGGCATAATGTAAATATCGCCCAAGGATTTAGAACTCCGGCTCAATACTATTTGTTAAACGGAGATGAGAAATACTTGAATGCAACGTATGAAAATTTCAATATTGTAAGAGATCATTTTGGTCAAGTTCCTGGTGGGATGTTTGGAGGTGATGAAAATTCAAGACCTGGTTATGACGATCCTAGGCAAGGAATTGAGCTTTGCGGAATTGTTGAACATATGAATTCTGATGAACATTTACTTAGAATAACTGGAGATATTTTTTGGGCAGACCATTTAGAAGATATAGCATTTAATTCTTATCCCGCCACTGTATCTCCTGATTTTAAGGCTGTTAGATATATTACAAGCCCAAATATGGTTGTAAGTGACTCAGAAAGTCATGGTCCAGGAATTGCAAATTGGTGGGTGGCGAATTTAAACTTTAATCCCTTTAGTTCAAGGTGTTGTCAGCATAATCATACACAAGGATGGCCTTATTTTACTGAAAATCTTTGGATGGCTACTCCTGATAATGGATTGGCCGCAGTTGTATATGCTCCATCAATTGTGAATGCAAAAGTTGGAGATGGTACGGAAATTTCAATAAAAAATAAAACAAAATATCCATTCGATGATGACCTATTATTTGAATTCAAAATGGATAAATCTGATGTTTTTCCTCTTTACTTTAGAATTCCATCTTGGGCTAAAAATTCAGAAATTCTTATAAATGGAAAAAAAATTAATGTAACAGCTCAGAAAGGAAAATACTTAAGAATTAATCGTAGGTGGTCAAATGGTGATCTAGTTAATTTAAATCTTCCAAAAAAATTAAGCTTAAGAACTTGGGAGAAAAATCATAATAGTGTTTCCATAAATAATGGCCCTTTAACTTTTTCTCTTAAGATTAAAGAAGATTATATTAATAAGCCAAGTGATAAAACTGCTATTTTTGATTCTAAATGGCAAAGCGATGTTGACAAAGAAAATTGGCCCACTTATGAAATATATCCTGGCTCTGCTTGGAATTACGGTTTAATTTTAGAGGATGATTTAAATGAAACGTTTGAAATCGCAGAAAAACAGTGGCCAAAAGATAATTTTCCATTTACCAATGAATCCTCTCCAATTTATATAAAGGCAAGAGCTAAAAAAATAGAATCATGGAAAATTGGTGAAACTAAATTAGTTGGGGAGTTAATGGATAGTCCGGTTGAATCAAATGAAAAAGAGGAAATTATCGAACTGGTTCCTATGGGCGCATCACGACTAAGGATATCATCCTTTCCAGTAATCAAAAATTAATTTAATTTTAGATTTTAAAAATTAAATTAAAAAAATAATGCAGATCACAAGATGGCTCGTTTTCATAATTTTTATAGGATCGTTTCAGTGGTATGCATTTCAGGCGTTTCGAACAATTTCTAACCTTAAGGTTTACTCATTTATTTATTGGTTTTTATCAAGTTTGATAATAGTAAATTTTGTTTATCAAACATTAAGTTTAGATCGCGCAGTTGGATTCAATTACAATTTTAGTATTTCATTAGGGTGCTTTCTAGCACTTTTACTTTTTGATTTAATTGTTATTATTTTTCTCTTTGCAGAAGACATATTTAGAATTATAAATTATTTAGCATCAACTATTTTTGGTGGTGAACAAACAACTAAAATAGCTGAAAGAAGAAAATTTTTATCTACACTAGCAATTGGAATTGCCACCATCCCTTTTGCCTCTTTGATTATTGGTATGTATAAGGGGAAGTATAATTTTAAAGTTCTAAATTATACTTTAGAGTTTGAAGATTTACCTGAATCTTTTGATGGATATAAAATCACTCAAATATCTGACCTGCATTGTGGAAGTTTAGACAATGAAAAAGAAATTTCCTATTGCATGAAACTTATAAATCGTCAAAAATCAGATATCATTGTTTTCACAGGTGATATGGTAAATAACAGGGCTAATGAACTTGATCGGTGGAAAGACATAATTTCAACTTTAAAAGCCAAAGACGGAAAATTTTCAATTTTAGGTAACCATGACTATGGTGATTATGTAAGATGGAATTCAAGTGATGAAAAAACGAAAAATTTTAATAACCTATTAAAAACTCAAAAAGAAATGGGTTTTAATTTATTATTAAATGAGAATTATTTTATAGAAAGGGGTGACGCCCGTATTGCTCTTATTGGTGTTGAGAATTGGGGTTCGGGATCTTTTAAAAAAGCTGGAAATCTAAAGGAAGCAATCACAAATATTAGCAGTGACGATTTTAAAATTTTACTTTCACATGATCCATCTCATTGGGAGTCTCAAGTCTTACCACATCCATATAATTTTAATTTAACCCTTAGTGGCCATACCCATGGTTTTCAATTTGGTATTGAAATTCCAGGACTTTTAAAATGGAGTCCTGCAAAATGGAGATACAAACAGTGGGCGGGGATATATAAAGAAAAGGGTCAAGTTATAAATGTCAATAGAGGATTAGGTTTTTTAGGATACCCGGGAAGAGTTGGCATTTTTCCTGAAATATCTGTTATAACTCTTAAAAAAGCATAAAAAAAGCTTGAAAAAAACTAAATTAGAATACATAGAGCATTAAAGATGTCAAAGTTTGGAGACTTAATTGAAGGGGAAAAACCTATTCTTTTAGCATTTTATGATGGTGTTGAAAATGAAGAGGATAGTATACAACCTTTATTACTAGATGTAGCCAAAGCAATTGCAGATGCGGGTAAGGTAATTAAATTAGATATATCAAAAAACCCAAAGTTAGTCGAAGCACTTCGAATTAAGGCTGCCCCGACGTTTACAATTTACAAGTCATCAGAGATGGTATGGAGAGAAACCGGTGAACAAGATGCAAATACTCTTATTGGCCTAATAAGCGAGTATATTGATTAAATTTTTATCAAGTTTTGAAATACTGCTAGATCTTTAATAGAATTATAAATTTTCTCTTCTAGCAATTCCTCTCTCCCTTTATTATCATATAAATTAGTATAAAATAAAATTCTTCTGTATCCATTGACCTCGTCCATAATTCTTTCCTCTAATTCTATTTGTCTAGTTGAATCAAAATTTGAAATTAGTTTTAGTCTTTCCTCATAAACTAATGATATCTCATCAACTAACTTTCTGGCATTTAATGAATCACCTGATAGATAAAAACCTTCTATGAATTCTTCTTGGGAAGTATAAAAATCGTATTTGCCATAAAGAAATGAGAAATCGATACTTGATTTTTGAAATGCTTTTATATAATCAGCCATTTTTTCTTTATCCTTGTTTTTCAAGGAGGTTTCAATTAATGACCTAAACCTCTCTACTTCTGTCAAAATTTCTTCTGCAAGATCAATCTTTAAAAAATCTGAAAGACTGCTGAAATAAGCTAATTTTAATTTATGTTTTTGCATTACTTTTTCTAAAATTTCTCTCGCCTTATCAACTTTTTTAATTCTATAGTAACTATCAATTATTGGATACAATAGACTATAATAACCAAAGAAATCTATTGGCATTTTTTCCATTGCCAAATCCAAAATTTCTTCAGCTTTTTCGAATTGATCTTTATTTATAAGTTCTTCAGCCAAACGAGCCATATTGCTTCTGTAGGATATACTATTTTTTCTAGTTTCTGGGTCATGATAAATATTTTTTGAATTGGAATTACCCCATTCCCATTGTTTTACAATGTTGTACATCAAATCAGAATCTACTCTTCCCATAACATAGGGATTGTTTCTATTGGGAGGGGTTTTTATGGGTACTAATTTGTATACTAAACCTTCTAGTTGAAGATAATCTTTCATCCATATATATTCTGAATCAGAAAAACTACCTCCTGTAAAATAAATGGGTCTTTTCCAATCATTATTTGCTAAAATATCTAACATCATCATTTGATTTTTATATATTCCAGAGGTTGGGAGATCAATGTCTATGTAAGGAACAATCAAATCCTCGTCTTCTTTTTTGACAATACCGTTTTCAATTACATTTTTAATATTAACTGGGACTCTAATTTTATTGGTAGGGTAATAAATCATTTCTTGAGTACCAGTAGGGAATTGTTCTGGGTTACCCCCTGATTGCTCTATTAGGTGTCTATATTTGGTTTCCTTTCTGTCACTTGCTATCCATCTAACAAAATCTTTTATTTCCCATCTTATCGAATCTGAAATCACGGGTTCATACTTTATATAATCTCTAATTCCATATGCATATAAGTTGTGTGTTAGCTGGGAGGGGATAGGATTACTCTCATATGTTTTTCTTTTCATCTGATCGATATACCAATCAGTCGCCAATAAACTTGTATTTATTGGTCTTACATCGGTTCGGTATCCTTCAATATCTTGAGCATACCAAAGAGCGAATGTGTCATTGTCACCAATTGTAAAAATCATTGCATCAGAATCTTTTTGTATGGAAGTTAAATACGATTTGGCGACAGATTGAGCAGTATATCTATTCGAACGGTCGTGATCATCCCAATTCTGAAATCCCATCAAAAAAGGGACCGAAAAAAATATTGAAATAGTTGTGAAAATGTCAGCAAACCTGTGTTTCCAGAATTTTTTTATTTCTAAACATAAATAATATGCGCCGAGTCCAATCCAAATTGCAAACACATAAAAAGATCCGACTAGAGCATAATCCCGTTCTCTAGGTTCAAAAGGGCGTTCGTTCAAATAAACTTTTAAAGCTAAACCCGTAAATAAGAAAAAAATTAATAAAATCCAGAAAACATTTTTATCATACCTATATGTAAAGAAAAAACCAATAAGACCAACAATAAAAGGGAGAAAAAAATATGTGTTTCTTGCTTTATTATTTTTCGAATCTTCAGTTATTTCGTCTTGATTTCCTAATCGAAATTTATCAATAAAATTAATTCCACTAAGCCAGTTTCCGTGTAATACATCATAATTTCCCTGAATATCATCTTGCCTTCCAACAAAATTCCACATAAAATATCTTACATACATGTAATTTACTTGATAAGTGATAAAAAAGTACAAGTTCGATAAGAAAGAAGGTTTTTCAATACTTATATATCTTGCCATATTTTTGTAGAAATTATGATAGTCTTCTCCTGTTAGCTCTCCATCTAATTGTTGCTGATAAAAGTTGCTAACAACTGATTTTAGTTCATCACTGTTTCTATATTCAGAAGACAATTTAAAATTCAAAGGGCCTGTAAAATTTATATAGTTTTCTGCGTGTTCAGGACTCCAAAGTCTTGGAAGAATTCCTCTATGGTTGCGATTGGAATTCACTTTTGCTCCTTCCCAATTATTGACAATCACATATTTATTTAACTTATAGTCTCTTTCATATTTAGGTTTATCATCGATATAGGGTTCAATATCATCTTGTCCAGCGTACATATCTGAGAACATCGGCCCATAAAAAAGTTTAGTTTCTGGATACTGTTCCAAATTGTAGTAGGCTAAAAGTTGTCTAGCATCTGTTGGAGAGTTTTCATTAATCACTGTATTGGCGTTCGCTCTTATAGGGAGCATTATCCATGAGGAAAATCCTAGTAAAACGAAAAATAAGCAAAGTATACCAGTATTAATGTTAACCCAATTTTTTCGGGATGTAAATTTTAAGCTATAATAAAAAAATAATAAAATAACAGCCCCAGTAAAAATGGTCCCACTATTAAAGGGAAGGTCTAGATTATTTACAAAGTAAACCTCTACTTCTCCAAAAATTGCCAGAGTAGAGGGAAGTAAGAGTTTAAATATAAAAAGCAGGATGGCAACAGAAATTAAATTTGATAAAATAAAATTCTTAAACGTAATTTTTTTTGTGTTTTTGAAAAAGTAGATCATGCCTATAGCAGGTATTGTGAGAAGACCCATAAAGTGAACTCCAAATGAAAGCCCAATTACAAAAGATATAATTAACAACCATTTATCTCCATATTCTGTATTCATCTCTTCCTCCCATTTTAATGCTAACCAAAATAAAACAGATAAAATGAGAGTAGCCATTGCATAAACTTCTGCCTCCACGGCATTAAACCAAAAGCTATCTGAAAAACATAATGAAAGCGAACCGATTGCAGAAGAACCCAAAATTGAGAACTTAGCATTTTCTGGGTTTTCATTCACTAGTCGTGTAAATTTTTTTATTATAATCACTAAAGATAGATACAAGAAAAATATTGCAAACGAACTAGATAAAACAGACATGAAATTTACCATTAATGCAATATTTTCATTTCCATTAGCGAATAGTGAGAAAAAGGCTCCCATCATCTGGTAAAGAGGAGCTCCTGGGGGATGTCCAACTTGAAGTTTAGCTGAAGTAGAGATGTATTCCCCGGCATCCCAAAAACTAGCTGTTGGTTCAACAGTTAATGAAAATGTGGATAGAGCAACTATAAATACTACAATAGCAATAATTCTATTTAAAAAGGAAAATTCCAATTTGTTCATTTTATGAACACGAAAATATAAAATATAACTTGAACAGTTTTTAGGTTGTTAGATGAAAGTTTTTACAAATATTTTTTTTAACTCATAAAATTGTAATTTAAAAGAAAAAATGAAAAATCTTTTTCTAATTATATTTCTATTATTACTCAACAAGTCTTTTTCTCAAAATAATTTTAATGGCCTAGCGGAGGGGCCGTTCAAAAAGTTAGTTATTCGGGAGGTAATGGTGATTCCTGGACATGGAGGACCCCCAGTTGGGCCCTACGATATTATAATTGAAGGAAATTTAATTGCCAAGATGGTAGCATTGGATGCCATATCACTTAAATCAAAAGGACAGGTTGAAAGGGAATCTGGGGATAAAATTATTGATGGAAGAGGTAAATATGTTATGCCGGGCATGATAGACTTACATATGCACCTAAGAACTGACCCAATGCCACTAGAATATATATATTATTTAAAACTGGCTCACGGAGTTACCTCAATGGTACCTGCTGCTGATAGGGGACTCCAAAACGGACTCGACGAGGCTGAAAAAAGTAAAAAAAATAAAATTTTAGCACCAAGACTGTATCCTATTTGGTCTTATGGGGCTATGACTGGATATGACAAAATTTATTTGGATAATTATAAAAATGTGAAAAATGTAATCGAAAAAATGTTTCAAAAAGGTGCTCATGTTGTTAATGTTGGTAATTTGGGATGGAACCAAAAATTGTTAGGAGAAGTTTGCCGAGAGGTTAAAAAACAAGGAGGTATAACTACTTACCATATTCCGCCAAGCACCACTGCAATTACAAAAGCAGTTGATGCTGCAAGATTGGGTGTTACAATGATAGAGCATCACTATGCTTATGCAGAATCAGCTTTAGACAGGAATGTGCAAAATTTTAAGCCAACTTATAATTACAACGACGAAAATGAAAGATTTAGGCAAGCTGGTGCTGTGTGGTCTGAAGCTAATAAAAAAAAGTTACTAAATGAAGTAGCGGACTCTCTAGTGAAGTATGGTGTAACTATGCTTCCAACTAGAGTGGTATACGAAGCTAATAGAGACATACTTCGTGCACAAAGCTTACCTTGGCATGAAAAGTACACCCATCAATTATTGATTGAAAGAAACGGTCCTGATCCTAATTTCCATGGTGCTTATCATTACGATTGGACTCATGATGATGAATACTATTGGACTTATGCTTTTGATTTATGGGGAGATTTGATTTTTGAATTTAACAAAAAAGGTGGAAGAGTTTCTTATGGAACCGATGACAGTTATATTTTTGCGACGCCAGGTTTCTCAAATATTCGCGAGCTACAACTGCTTCGAGAAACAGGTATGCATACTCTTGAAGTTTTGAAATCTGCAACTTATAACAGTGCTATAACGCTTCGTGAACCAAAATTAGGATTGGTAAGACAGGGATATATAGCCGATTTAGTTATTGTGAATGAAAGTCCACTATATAATTTAAGAAACCTTTATTCCTTTGGAGCTCTAAAAATTAATAAGGACGGTGAGATGGTTAGACGGGGAGGGATTTTACATACAATTAAGGACGGTATTGTTATAGATAATGAAAAAATCATGAAAGAAGTTGAGAAGATGGTCAAATTGTCTAAAAATAGTACTTCACCCTCAGCTATGGATATGCCCTTTATAATTGAAGATTAAGTTTTTGTCAAATAATAATATTGTCATAAATTTACGCTCTTTCTATGGCCCATGGTGTAACTGGCAACACGTCTGATTTTGGTTCAGAAGAGTCTAGGTTCGAGCCCTAGTGGGCCAACTTTTATCATTAAAAAAACCCCCAAATAAATATTTGGGGGAATTATCAACATTTATCGTCAATTACATGAAAAAATATTGACATAAAAATAATCTTAACATTATTTTTTTTTGTTAAAATTCTTATAATGTTTTCACAAAAAATAGTTAAAATTTAACAAATCAAAAACCTGTAACTCCTTGGATGGTAGTATACTTTAGATTTTTCTTTTTATCAGGATAAATATATTTATATGCTCCATGGACTGCTAAAGTGGCTTCATGAAATCCGCATAAAATCAGCTTCAGTTTTCCTTCATATGTATTTATGTCACCAATTGCATAAATACCTTTTTTAGAAGTGCTGTAATTATTAGTATTATCAACTTTAATTGCATTTTTATCTATATCTAGACCCCAATGCCCTAATGGACCAAGCTTCGGAACTAAACCAAAAAGTGGAAACCAATAATCTGTTTTCAGATTATACCCTTTCCCAGATCTGTCTTTGACAAATAATGAGTTTAGATAATCATTTTCACCATTAATTGAAACAACTTCAGAATCAAGATATAAATTCAGCTTTCTCTTCTTATTTAATTCGAATACCTTTTCAACAGAATCCTTATTAGCTCTAAAACTTTTACTTCGATGTATTAAATTAATTGGGTGTTTACTTTTTTTTGAAAAATAAATCGCCCAATCTAGAGCGGAATCTCCTCCTCCAGAAATTGATATTTTCTTATCTAAATAAGTTTCTGGGTCTTTTACATAAAATTCAATTCCCTTTCTTTCAAACTTATCAATCAATTCAATTTTTGGTTTCCTTGGTTCCATACTTCCTAGTCCTCCAGCGATGAAAATCACTTTTCCTTTTAATTTTGTACCCAAATTTGTAGTAATTTCAAAATATTCTCCAACTTTTTTAAACGAATCTGCTCTTTCTCCTAGTGTAAATCCTGGTTTAAAGGGTTTTGCCTGCTCTAATAAATTTTCTATGAGTTTTCCTGCAAGTATTTTTGGGTAGCCAGGAATATCATATATTGGTTTTTTGGGGTAAAGCTCTGTTAATTGACCACCCGGATTAGAAGTTATGTCAATGACATGACACTTAAGTTTCATTAGCCCCGCTTCAAAAACCGCAAACAGGCCTACAGGCCCAGCTCCAATTATTATAATATCTGTTTTGATCATTTTAATGATTTTGCAGCAAAATTAATCATATTTTTAATCAATGACACACTAAACAATTTTGGTATTCAAATTATATTTGCTATAATTAAAAAATTAAGTTAATTTTGTAAAGTTTTTGGATACAATAGAAGACTAATGTCTTCTTTTTTTTTATATGAAATTTGAAGATAAATTTAAAGTTATTTTGATTGAGATTTTAGAAAATTATAAATCACTTTTCCTAACTGAATTATTATTTGGAAAAAATAATGATGTAAAAGTTTTTCTTGACGGAGATAAAGGGGTGACTTTAAAAGATTGCTCATCAATAAATTCTGAGATTAAGAAAAAACTAAATCAGGATGAGATAAATTATTCTGTTGAAATCGGTTCTTGCGGTGTTGATTCTCCATTAAAATCAGTTCGGCAATTCAAAAAAAATGTATCTAGAAAAATTGAAATAACAGACTTAAATGACCGAATACATAGTGGTTTTCTGACAAAAGTTTCGAATTCTAGTTTTGAAATAAATTGGAAAGAAAGACAATTCAAAAAGAAAGGTAAGGGAAAAGTAACTGTTGCTATGTCAAAAAACTTTAAATATGGTGAATACAAAAAAGTCCAGGTAATTTTAAATTAACAATTATGGAAAATTTAGCTTTAATAGAATCATTTTCAGAATTTAAAGACGAAAAGCTCATTGATAGAGTTACTCTAATGGTTATCCTTGAAGAGGTTTTTAGAAACACATTAAAACGAAAATATGGCTCAGATGAAAATTTTGACATCATAATAAATCCAGACAAGGGCGATCTGGAAATTTGGAGAAATAGAATAGTTGTGGATGATGGAAAGGTAGAGGATTCAAATCAAGAAATTGAATTATCCGAAGCGAGAAGAATTGAACCGGATTTTGAGGTTGGTGAAGATGTGTCCGAAGAAGTAAAGCTAGTTGACTTAGGGCGTAGGGTAGTCTTATCCCTTAGACAAAATTTAGTTTCTAAAATTCATGAACATGACTCTACAAACGTATTTAAGCAATTTAAAGAACTAGAAGGTGAACTTTACACTGCCGAAGTCCACCATATCAGGAATAGGGAAGTAATTTTATTGGATGATGACGGTAACGAGTTAATTTTACCAAAGGATAGACAAATTGGCTCAGATTTTTATAGAAAAGGGGATAGTGTTCGAGGAGTAATTGAAAGTGTTGAACTAAGAGGAAACAAGCCCAGAATAATTTTCACAAGGACATCACCAAAATTTTTGGAAAAACTTTTTGAACAGGAAATCCCAGAAGTTTTTGATGGGTTGATTAACATAAAAAAAGCAGTAAGGATTCCCGGAGATAAAGCAAAAGTATCAGTAGATTCTTATGATGACAGAATTGATCCTGTTGGCGCATGTGTGGGAATGAAGGGCTCTAGAATTCATGGGATAGTTCGTGAGTTAGGAAATGAAAATATTGATGTAATAAACTATACCAATAACTTACAGCTTTACATTACTCGATCCCTTTCACCAGCAAAGGTTAATTCTCTGAAAATTGATGAGGAAAATAAAAGAGTACAGGTTTTCTTGAATCCTGAAGAGGTTTCCAAAGCGATTGGTAGAGGGGGCAACAACATTCGCCTTGCAGGACAATTAACTGGTTATGAAATTGATGTATATAGAGAAGGAATGGAGGAAGATGTAGAATTAACTGAATTCTCTGATGAAATTGATAGCTGGGTAATTGAAGAATTCAAAAAAGTAGGACTTGATACAGCAAAGAGTGTATTAGAACTAGATCAATCAGAACTAATAAAAAGAACTGACCTTGAGGAAGAAACTATAAATGAAGTGATAAAAATTTTGAAAGAAGAATTTGAAGATTAACTAAATCAATAAATTATCATTAAAATTATTAATGGAAGATAAACGACTTACATTACGATTAAATAAAGTTTTAAGAGAACTTAACATTTCTTTGGATAGGGCCGTTGAGTATTTGTCTAATGTGGGTTGTGATATAGAAGCAAGACCCACCACAAAAATTTCTCAAGAAACATATAAATTATTACTAGAAGGTTTTAGAGTTGACAAATCTAAGAAGGATGAATCTGCAGAAATAGGTGAGGAAAAAAGAAAAGAAAAGGAAAGTTTGAGGATTCAGCAGGAAAAAATAGAACTGGCCAAAACCACTGTTTTGAAAAAAACCAATGAAATAATTACTGCTAGAAGTTCAATAAGGAAATTTAAGCCTATAGGTAAGATTGACCT
>CACPQA010000009.1 GCA_902635965.1 uncultured Bacteroidota bacterium
ACAAGAAAAATGATTTTATAAGTTAAATCTGCGACTCTGCTTTTACCAAAAACATACATCCATGATTGTAAACCATAATATGACCAAGATATCATTGTTGAAAGTGCAAAAAGGACTACAGCTACTGTCAAGAAAGGACCAGAGAAGGAAATATACTCAGAAAAAGCAGCTGATGTTATTCCTGATCCACTTAATTGTTGCCCTTGTATCATAACTGCTGTTCCATCTCCTACAGTGTTACCATAAGTAAATATTGTGTTGTCTCCGTTAAAAATAATAATTACAAGTGCAGTCATTGTACAGATAACTACAGTATCAATAAATGGCTCTAATAGAGCTACAAGTCCTTCGGAGGCCGGATAACTAGTAATTACGGCTGAATGAGCGATAGATGCAGCGCCGGATCCAGCTTCATTGGAAAAAGCACCTCTTCTAAAACCTTGTATGAGAACCCCGATAAAACCTCCAACCCCGGCAGTTGGTGAAAAAGCCTGAGAAAAAATTAATCCAAAGGCATCATCAATGAAAGTAAAATTGGAAATAATTATATATAAGCAAGCTAAAACATAAATCCCTGCCATAAATGGGACAATTTTTTCGGTTACTGATGCAATTCTTTTTATACCGCCAATTATAATGATTCCAACAACAATCATCATAATTATACCAATAATTGTTCTCGCACTTCCTCCTGACATTCCAAAATAGTTCACTAACTGCATAGCTGCTTGGTTAGATTGAGCTGCATTACCACCTCCGAAAGAAGCACCAATACATAAGATTGCAAATGTAATTCCTAGAATTTTTCCAAGCTTTTCAAAACCAATCTCCGTTAATCCTTTCTTAAGATAATACATTGGACCACCGTAAACTGTTCCATCAGAACCTATTTCTCGGTACTTAACACCTAATGTACACTCTACAAATTTTGACGACATTCCTAGAATACCACAGAGTATCATCCAAAATGTTGCTCCAGGACCCCCAATTGCAATAGCTATTGCAACACCAGCAATATTTCCGTTACCAACTGTACCTGACATAGCCGTTGCTAAAGCCTGGAAGTGGCTCACCTCGCCATTATTAGACCTTTCAGTATCTAACTTATCATATTTACCCATTACTGTATTCAATGATATACCAAAACCTCTTATGTTTATAAATCCAAAATAAATTGTAAAGAAGCCTGCTCCACCAACAAGTAAAAATATTATAGTTGGTATACCTGTTCCAAAAAACTCATGAAAAACCAAACTTTCCCAAAAACTAGATATCGGTTGGAATGCTTCATTAATGATATCATCGATTCCTTTTTCCTGAGAAAATAGAGATTTTGAAAACAAAAAAAAGGACGAAAAAATTAAAAATTTGGATTTGAACATAATAATTGAATTAAATAAGAAGTCGCTAATATTAAAAATTATTCCCGAAATACAAATTTTAAACCCGATAGGTTTTTATAAATCAAAAACAGAAGTCCTTTTTCCGTATAAAAGATCTTTCATTTTTAGCCAAAAAGCTAATACTAAATAAATAACAAAACCACCGAAAACAGTTGCAAAAGAAGCATATATGAAAAACAATCGGACTGATTTTACTTTCATCCCTAGGAAATCTGCTAATCTTGAACATACAGCAAAACCATATTTTTCCAGTAAAATCCTTAAACGATTGGTCATTTTTTATTTTCTTTTTTTTCCCATTCCAATATTCCTCCTTTTAAGTTATAAGTTTCCTTAAATCCCATTTGGTCAAGGATATTACAAGCCTGTTCACTTCTCACACCAGAGCGACAGTAAACAAGAATTTTTAAATCTTTTTCTATTTTTTCAACTACGCCCATAAATTCACTTGGTTCAAGTATATTGGCTAATACAGCACCAGGGATAGACTTTTCCTCAAATTCCTCACAAGTCCTTACATCCAGAATTACTGGCTTTTGTTCTGAATCAATATTTTTTAGCCAATCTTCGCATTCGAGATTTTTCATAAATCAAAAGTAACATATGTGTGAAAATTATTCTTATACTTTTGTGAAGTTTTTTATTTTTACAAAAAATTAAATAATGAAATTAAAAAAATCAACCTCCATATTATTAATAATAATTTTTCTTTCTAGCAATGCTTTCGCTCAGGAGTTCATACTTGACAACACAAATAGTTCAATTAAATGGACTGGTAAAGAAATAACAACAAAGACTCACTACGGTTCATTAAAGTTTAAGGAGGGAAAAATAAATATGAAAGATGATAAGATTATAAGCGGGATGTTCATTGTTGACATGAATTCAATAAATTGTCAAGATCTTTCAGGATCATCCAAAAATTATCTCGAGTCACATTTAAAGTCGGAGGATTTTTTTGGAGTTGACATTTATCCTGAGGCCTCCTTAACAATTAAATCCTCAAAGCGCTCAAATAATGGAAATTATCTCGCAGATGGTGACATAACCATAAAAGGAATTACACAACCAGTGAGTTTCAAAATATCATTTAAAAATAACGAAGCAGAAGCCAAACTGACCTTTGATAGAACAAAACATAACGTCACCTATAGATCAGGGAATTTTTTCCAAAATCTAGGAGATAAGTTAATATATGATGATATTGAAATAAAAGCTCAATTAACTTTTAATTAGAAAGGTAATTTATTGAAATTTTAATATATATTTGCGATATGAAAATTTTTGATATTAATAATTGGTGGACTTTTATGGATTCATGAACTCGTGTAAACAACTCCTGTTACTAATATTTGGCTTGTCATCACGACAAGCTTTTTTATTTTAATACGATTTGGAAAAAATAAAATTTAAAACATATCATAAAAAAATACTTTCAGATAAATTGACTCCCGTTAGCATTTATTTGAAGCTCAGGGATAAGTTTGCAAATAGCTTACTTCTTGAAAGCAGCGATTATGATGTAAATAATAAAAATTTTTCCTACATATGTTGTGATGCTATTGCATCCATCAGTGTTAAAGGTGGAGAAATTACTTATACTTATCCAGGCCAAAAAAAGATTACAACAAAAATTAAAAAAAATGAAAGCCTTCCTAATATTATTAAAAACTTTTCTGAAAAATTTGATTATAAACACAAAAAATACAACTTTATAACCAATGGTCTTTTTGGATATATTTCACACGAAGCTGTATCACATTTTGAAGATTTAGATTTAGACAAAAACAAAGACAATTTAGAAATACCAGATTTATATTATGGTGTTTATAAATATATTGTTTGTATTAGTTTATTTAACCATGAGGCACACATTTTCTGCCACTCAATAAATGAAAAAAATGATATTAGTATTATTGATAAACTTTTAATGAACGATATACCTGCAAAATATTCTTTTATTAAAAAAGGTGAAAAAGTTTCAAATTTCACGGATAATGAGTTTACTGATCTAGTAAAAAAAGGGAAAAATCATTGTTTTCGAGGAGATGTTTTCCAGATAGTTCTTTCAAGACGATTTTCTCAAGGTTTTTATGGGGACGAATTTAATGTTTATAGAGCATTACGGTCTATTAATCCATCTCCATACCTTTTTTTCTTTGATTACGGGAGCTTTAAAATTTTTGGTAGTTCTCCAGAGGCACAAATAATAATTGAAAATGGAAGAGCAGAAATACACCCTATAGCAGGAACATTCAAGAGAACAGGAAATGACACCAAAGACAGGGAATTAGCAAAAAAGTTGGAAAAAGACCCTAAGGAAAATAGTGAACACGTAATGCTTGTGGACCTGGCTAGAAATGATTTAAGTAGAAATGGAAGCGAAGTTAAAGTTGAAAAAAACAGACAAATACAGTTTTTTTCGCATGTCATTCATCTTGTATCAAAGGTGACAGGAAAACTAAATCCTTTAATCAATAATTTTCAGGTGGTTGCAGATACTTTTCCGGCAGGTACTTTGTCAGGTGCGCCGAAACATATGGCTTTAAAACTTATTGATAAATATGAAAATATTTCAAGAAATTTTTACGGAGGTGCTTTAGGATTTTTTGATTTTGAGGGAAATTTTAATCATTGTATTATTATTAGGTCTTTTTTAAGTAAAAATCAAGTTATTCATTATCAAGCAGGTGCTGGTATTGTAGCGAAGTCGGAACCGAAAAAAGAGTTAGAAGAAGTATATAATAAATTAGGAGCTTTAGAAAAGGCTCTGGAAATGGCTGAGAAAATAACATGAAAAAAATATTTGTGGTTGATAATTACGATTCTTTCACTTATAACCTAGTCCATATACTTAGGGACTTAAATTGTACTCTTGATGTTAAAAGAAATGATGACTTTGATATAGATGAAATAGATAATTATGAATACATCCTTTTGTCACCCGGTCCAGGAATCCCAAGAGAATCAGGATTATTAAATGAGGTCATAAAAAAATATCATAAAACTAAAAGTATTTTGGGAGTGTGTCTTGGGATGCAAGCAATAGGAGAAGTATTTAGTGGTGAAATTAAGAATTTAAAAAATGTGTATCATGGAGTTGAAACAAGCATTAAAATTATTAATCACGAAAAATTATTTCTAGATATTCCAAAAAACATAATGGTAGGAAGATATCATTCATGGGTTGTTAAGCATCCCTTACCAATTTGTCTTGAAGCGACATCATTCGACAAGAAAGGTCACCTAATGTCCTTAAGACACAAAAATTATAAAGTATATGGAGTTCAATTTCATCCCGAATCAATATTGACGAAATACGGAAAAAAAATTCTTCAAAATTGGATAAATGATTAGTATGAAAAATATTTTAGAAAAATTAATCGCTAAAGAATACTTGACTGCATCAGAGGCGGAAAAATCTCTTATTGAAATAACCGAAGGAAAACATGATGATATTCTAATATCTTCTTTTTTAACCATTTTCATGATGAGAAGTATTTCTATTGATGAATTAAATGGTTTCAGAAATGCTTTACTTAATTTATGTGTTAAGATAGATTTGTCAGATTACGATACAATTGATTTGTGCGGTACAGGGGGAGATGAAAAAAACACTTTCAATATTTCAACTTTGTCCTCTTTTGTTACTGCTGGTTCTGGAATTAAAGTTGCAAAGCACGGAAACTATGGGGTTTCATCCAATTGCGGTTCAAGTAATGTTTTGGAATTTTTGGGAATCAATTTTTCGAATAATGAAAGTTTTTTAAAAAGTTGTATCGATAAAGCTGGAATATGTTTTCTACACGCTCCATTATTTCACCCAGCTATGAAAAATGTAGCTTCGGTTAGAAAAAACTTAGGGATTAAAACTTTTTTTAATATTTTAGGGCCCCTTGTAAATCCAGTTAATCCTAAGAATCAACTTACTGGTGTTTATAATCTAGAAACTGCAAGACTATATGGCTATCTTTTCCAAAAAACAAATAAAAACTATACAATTACTTATTCGTTAGATGGGTACGATGAAATATCTCTAACTGGTCCAACAAAATTGATTCGAAATTCTGGAGAATTTATTTTCGAACCTCATCATTTTGGATATAAAAGTGTAGCAAAAGATTCAATCAACGGAGGAAATAGTGTGAAAGAATCCGCTTTTATTTTTAAATCCATATTAGAAGGAAACGGCTCAGAGGAGCAAAATAGTGTTGTTTGTGCTAACGCAGCGATGGCAATATCCACATCTAAAAAATTAAATATTGATGAATCTATAAAAATAGCTGAGGATTCATTACATAATAAAAAAGCTCTCAAGTCTTTTGAAAAACTAGCTAAAATTTAAACATGTCTATTTTAAAAAACATTGTAACTGACATAAAGAAAGAACTGAAACTTAAAAAAAGTATTATTCCTATATCGGAGTATGAAAAAATGTCTCTTTTTAAAAGAAATACAATTTCAATGACTAATTCAATTAAAAAGGATAGTTTTGGAATTATAGCCGAATTCAAAAGACGTTCTCCTTCAAAAAATGAAATTAACAATAACTTATCAGTTAATGAAGTTTGTAGGAACTATCAAATTTTTGGTGCTAGCGGATTATCAGTACTAACTAATTTAAAGTATTTTGGTGGGAGTTTGGAAGATTTGGTCTTAGCTAGATCTATATCTTCTTTGCCGATATTAAGAAAGGATTTCATAATAGATGAATATCAAATTTATGAGTCTAAAGCCTTTGGAGCTGACATTATATTGCTTATATCTTCAATACTTACAAAAGATGAAATAGTCAATTTATCAAAAAAAGCAAAAGATTTAAAATTAGAGGTTCTTTTAGAAGTTCATAATAATGATGAACTAAAAAAAGGGTTAGTTGAAAACGTCGATATTATCGGGGTAAATAATCGAAACCTTAAATCTTTTAAAACTGATTTAAAAATAAGTGAAAAACTTTTCAATCAAATACCCAATGAATTTTTAAAAATTTCAGAAAGTGGATTAAATAACGATAATTCTATTAAAAAATTAAAGAAAATTGGTTATCAAGGATTTTTGATTGGAGAAAAATTTATGATATCGAGTGACCCAGGTAAAGAGTTAAAAAAAACATTAGAAAATTTAACTTATGAAAATTAAAATTTGTGGATTAAAATTTAAATCAAATATTTTAGGTCTTTCTAAATTAGAACCTGATTATATGGGTTTTATTTTTTGGGAAAAATCAAAAAGACTTGTTATAGATTCCACTCCTAACCTCTCACAAACCAAAATAAAAAAAACAGGAGTTTTTGTAAATGCTGATTTTGATAAAATTAAGGATAAAGTGCGTGTCCATAAATTGGAAGCTATTCAGCTTCATGGGCTTGAATCTCCTGAATTTTGTGAAAAAATAAAGAATTTAGGAGTTGAAATTATTAAAGCTTTCAGCATAGATGGAAATTTTAATTTCAAAATTCTAGAAGAGTATGAATTATGTAGTGACTATTTTTTATTTGACACAAAAGGAAAATCTCCCGGGGGAAACGGTATTTCGTTTGACTGGGAAATTTTAAGAAACTATAAATACGAAAAAAAGTTTTTTCTTAGTGGTGGAATTGGTATTGAAAGTATAAGTGCCATAAAAAAAATAAAAAATCTTTCCCTACCCTTATTCTGCGTTGATATTAACAGCAGGTTTGAATTAAATCCAGGGGAAAAAAATATAGAATTGATTAAATCTTTTAAAAATAGTTTAGAAAATGAAATATAAAGTTGACGAAAAAGGTTTTTATGGCAATTTTGGAGGGGCATACATTCCTGAAATGTTATATCCAAACATAGATGAATTAAAAAGGAATTATCTTAAAATAATTAATTCAGAAAACTTTAGAAAAGATTTTGAAAAATTATTATCCGAATACGTAGGGAGACCTACTCCTCTATACTTTGCTGAAAGGCTTTCTAAAAAATATAATACAAAAATTTACTTAAAAAGAGAGGACCTCTGTCATACTGGAGCTCACAAAATAAATAATACTATTGGACAAATTTTATTAGCTAAAAACTTAAATAAAAAGAGGATTATTGCTGAAACAGGAGCTGGACAACATGGAGTTGCCACAGCAACAGTGTGTGCATTAATGGGAATTGATTGTGTAATATACATGGGTGAGGTTGATATTAAACGTCAAGCACCAAATGTAGCACGTATGAAAATGCTTGGTGCACAGGTGAGGGATGCGAAGTCTGGAAGCAAAACTCTAAAAGATGCAACTAATGAAGCAATGAGAGATTGGATTAATAATCCTGTAGATACTCATTATATTATTGGTTCAGTAGTAGGTCCACATCCTTATCCTGATATGGTTACTCGTTTACAAGCTGTAATTAGCAAGGAAGTCAAAACACAACTTTTAGAAAAGGAAGGTAGAGATTATCCAGACTATCTTATTGCATGTGTTGGTGGTGGAAGTAATGCGGCAGGTTTATATTATCATTATTTGAATAATGAAAAAGTGAAAATAATAGCAGTTGAAGCAGCTGGCAAAGGAATTAATTCTGGTGAAAGTGCAGCAACAATTAAATTGGGTAAAATTGGAATTATGCATGGTAGTAAAACATTACTTATGCAAAACGACGACGGACAAATAATTGAACCTTATTCAATTTCAGCAGGTTTAGATTATCCTGGGATAGGTCCTCTTCATTCTCATTTGTATGAGACAGAAAGAGCAAAATTTGTTTCAGTTAATGACAGTGAGGCGATGGATTGGGGTCTAGCTTTATCTCAGATAGAAGGAATTATACCTGCAATTGAAACAGCCCATGCCTTTTCTATATTGGATACAATGGCTTTCAAAAAGGATGACATACTTGTTTTTAATTGTTCTGGAAGAGGTGACAAGGATTTAGAAACTTATATTAAATATTTTAAACTTTAATGAATCGAATACAGAAAAAACTAAAAGAGGATAAAAAAATACTTTCTGTTTATTTTACTGCTGGCTTTCCCAAATTGGATGACACAAAGAAAATTATATCTAGACTAGAAAAACATAATGTAGATTTAATTGAAGTAGGAATTCCATTCTCAGACCCCTTAGCTGACGGTGAAACTATTCAAAAAAGCTCAAAAAAAGCAATAGAAAATGGTATGACAATCCGTACACTTTTTTCACAATTAAAAGATTTAAGGAAAAAAGTGAAAATTCCAGTCATACTTATGGGTTATTTAAATCCTATTATTCAATTTGGTATTGAAAAATTCTGTGTCAAATCTAAAGAAATCGGTATAGATGGATTAATTATCCCTGACCTACCTGTTGAGATATATATTGAAGAGTACAAGAGTCTCTTTAACAAAAATAATCTATTAAATATTTTTTTAATTACCCCTCAAACATCTGAAGAAAGAATTAAACTAATAGATAAAAATTCAAAAGGGTTCATTTATATGGTCAGCAGTTCGTCAATAACAGGATCAAAGAAGAATTTAGAAGATAACAGTTTTAAATATTTTGATAAAATTTCAAATATGAATTTAAATAATCCATCGATTGTTGGATTTGGTATAAGTAATCGTGAAACCTATCAAAAAGTCATAGAAAAGAGCAAAGGTGCAATTGTAGGATCAGCCTTTATAAATTTTATTGAACAAAATGGTATAGAGTGTATAGGGAAATTTATCAAAAAATTTAGATGATTACCTTATGAAAACCGGCTCACTATAATTCTTAGTTTCATTTTCACTGAAAGTATATCCAGCTGAATTAAATCCAAGAATATGTTCTAAATTTTTCGAATTATTATCGATTATATATCTAGCCATAAGTCCCCTAGCTTTCTTAGCATAAAAAGAAATTATTTTTAGTTTTCCATTTCTATAATCCTTAAATATTGGACTTATTATTTGAGCTTCTATTTTATTTGAATCCACAGCATTAAAATATTCTTTACTAGCAAGATTTAGCAAAACATCATCCCCCGATAATTCGGAATTTAGGTGATCGGTGACTAGATCAATCCAAAATTCATTAAGGCTATTTTTCTTTCCTAATTTCATTTTTGTTCCCATTTCGAGTCGATAAGGTTGAATCAAATCAAGAGGCTTTAAAATCCCATATAATCCAGAAAGTATTCTTAAATTATTTTGCATGGTTTTTATATTTGAAGCTGAAATAGAATACGCATCAAAACCGGAATATACATCACCATCAAATGTGTAAATACATGGTCTAAAACTAGAGTCAGATTTTAGATTATGTAAAAGTTTGAAATTTTGGTTTCTATTCCAATTTAGCTGAGCTAATTTTTCTGAAACACCAAGTAAACTTCCTAAAGAACTTACTGACATCTCTTTAAGTTTAGAAATAATTTCACTAGTTTGTTTTGAAAAAATTGGATTTGTGAATCCATCAAAAGGTATTTCAGATCTTAGGTTTAAAGATTTTGCAGGTGAAATTAGAATTTTCATCATTTAATTTTAATTTCAAATTTAATAGCTTTTTTTTAAAAATCAGGCTTCAAAATTTGATTCTTTAAAGAAAATCTTTATGCTTAGAGTATGTCCTCCATTTTTTTAAAACTTGTGAAATATCTTTTGGTAAATCAGAGGTAAATACCATTTTTTTTTGATTCAACGGGTGTTTAAAACCAATAGTTTTAGCGTGTAGTGCCTGCCTAGGCAGAATTTTAAAACAGTTGTCAATAAATTGTTTGTATTTAGAGAACTTTGTTCCTTTTAAAATAGTATTTCCGCCGTACCGCTCATCATTAAATATTGTGTGCCCAATATGTTTCATGTGAACACGGATTTGGTGAGTTCTTCCAGTTTCCAAATTACACTCTATCAATGTCACATATCCAAATCTTTCGATAACTTTGTAATGAGTGATTGCTTTTTTACCTATTTCATTGTCAGCATAAACAAACATTCTTAATCTATTTTTTAAGTCTCTTGCTATATTTGCGTTTATGGTTCCATTATCTTTTTGTACATTCCCCCAAACCAAAGCTTGATAAGTTCTATTAATAGTTTTATTATAAAATTGATCCGCTAGACTTTTCATTGCTAGATTACTTTTAGCAACTAAGATTAAACCACTTGTTTCCTTGTCAAGGCGATGAACTAGGCCAGGCCTTTTGTTTGAATTTAGAGGTAAGTTTTTAAAGTGATATAATAATGCATTTACTAATGTTCCTGAGTAATTTCCATGTCCTGGATGAACAACCAATCCTGCTTCTTTATTTATAACTATGAGATGATCATCTTCAAACACTACGTTTAAAGGTATTTTTTCAGATTTTAATAGATTTTCGAAAGGGGGGTGAGGTAATGTTACTTTAACTACATCTTTTGGTTTAATTTTAAAGTTGGGTTTTACAGAAGTTTCATTAACGAAAATAAAACCAGATTTTGCTGCCATTTGAATTTTATTTCTTGACAAGTTTTCAATCCTGTTTATAAGAAACTTATCTACCCTTAGAGGATTCTGCCCAGCATCCGCCTCAAAAGTGAAGTGTTCATAAAGATTCTCTTCTTCGATAATTCTATTTTTTCCCATTACCTAAAACCAAGTCAATTTTCTTTCTTTGCTGGAGTGCAAAACCTGGTTGAATTTTTTTCCCTTCGTGACGCATTTCAAGAACCATGTCTTTACCAATATTATCTCTGTAAATTAATTCCCCAACTTCAAATCCAACAGCATTTAATAAAGTTTCAGCATTTCTAAATGTGATTTGAATAACATTTGGAATTTTGATTTTTTTAAAGCCCACAGGATTAAGGGTTACATAAATTTTTCTTCCCTTTTTAACCTCCTTGTTAGCTTTCGGGAATTGTTCCATAATTGTCAATGGAGGATAATCAGGATTAAATTTGGCAGAGTCTAACACTTTAATTTTAAGTGAACTAGCCTCAGACAATTGAATAAATCGATTTGCTTTTGAAATTTCAAAACCAACTAAATTAGGTACCTCTACATAGTAATTATGCTGTGTGATTAATTTGAGTATGAAAAAAGAAAAAAAAACAGACATTACTGTTATTAATGATATGTAAAAAATATTTTTTAAGAAGGATTTACTTAAAAAGAACTTTAATATTTTCATTTATCAAAACTATGATAATTTTAACTAAAGTGAACAAATTCATCAATTCAATTATTACCTTTAACATTATTTATAGATGAAGATAATAGGAGTAGCTTGTGGTGGATACACTTCTGAAAGAGAAATTTCTCTTAAAAGTGGAAATTTTATATTCAATCTGATTAGAGATTCAAATTTTGAGTGTTATAAGATTGAAATAAATAAAAGTAATTATTTAGTTGTTGATAAATCAGGCAACAAATTTTCTTTAAACAAAAAAAACTTTCAATTTTCAAAAAATGATATTAATTTTTCATTCGATTATGTTATTAATTTAGTCCATGGAAGTCCAGGAGAGAACGGAGAGATTACAAAAAAGTTTGAGGATTTAGGTATCTCTCACTCAACTTGTGATTCATCTATTGCAAAACTAACCTTTAACAAAAAAAAGTGTTTAGAATTAGCAAAAAAAAATGGAATAAAAACTGCAAGAAGTAAACTAATAAGAAAAGAACAAGACATCAATGAGAAAGCAATTGAAGATGAAATTGGATTTCCATGTTTTGTAAAACCAAATCAATCCGGTAGTAGTTTTGGAATCAGTAAGGTTTATTTTCGGAAAGAACTAAAACCAGCTGTTGAAAAAGCTTTAAAAGAAGGCAATGAAGTTCTCATAGAATCATTTTTAAATGGAAGAGAGGTTAATGTGGGGGTGTTTAAATTAAATGGGAAAATTGAAGTACTCCCTATAACAGAAGTTTTTAGTGAAAATGAATTTTTTGATTACAAAGCAAAATATGAGGGTGAATCTGATGAAATTACGCCTGCAATACTGCCAATAGAACTTGAAAAAAAAGTTAAAAAAGATGCTTTGAATTTATATACTAAGTTAAGTCTTAGAGGGATTACAAGGAGTGAATTCATTTTTAAAAATAATACTCCTTACTTTTTGGAGATAAATACAATTCCAGGAATGACAAAACAAAGCATTATCCCACAACAATTTGATGCAGCAAACAAAAGCTTAAAAAAAATTATTTTAGCCATGATAAATGAGGGATTAAAATGAAAAAAGCAGTATTTCCTGGATCTTTTGATCCTTTTACAATTGGACATAAAGATATCCTTGATCAAGCATTAAATATATTTGATCATATAATTATTGCCGTTGGAGAAAACTCAAATAAGTCATGCATGTTTAGTTTAAATGACAGGATAAATTTTATCAAAAAATCAACTAAAAATAATTTTAAAATTGAGATTGTATCGTATTCTAATTTAACCACAAAATTTTGTGAATCAATAGATGTAAAATTTTTAATTCGAGGTTTAAGAAATACTAGTGATTTTATATTTGAAAAAGACATCAAACATATGCAAGATTCATTTTCAATTGTGAAATCTGTATATTTTATATCTGGTCAAAATTTTTCACATATAAGCAGCAGTTTAGTAAGGGATATTATCAAATATGGTGGGACATATGATCATTTATTACCCTTTGACTTAAATAAATAGTTTTATTTGTTCGAATCTAAATGGTCTGAAATTACTAGATTTATATTTTGATACATTGTGCTTTTTAAAGTTACAATTGCATTTTTTTCAATCCAAACTGCCTTATCAATACCCTCTTTCTTTTCGGGGGTAAGTTTATTAGAGTAATCGGTGTGCATTAAATACCAAAAGGTTTTCTTTAATCGATACTTTCTATTCTTTTTGAATATGTGATAGGTAGTATTTAATGGTTTTATGATTGACAAATTTTGAACGCCTGTTTCCTCCTCTACTTCTCTAATTGCTGCAGTTTTTACCTCTTCATTTTTATTTATCCTTCCTTTAGGCAAATCCCATTTTTTATTTCTAAATATAAATAAGAAATGATTTGTTTTAATATTTTTCACCAACCCTCCAGAAGCTTCAATTAGTTTAAACATGTCAAGGAAATAATACCATAATTTTTCCTCTTTTGAATGGTATAAATAAAGCATTTTTATTTTTTTTGATTTTAGTACTCGTACAATAAATTTTTTATGTGTGAATTTTACATAAAAAAAGGGAGAATCTTTACTTGGTAGTATTAAGCTAGTTGTTAAAACTATAGGTTTTTGATTAAAAAATACTTTATACATTTGTGTATGCTTATCAATGATAAATTGGCAATCCAAACCGCTGAATTACTCTTACAAGTTAATGCAATAAAATTAAATATTGAAAATCCCTTTACTTGGTCAAGCGGGATAAAATCTCCTATCTATTGTGATAACAGGTTGATTCTCTCATATCCAGAAATTAGGAAATTTATATCAAATGAAATTTCAAAATTCATAAAATCCAAATTTCAAAAGGATTTCTATGTAGCTGGTGTCGCAACAGGATCAATCGCAATAGGGATGCTTATTGCAGAAAAGTTAAAAAAACCTTTTATATATGTCCGTCCAGAACCAAAGGCACACGGTGCTGGCAAACAAATTGAGGGTAAAGTCTTGGAAAAATTACCAGTCATTGTTGTTGAAGATCTTATAAGTACTGGAAAAAGTTCTTTAAATGCCGTAAAAGCTCTCGAAAAAAAGGGTATCGATGTATTGGATGTTTTTTCAATTTTCTCCTATGACTTAAAGATTGCTAAAATTAATTTTGAAAAAGCGAACAAAAAATTTTATTCACTTAGTGATTTTTCAAAACTTGTTGAATGTTTAAACAAAAATATGGACTTTTCAAAAAGCGATCTTGATAAAGTAAATAACTGGAAAAAAGATCCAATCAATTGGTTAGTTTAGTAAATAATTTTAACGTCTGTAACTTTTGGAGTCTCTTTTATCCCGTTTAAGTTTAAAATTTGAAATCTTTCTTGATCAATAAGGCCCATAATTCTTCCTTTTTTAGTTTCACCATTTATTTCATATTTAATAAATTGATTTTTTTTAAATAAGCTTTTATTGAAGTCTTTTTTTAGAAGATTAAAATTCCTATATAGAAATAAATTTTTACTGAAAATTTTTAGAAAACTATTTAGTATTTTTTTTAAACTGTATGTACTCTTAGAAATAATTTTCATTGAAATAGCACCAAGATCTTTTGGAAAGTCTACCTGATTAACATTAATTCCAATACCAATAATTGAACCAATTAATTTTTCTCCCTTATATAAATTCTCTATTAATATGCCAGATATTTTTTTATTGGCTGACAAAATGTCGTTTGGCCATTTTATTGATAGTTCATTAATTCCATGACAAAGTAAAACTTCTTTTACGGATAGTGAAGTAATTAAATTTAATGAAAAATGTGACGAAAAAGAAAGGCTACTAAAACTTAAAAAAATTGAGAATGTAAGGTTTTTATTTGCTTGAGAAAGCCATTTTTTACCGCCCTGCCCCCTACCATCAGTTTGATTTTTAGCCCACACTACTAATCCATTTGTTTCTAATTTATTATGATATAATCTTTTTATTTCATTATTTGAAGAGTCAATGGCATTAATTTTGATAATTTTGAATGGAATCACAAATTTGTGTTATATATTAACTAATATAGTATTTTTGTACAATTGATGGCACATTCTTTTATAGGTACTAAAAACTTGATAGAAAATATTGTGATTGGAATTTCGGATGTTAAAGGTCAGAATATTGAAATGATTGATTTAAGAAAAGTTGAAAATAGAATTTGTGATTTTTATATTATTTGCTCAGGGAGTTCAAATACGCATGTCTCAGCAATATTAGAATCCGTTAAAAAAAAAGTAAGTAAGTTTTTGAAAGAAAAACCGTCCCACACAGAAGGTGAACAAAATGCAGAGTGGATTCTTTTAGATTATATTAATGTTGTAGTCCATATTTTTCAAAATCATGTTAGAGATTTCTACAGAATTGAAGAATTATGGGGTGACTGTAGAACCAATATGAATACTCTAAAAAATAATTAATATGTCAAAAAAAATTGATAAAAAACCAAAAATGAATCCATATTGGATATATGGTATAATTATATTTATTCTTTTAAGCATTAGTTTTTTTGGGGAAGGTAGTATTCAAACCTCGAATAAAACGAATACTTCTGATTTTGAAAAATTTCTTTTAAATGGTGATATAGAAAAAGTTCTAATTCAGAACGAAAAAATCGCAAAAATTTTTCTTAAAAAAGAGGCTTTAGAAAGAAACGAACACAAGGTTGCGTCTAAAAAGAATTTTTTGGGACAAATTAATAAGGTTGGTCCTCATTACTCTTTTGAATTTGGTGATTTAAAACTTTTCCAAGAGAAGCTTGAAAATGCAAGATCAAGGAATTTAGATTTCCAATATGAGTTTGTAACCGTAGAAAATAAATTTTTTGATATAATTTTAAGCTTCCTTCCAATAATAGTGATAATTGCAGTTTGGATTTTTATTATGAGAAGAATGTCTGGCAATGCCGGAGGAGGAGCTGGAGGACAAATTTTCAATATAGGAAAATCAAAAGCCAAATTATTCGACGAAAAGAAAGACATCAAGACTACGTTTAAAGATGTTGCTGGTCTCGAAGGTGCTAAAGAAGAGGTACAAGAAATAGTTGACTTTCTTAAAAATCCAAAAAAATATACGGTACTGGGAGGTAAAATTCCTAAAGGGGCTCTTTTAGTTGGGCAACCAGGTACTGGAAAAACTCTTTTAGCTAAAGCTGTAGCTGGAGAAGCAAAGGTCCCGTTTTTCTCCCTTTCAGGTTCAGATTTTGTTGAGATGTTCGTTGGTGTTGGTGCTTCAAGAGTTAGAGATTTGTTTAAACAGGCAAAAGATAAGTCCCCATCAATAATATTCATCGATGAAATTGATGCAATTGGAAGGGCAAGAGGGAAAAATAACTTTACGGGTTCAAATGATGAAAGAGAAAATACTCTTAATCAGCTTTTAACTGAAATGGACGGTTTCGGGACAAATACCAACGTAATAGTTTTAGCAGCGACCAACAGAGCTGATGTTTTAGATAAAGCATTAATGAGAGCTGGGAGATTCGATAGACAAATTTATGTCGATTTACCAGATTTAAGAGAGAGAAAAGAAATTTTTAAGGTACACCTTATGCCACTCAGAAAAAATAAAACTTTAGATATTGATTTTCTAGCTAAACAAACACCCGGTTTTTCGGGAGCAGATATTGCAAATGTGTGTAATGAAGCTGCTCTTATTGCTGCTCGAAAGAACAGAAAAAATGTTGGGAAACAGGATTTTTTGGATGCTGTTGACAGAATTGTAGGTGGACTTGAAAAAAAGAATAAAATTATTTCGCAAGAAGAGAAAAAAACAATAGCATTCCACGAGGCCGGCCATGCATTAGTAAGTTGGTTATTGGAGTTTGCTGCACCGTTAGTTAAAGTAACTATTGTACCAAGAGGGAGATCATTGGGTGCTGCTTGGTATTTGCCAGAGGAAAGAATGATAGTTAGAACTGAACAAATGCTAGACGAAATGTGTGCAACTTTAGGTGGTAGGGCAGCAGAAAAAATAATTTTCAATAAAATTTCTACTGGAGCTTTAAGTGATCTTGAAAAAGTTACACAACAAGCTAAGGCAATGGTAACGGTTTATGGCTTGAATGATGAAATTGGAAACATAACTTATTACGATTCCAGTGGACAAAGTGATTATAGTTTTTCAAAACCCTATTCAGAAGAAACAGCTCAAACTATAGATAAAGAAATATCAAAAATTGTTGAAAAACAATTCCTCAGAGCGTGTAAAATTATTAAATCCCATAAGGATAAACTAAATACTTTAGCAGCTAGATTGTTAGAAAAAGAGGTGATATTCAAAGATGACCTTGTTAAAATTTTAGGAACTAGACCCTTTGCAAAAGAAGAAGAACCTGTGGTTACACCCAAAAAAAAATGAATTTAAAATGAATTTTTGGGGTAATTTTTTTTGGAAAAATAAACCTAAAAAAAGTAAGTACCTACCCAAGAAAAAGGAAACTCTTGAATTATCATTTGTAAAAAAATTTACCTCAAATGGGGGGAAATTTCTTTATTGTGAAAATGAGGAAGAATTAAATCTGGGTTTTCAAAATATACTATTTGAAAACCAGATAACATCTTCAGATCTTTTTTCAAATGAGAAGTCAATTTCTGAACATTTCGAAATTAAAAATGAAAATTTCAATTCAATAGGTATAGTAATGAATTGTGAATTTTTAATATCCAACCAAGGTTGTATAATGGTATCTAATCGACAAATTTTGAATAAAAAACTAAACCAGCTACCTGAAATTTTGATTGTAATTGCAAAGACTTCTGACTTTAGGAATGATGTTAGTGAGGCGATGAGTTCGATTAGAAATAAATATGGTAAATCCATACCTTTGAATATTACAAATATTTATCCTACAAGTTCTGAGAAGAAATTAAATTTTGTCTCCTATAAAAGAATATCAAAAGAGTTATATTTACTCTTAAGGGATTTCAATAAATGAAAAATTTTTGGACTCGTTTTTTGTCTGGGCTATTATATGCATTATTAATTTCAGCTTCCGTTTTCTTTTCTAAATTTTCTTTTAAAGTAGTAATCTCTCTTTTTTCAATTATAGCGCTTAAAGAGTTTTTTAATCTACTAAATTTCAAAAATTATTTTTTTTTATTGTTGGTTTTATTTTTAATTTGGATTCCTGAAAACTTAGTTATTTATGATTCTCTAACAATAACTGCCTGCATTGTTTCATTAATTTGCAGCATTTATTGTACGATTTTACTTTTTTTCAAGAGGAATTTTAAATATTCAAAATTGAATTTTACCATTTCATCATTATACTTAACTACATCTTTCTTTTTTATGATTCAAATTCATGAACACGGAACCATTTTTAACCCTTTATATTTATTCGTATTTTTTTCTTCAATATGGATAAATAATATTTTTGCTTATTTAATAGGTTCTAAATTTGGTAAAAACAAAATCCTAGAGGAGATTTCCCCAAATAAAACTTGGGAGGGATTTTTTGGAGGATTTTTTGCATCATTGATTATTGTTTATCTAATAGAGTATTGTTTTAATCTATTTAATAATTATTGGATAGTATTAGGGACAATAATACCAATTTTATCGTTAATTGGTGATCTTCTACAATCATTATATAAAAGAAGAGCAAAATTAAAGGATAGTGGAAACATAATACCTGGTCATGGAGGAGTTTATGATAGAATGGATAGTGTCATTTATTCAGCACTTTATTACTATCTTTTCCTGAAATTATTATAGAAATGTTCCACAAAGAAGGCTATCAAATAATCATTATTTCGTTATTGTTGACATCGGGCTTCATCATCTCTTTAGAGCATATGATAGATAATAATGAACTGAGATTTTTTCTTAAATTATTGTGCTTCACTTTATTTGTCCTAATCCTTCAATTTTTTCGTAATCCAAAACGAAAAGTTGAGTCTGACGATAACTCGGTACTCGCTCCTGCAGACGGAAAAATAGTGATAATTAAAGAAGTTTATGAAAAAGAATTTTACAAGGAAAAACGATTACAGGTTTCAATCTTCATGTCACCATTTAATGTACATGTTACAAGATATCCCGTCGGTGGTGAAATTATTTTTAGCAAATACCATCCAGGTAAATATTTGTTTGCCTGGCACCCAAAATCATCTGAATTAAATGAGAGAACCACCGTTGTTATTAAAAATAAGGTTTTTGGGGATATTCTTTACAGGCAAATAGCCGGTGCGTTAGCTAGAAGAATAGTAAATTATGCATCAGAAGGAAAGGAAATTGTGCAAGGTAGTGAGTCTGGATTTATCAAATTTGGATCAAGGTTAGATATTTTTTTACCTCTAAATACTGAAGTGAATGTTAGTATGAATCAAATGGTTAAAGGAGGAATTAGTAAAATAGTCTAAATTATCTTGTTGAAAGATTCTTTTTTAAGATCTCAATTTTTTTTATCGCATCAGATTCTTTTTTTAATTCATTTTCAACTACATTTTTGGGAGCTTTACTTGTAAATTTTTTATTATTTAATTTTTTTCTTATTGATTTTAAAAATCCTTCGGTGTAAGACAATTCATTGTTCAGTTTTTCTAGTTCTAACTTCGAATCTAAATCAAAATCTACCGGGATTGCAAATTCCATATCTTCAACTATAAAAGTATAATCTGTAGCATCTTCTTTTGAATTCAATGATTTTATACTTTCCAAATTTCCTAATTTTTTTAAAACTTCAGTATGTGGTAAGTTTTCTTCACTACCAATAAATTTTAATTTTAGCATTTTGGTTTTTTTAATAAGTTTTTCTTTTCTGAATTTTCTTATTTCCGAAATGATTTTTTTTGCTCTATCAAAATCTTTTAAAATTTTAGGGTCAAACTTTTTTTCAATTGGCCAACTTGTTGTCATTATAGATTCTTCCTTTTGGTCTTTTAATTTTTGCCATAATTCTTCAGTAATAAAAGGCATAAAAGGGTGTAGTAACTCAAGATTTATCAAAAACAATTTTTTAACTTTATCCAAAAGTTGACTACTAACAGGCTTACCATACTCGGGTTTAATCGTCTCTAAAAACCATGAACAAAAATCGTCCCAAATTAACTTATAAATGAGCATTAATGATTCTGATATTCTGAAATTATCAAAGTTTTTATTTACCTGATTTATTGTGTAGGAAAGATTATTTTCATACCAATTCATAATCTTTAAATCTTTTTCAATATTTTGTTTTTTGCTGTCTACATCCCATGAAGAAATTAACCTATAAGAATTCCAAATTTTATTTGCAAAGTTTTTACCTTGCTTGCAAAGTGATTCATCAAATAATAAATCGTTACCCGCCGAAGAGCTGAGCATAAGTCCGACTCTTACTGCGTCTGCACCATAATTGTTTATTAATTCTAAAGGGTCAGGTGAATTACCCAGTTGTTTTGACATTTTTTGTCGTTTTTTATCCCTTACCAATCCAGTAAAATATATATTTTTAAATGGTTCCTTACCTGTAAATTCATAACCTGAAATTATCATTCTAATAACCCAAAAGAATATTATATCAGGACCCGTCACAAGATCCTGGGTCGGATAATAATATTTAAACTCAGGATTTTCGGGTTCACAAATTCCATTAAAAACAGATATTGGCCATAACCAGGAGGAGAACCAAGTGTCTAGCACATCTGCATCTTGTTCAACTTCATTAGGTTTTATATTTTCTAAACCAATTATTTTTTTGATTTTTACCAGAGCTTTATCCATATTTTCTGCAACAACAAAATCATCTTCTCCTGTTCCATAATAGAAAACAGGAATCCTATGACCCCACCATAACTGTCTAGAAATATTCCAATCTCTCATATTGTTAAGCCAATGTTTATATGTATTTTGGAATTTTTTAGGATGTAGTTTTACTTTTTTCGTTTTAAAAACAGAATCTAATGCGGGTTTTGAAAAATTATTCATCTTTAAAAACCACTGCTTAGAAATTCTTGGTTCAATTACGACCTTTGTTCTTTCTGATACACCAACATTATGATTATAATTTTCAACTTTTACTAAATAACCCTTTTCTTTTAATTCCTTACGAATTTTTTTTCTAACATCAAATCTATCCATCCCTTCATAATGTAATCCATTTTCATTTAGAGTTCCATTAGAATTGAAAATGTTGATACTTTTTAGTTTGTGTTTTTTACCAATAATGTTATCATTTAGGTCATGGGCAGGAGTTATTTTTAAGGCCCCAGTACCAAATTTTGGGTCGACGTATTCGTCTTCAATAATAGGTATCAACCTGTTTGAAATTGGGGCAACAACATTTTTTCCAATAAGATTTTTAAATCTTTTATCAATGGGATTAACACAAATTGCAGTGTCCCCAAAAATTGTCTCTGGCCTAGTTGTAGCAATTGATATTTGATCGCTACTGTCTTCAATTTGATATAAAATGTAGAACAACAAACCTTGTTTTTCTTCATAAATCACTTCTTCATCTGACAAAGTTGTCTCAGCTTTGGGGTCCCAATTGACCATTTTATTTTCTCTATAAATTAATTTCTTTTCATAAAGTTGGACAAAAACTTTGATTACAGATTTGTATAAATCTTCATCTAATGTGAATTTGGTTCTATCCCAATCGCATGAACAACCTATTTTTTTTAATTGCTCTAAAATTATTCCTCCATATTTATTAGTCCAATCCCATGCATGTTTTAAAAATTCATCCCGTGAAAGAGATTTCTTTTCTATACCCTTTTTCTTTAAATAAGAAACTACTTTTGCTTCAGTTGCTATAGATGCATGATCTGTTCCAGGCACCCAACATGTATTCTTACCAATCATCCTAGCTCTACGTATCAATATATCTTGAATAGTATTGTTAAGCATATGACCCATATGTAAAACCCCTGTTACATTTGGAGGAGGAATAACAATAGTGTATGGTTTACTTGAATTAGGTTTTGACTGAAAAAGTTTTTTTTCTAGCCAATAATTATACCATTTTTCTTCAATTTCAGATGGATCAAAATTTGTTGATAAAGGCATGAAATTATAATTCTGTGAATAATCTTTTACAAAAGTACTTTTAGTTTAATTAAAAAAAAAATTACACTCAAATCTACCTTTAGATAAAATATCAAAATTCGTATATTGTTAATATAAACTAAGTTTATGAAAAAAATATTATTTGTTCTTTTTGCTTTAAATACTGGCTTTATTTTTTCTCAAGAAAAGGGGCCAAAAATAGAATTTGAATCTCTTGAAATTAATTACGGTCAAATATCAAAAGGGGATAATGGTGTAAGGATTTTTAAATTTACAAATATAGGTTCAATGCCATTAGTTATCAATAAAGTATATTCTTCTTGTGGATGTACCATCCCAAAAAAACCTTCCTCACCAATTGGGCCTGGTCAAATTGACGAAATACAAGTAAAATATGATACTAACAGAATAGGTCCAATAAGGAAAACAATAACTGTTTTATCCAATGCTATCAACTCTCCAACAATATCCCTCAAGATAACGGGAAATGTTGAATAGAAATTTTGATTTGGAAATTAAAAGCAATCATTCTCTTGAAAAATTAAATACTTTCGGATTAGATGTTGCTTCTGAATCATTTTTTATTGTAAAAGATTTAAAGGATTTAAGAAATATTTTATTAAAAAATAAAAATAAAAAAATAACTGTACTTGGGGGAGGGAGCAATATTTTATTCACAAAATTTTTAGATGGACTTTGTTTAAAAATTGATTTAAAAGGAATAGATATCGTAGAAGAAAACGAAAAAAACGTTATTGTAAATGTAATGGCCGGTGAAAACTGGAATGATTTTGTAGAATGGTCAGTAAATAACGGTTTTGGAGGTATTGAAAATTTGTCGCTAATCCCAGGTTTAGTGGGTGCTGCTCCAATACAGAATATTGGAGCCTATGGTGTTGAATTGAAAGATGTTTTTGTAAGTTGCAATACAATAAATATTAACGACCAAACAGAAAAAGAATTTGATGAAAAAAGTTGTTTATTTGGGTATAGGACGTCACGTTTTAAAACAACCGATAAAAATATATACATTATCACATCAGTTAAAGTGAGGCTAACAAAGGAAAAACACAAATACAATATCTCATATGGAACTGTAAAAGAGGAAATTGGTAATAGAGAAATAAACTTAAAATCAATTTCTAAAGCGGTAATTAAAATTAGAAAAAGTAAATTACCAAATACAGATCTTATAGGGAATTGTGGTAGCTTTTTTAAAAACCCAGTGATTAATGAATTAAAATATCTTCAACTTAAAAAAAAATTTCCCTCTATTTCTGTGTTCAAAGTAAAAAAAAATGAATACAAAGTGTCAGCTGCTTGGCTAATTGAGTTTCTAAAATATAAAGGAAAGTCGTTTGGCAATGTTGGTGTTTACAAAAATCAAGCCTTGGTCTTGGTAAATTTAGGGGGAGCCACTGGAAAAGAGGTATTATCTCTAGCTAATAAAATAATTTCTGAGGTTTATTCTACTTTTAAATTAAGCTTACAACCTGAAGTAGAAATATTATAATTAATCCTTATTT
Source organism: uncultured Bacteroidota bacterium (assembly GCA_902635965.1). Lineage (GTDB taxonomy): Bacteria > Bacteroidota > Bacteroidia > Flavobacteriales > Flavobacteriaceae > TMED96. Next base: position 23,503 of record CACPQA010000009.1, read on the forward strand.
TTAGAATCTATAAAAATTGTAACTGGACCCTGATTGACAATGTTTATAGTCATATCTGCTCCAAAAACACCCTTTATAACTTTCTTACATAATATAGATTCTATCTCATCGCAAAAAGTATTATAATAGTCAATAGCTTTTGGAGACTTAGCTGCGTTCATATAGGATGGCCTATTCCCTTTTTTAGTTTTAGCAAATAATGTAAACTGGCTAATTACCATTAAATCACCGCCCATATTAATTAAAGAATTATTCATTAAATTTTTTTCATCATCAAAAATTCTCAAATTAATTATTTTGTTAACTAACCATGAAATATCAGCTTCATTATCACTTATATCAACTCCCAAAAGGACAACCAAACCATCACATATTTCTCCAATTTTTTTATCTTCTACAGTGACAGATCCATGTGAAACTCTTTGTATTACTGCCCTCATTTGTTATCTAATTATTTTTTGTCGTGAATTAAGTTAAAGTAGCTTTCATACCTATAACTTGAAATTTCACCAGATACTAATCTTTTTTTTACCTCACATTCAGGTTCATCAATATGAATGCAATTTTTAAATCTACAATTTTTACTAGCTTCAAGCAATTCTGGAAAATATCGATAAATTTCATTTTTTTTTATATCAACTAATCCAAATCCTTTAATACCAGGAGAATCAATTACACGAGTATTTTTATCTATATCATACATTTGAGCAAATGTTGTGGTATGTCGTCCTTTATTGGTTATTTTAGAAACGGATTGTGTCTTCAGATTTAGTTTTGCATTTAAACAATTAATTATAGTTGATTTTCCAACCCCACTGTTACCTGAGAAAAGTGTGGTCTTGTTTTTAATTAAGTCTGATATTTTTGAAATATCCTTTTTTTTGTAACAAGAAATCAAAAGACATTTAATACCCAAATTAGTGTAAATTTTTCTTATAGTCTCAATTTCTAGGAGTTCCTCCTCAAGATATGTATCGGATTTACTAAAGACCATTAACGTCGGTATTTGATATGCATTAGATGTAATTAAAAAACGATCAATAAACTCAAAGTAGGTCTTAGGTCTTTTCAAAGTAATTACTAAAATTGCTTGATCTATGTTACTTGCCAGAACGTGTGTTTCTTTCGAAAGGTTTACCGACCTTCTTATTATATAATTTTTTCGAGGAAAGATTTTAGTAATATCTCCTTTATATTCTTCATTGGATTTTATAAATTTTACATAATCACCAACAGAAATTGGATTTGTATGCCTTATATTCAGTAATCGTAATTTTCCTTTCGCTATGCATCCATAAATTTTATTATCCTCTAGACTTTTTACGAGGTAGCTATTACCAGTTGACTTGTATACAATTCCTTTAATTTCCTGTCTTTTACATTAAATATAGTCTAGTTATTCAAAACAAACAATTAAACCTTGAATTGCTATATTTGCTTAAAAGTAAAAATATTGCCTGCAAAAAAAGTAATTCTATTGATTTTGGATGGTTGGGGTAAATCCCCTAATAAAAATGAATCGGCAATAGCAAATGCGAGAACTCCATTTATAGATAAACTTTTAGATAAATATTCAAGTGCAGAATTAATCACTTATGGGAATCGTGTTGGTCTTCCTCGTAATCAAATGGGAAATAGCGAGGTTGGACACTTAAATATATCAGCAGGAAGAATAGTATATCAAGATCTATTGAAAATAGATAATTCTATTTCTGATAAAACATTTAGAAAAAATAACCTTATCCTTAACGCTATTAATTACTCCAAGAAAAAAAATAAATCAATTCATTTGATAGGTTTATTGTCAGATGGTGGTGTTCACTCACATATTAATCACTTAGAAGAACTATTATCGATTCTCAGTGAAAATTTTTGTACGAAAGTTTATTTACACTTATTTACGGATGGAAGAGATGTTGATCCGAAGTCAGGGATCAAATATTTAAAAAAACTAGAATTTTTTTTAAAAAAGACAACAGGAAAAATAGTTTCAATCATTGGTCGTTACTATTCAATGGACAGAGATCTAAATTTTGAGAGGACAAGAAAAGCATATAAATTGCTTGTTGAGGGTATAGGAAAAAAAACCAACGACTTCAAAAAAGAAATTGAACTATCATATAAGAAAAATCAAACAGATGAGTTTTTAGAACCCTTGTCATTAGGAGGAAAAAGTTGTTTAATTAAAGAAGGAGACGTTGTTATATCGTTCAACTTTAGATCTGACAGAATGAGGCAAATTACAAAAATGTTGTCACAGAAAAATTTTTCGTACGATGGATCGAAGCCACTAAATCTTTATTATTTAACTATGACTAAGTATGACGACACCTTTAAGGGTATTAAAATACTGTTTGAAAAAGATAATCTCGTAAATACGCTTGGGGAAGTGATTTCAAAAAATGGTAGCAAACAACTTAGAGTAGCTGAAACAGAAAAATACCCACATGTTACCTATTTTTTTAATGGAGGAAGAGAAAGTCCTTTTAAAAATGAAAAACGAATATTGTGCCAATCGCCTTCAGTCGCTACATATGACTTAAAACCTGAGATGAGTGCTTTAAATGTAAGGGATGAAGTTGTTAATTCAATTTTAAAAAATGTATTTGACTTTATTTGTGTAAACTTTGCAAATCCTGATATGGTTGGACATACAGGTAATTTCAAAGCCGCGATTAAAGCTTGTGAAACTGTTGACCGTTGCACGAGTAAAATTGTTACAGAAGGTATGAAGAAAAAGTATTCAATAGTTATTATTGCTGATCACGGAAATTGTGAAAAAATGAAAAATTCAGATGGAACACCTAATACAGCTCACACAATTAATCCCGTTCCAATAATTTTAGTAGAAAAGGAAAAAAGAAAGATAATTAGTGGTATCCTAGCGAACGTTGCACCTACGATCTTGGAAATCATGGGAATTGAAAGGCCACATGAAATGAATCAAAAATCATTATTATCAAATTGATTTTTATTAATTTTTAAAATATGAAAACCAAGTTATTTTTAGTAGTTTTTTTATCACTCGCACAAATAAATTGTAATTCAAATCTTTCCCAGAAAAAGAAAGTCAACAACAAAAAAATCGTGATCCCCGAAAGTTTAAAGGGAAGGGATTTAGAAGGAAATGAAATTCTTTTAGGCGAGGTAAATATTGACCAACTTAAAGAGTACACTAAAGATTGGTCGAGCAACTATAATGCCGATTCTGATGTACTTGAAAAAATAAAACCCTTAATTAAAAAAAGGGGTATAGTTTTAATTATGGGGACTTGGTGCGAGGACAGTGAGAGGGAAATACCAGCATTCATAAATATATTAGAATCAATTAATTACGATATTACAAAGATGAGAATCATTGCAGTGGACGAGGATAAAAAAACACCAAATTTTATTGAAAAAGATTATGAATTAATTAATATTCCAACTATAATTTTTTATGATAATAAAAATGAAATTAATAGAATTGTTGAGTTTCCAATTAAAAGTATTGAAGAAGATATGTTAGATATTCTTTCTGGAAAATCATACAAACATGCATATTATAAATGAGTGAAATAATATTAAAATCTAGAAATGAAATTGAATTGATTAGAGAAAGCTCTCTTCTTGTTTCGAAAACACTTGGTATGTTAGCTAAAGAAATCAAGCCCGGAGTTACTTCGCTTGAATTGGATAAAAGAGCAGAAGAATATATTAGAGATAACAATGCAGAACCAGGATTTTTAGGTTTATATGATTTTCCAAACACCTTGTGTGCAAGTCCTAACTCTCAGGTCGTTCATGGGATACCCAATAAAAATATACTCAAGGAAGGAGACATTATATCGATTGATTGCGGTGTATACAAAAATGGATTTTACGGTGACCATGCTTATACTTTTCCGGTCGGAGAGATTAGTAATGATGTAGAAGCTCTTTTAAAAACAACCAAAGAATCTTTATATATTGGTATTGAATGCTTTAAAGAAGGAAACAGAGTGGGTGACCTTGGGTATTCAATTCAAAATCATTGCGAAAAAAACGGATTTAGTGTAGTTAGGGAACTGGTGGGTCATGGCATTGGGAAAAATATGCATGAGGGACCTGAAATTCCAAACTATGGAGTAAGAGGAACAGGAAAAAAATTTGTTGACGGTATGGTTATAGCTATTGAACCTATGATTAATCTTGGAAACAGAAAACTAAAACAGTTAAATGATGGCTGGACAGTAACTACAAATGACAATAAAGTTTCTGCACACTTTGAACATAATGTGGCATTAATTGATGGTAAACCTGAGCTACTTTCAACTTTCAGTTTTATATACGAGGCTTTGGGCATTTTAAGCAATGAAGAAAAACCCTTTAGACAAAATCATGAAATTAATTCTTAATTTTTTTTCAAGACAATTTTTAATTAAGGTAAGTCTGATTTTAAGGCCGTTATTAAGAATTTTATATAAAGGTAAAAAATATACGGATCCAATAGACGGAAGTTCCTATAGAAGTTTTTTACCCTACGGATATAATAAACTAAGAGAAAATGCATTGTGTCCAGGAACACTTTCGCTTGAAAGACACAGATTACTTTGGTTGTATCTTAAAAAAAAAACAAAGCTTTTAGAAAAAAATATTTCTGTTTTACATGTTGCACCTGAGATAATTTTCATTGAAAAATTTAGAAGAATCACTAATTGGAATTACGTGTCAATTGATCTTAATTCACCGCTGGCTGACATAAAGGGAAACATATACAGTTTACCGTTTAAAGAAAATTACTTTGACCTTATCTTATGCAATCATGTATTGGAACACATCGAAGACGATTACAAAGCTTTAAATGAACTTCACAGGGTAATTAAAAATAAAGGAATCTTAATTGCACAGATCCCTATTGATAAAAATCTTAAAAAAACTTTTGAAAATAAAGAAATCATAAACCGAAGAGACAGAAACAAATATTTTGGACAGTATGACCACGTAAGAATCTATGGTTCGGACTTTTACAAAAGACTATCTAACTCAGGTTTCAAACCAAAAAAAATTGATATTTTAAAAAAATTATCAACGGAGGATAAAATAAAATATTGTTTACCAAAAGATGAAGAGATACCTGTTGGGATTGCGATAAAATAAATTACCAATTTTTTGAAGAATAAGTGACAAATTTTTGGCTTTTAGAAAGGATCCACAATGCGTCCACATCAGATGTCTCATCAACCATTTTTTTTCCCATATTCAACGGCATTACCATTAATGCAGTGGCAAATGCATCAGCAGTCATACAATCTAAAGCTTTGACTGAAACACTTAAAATATTTGATTTCGCAGGTCTACCATTCAGAGGATTTATTGAGTGAACATACTTTTGTTTTGTTTCTTTATCAATCCTATACTTTCTGTAATTCCCTGATGTTGCTAGAGCTTGATTATTTAACTCTATGGTATCATATATTTTTCTGGTTATATTTGATTCGTCAGGGTTCTCAATACCAACACTCCAATAGTTATTAGTAATAAAATTCTTACCTCTAGATACCAGCTCACCTCCTATATCAATTAAGTGGTTTTTACTTCCAACTTTTTCCAAATATAGATTTATTTGGTCAACTGTGTATCCCTTAGCTAGTGCATTGAAATCAATGAAAATATTTTTATCATCTTTTATTATTTTTTTTTCATTTGTTAGTCTAATTCTTGCCCAGCCAGTTATTTTCATGAGACTATCTCTTTCTTTTGATCCAATTTTTTTAAGTTCTTTTTTTGGTCCAAATCCGTATGCATTCACCCATGCACCTATTGTGGGGTCAAAGTAACCCTGAGATTTATACCACATTAAATTTGCTTTTTGAAAAACTTTTTCGAAATGTTCATCAACAACTATAGTACTATCCCCACTATTTATCTTAGATATGTCAGAGTTTGGAATGTATGTAGACATAGAGTTATTGATTAAATTGAAAATTGAATCAATCCCCTTTTGAAGATTTTTTCTAGGGTACCCTATATCAAGATATTTAACCCTATAATAAGTGCCTAGAGCTTGTCCTTCAATAGTAAATATTTCATACTTTGAGCAAGCTGTAAAAAGAATAAAAAGAAGTAAAATTTTTCTCAAAAGTGATAACAACAGAATTTAACCTCCAAAGTCATCAAATCGAATATTTTCTGGAGGTATACCAAAATCATCAGCCATCTTTTCAACCGCTTGATTCATCATAGGTGGTCCACAGAAGTATACTTCAATATCTTCTGGAGAATCATGTTTGGAGAGATAAAAATCTATCACACACTGATGAATAAAACCCAAAAATCCATCTCCTTCAGAGTTCAAGTCTTTCTTAACTTTCCAGTTATCTTCATCTAGAGGTTCAGATAGAGCCACATAAAATTTAAAATTCGGAAAGTCTTTTTCAAGAGCACGGAAATGTTCTAGGTAAAATAACTCTCTTTTTGATCTTCCTCCATACCAAAAAGTAACCTTACGACCAGTTTTTAAAGTTCTAAAAAGTTGATATAAATGAGAACGCATTGGAGCCATACCAGCACCTCCGCCAACATAAAGCATTTCTGAGTCAGAATGATTGATAAAGAACTCACCAAACGGGCCTGATATGGTAACTTTATCACCTGGTTTTTTGCTGAAAATATAAGAAGATGCTACACCAGGATTTACATCCATCCAATCGTTTTTATTTTTATCCCAAGGTGGTGTTGCAATCCTAACATTTAACATTACTTCTTTTCCCTCGGCTGGGTATGACGCCATTGAATAGGCTCTTTCAGAAATTTCTTCATTTTTCATTTTCAAATTCCAAAGATTAAACTTATCCCACTCAAGTTTAAACTTATTTAGATCCTCTGGATGCTCTTCGGGATGGGCTGAAATATCGATATCCTTATAGTTAACTTCACATTCAGGAATTTCAATTTGAATGTATCCGCCTGCCTTATAATCCATTTCCTCAGGTAACTTAATTACAAATTCCTTTATGAAGGATGCGACGTTCCAATTTCTAACTACAGTTGCTTCCCACTTTTTTATTCCAAAAACTTCTTCCGGAACTTTGATTGTCATGTTTTCCTTAACCTTAACTTGGCATCCTAACCTCCATCCATCAGCTATTTCTTTTCTTGAAAAATGGGGTTTTTCAGTAGGAAGGATTTCACCCCCACCTGCCAAAACCTGACATCTACATTGTATACAAGTTCCTCCTCCTCCACATGCAGATGGTAAAAAGATTTTATTATTTCCAAGTGTACTAAGTAGAGTATCTCCTGAGGAAACTTCAACTTCATTTTCACCATTTATCTTTAAAGATACTGGTCCAGACGGAAGTAGTTTAGATTTAGCAACTAACAGTAAGGTTACTAATAAAAAAATAACGCTAGTTAATACCAAAACACTCGATATGATTATTGTAATATCCATTTTAAAATTATAATTTGATTCCCATAAAACTCATAAAACCAATAGCCATTAACCCTGTAATTATAAAGGTTATCCCTAAACCTTTCAAAGGTGCAGGAATATTAGAATAACTAATCTTCTCCCTTATAGCTGCAATTGCAATGATGGCTAAATACCAACCAACGCCTGAACCAAAACCATAAACAGCTGATTCAGTAATTCCTGAAAAGCTTTTTTGCTGCATAAACAATGACCCGCCCAGAATTGCACAGTTTACTGCAATTAGGGGGAGAAAAATTCCAAGCTCTCCATATAGTGCAGGAGATAGTTTTTCAACAATCATTTCAACCAACTGAACCATTGAGGCAATTACAGCTATAAACATAATTAATCTTAAAAAACTCAAATCAATGGTTAAGTATTCACTCCCAACCCAAGAAAGAGCACCCGGTTTTAATAAATAATTATCTAACAAAAAATTGATTGGAACAGTAATAGACAAAACAAAAATTACAGCCAAACCTAGACCATTAGCGGTCTTAACAGTTTTTGACACAGCGAGATAAGAGCACATTCCTAGGAAATACGCGAAAATCATGTTTTCAACAAAAATACTTTTGACGAAAAGGTTTAAATAATATTCCATGGTTTTAGTTTTCTTCAATTAATTTTCTATTTCTTGAACGTTGAATCCAAATCATTACACCTACAGTTATTAGCGCCATTGGCGATAGAAGCATGAGGCCGTTATTTTCATAACCCATCCCATATATAAACTCTGGAACAATCTGGAAACCCAAAAGCTTCCCAGATCCCAGTAATTCTCTGAAAAAAGCAACAATAATTAGAATTATACCGTACCCTGCAGCATTTCCAATACCGTCAAGAAAAGATTTCCATACTCCATTACCAAGTGCGAATGCCTCTAGTCTACCCATAACAATACAATTTGTGATAATTAGCCCTATAAATATTGATAACTCTTTGTAAACGTCATATGAATAGGCTTTTAAGACTTGTTCTACTAGGGCAACAAGAGAGGCTATAACTACAAGTTGAACAATAATTCTAATTCTATTTGGAATTAAATTTCTTAAAATAGAAATTATGACGTTCGATGCACCCATCACAAATACAACTGACAAGGTCATTACCAATGCTGGTTTTAATTGTACTGTTATGGCCAAAGCTGAACAGATGCCTAGAACCTGAACTGTTATTGGATTGTTATCATCGAGAGGGTCACTTAACAGGGCTCTATTTTTCTTTGAAAGCAATGGCTCACTTTTTTTGTTTATGAAAAATAGATTTGGTTTACTTTTATTATCCATTTATTGTATTGTCAATTAAATAGTTCTTCATTGCTATGATATTACTATCAGATTTATATTTATTGAAATAAGAAATATAATGATTTAATCTTTCAATTATCATGTTAGAAACACCGTCTCCAGTAATAGTTGCACCTGATATTGCGTCAACTTCATGATCATCTTTATCTAGGTTTTTTGGATCATTATTTGATTTTGAGACATTTATTCCAACAAGTTTGGAGCTTGAATTAAAAATCTTTTCACCCACAAACCTGTCTTGAAACCATTGCTGGGTAATTTCTGCTCCCAATCCAGCAGTCTCTCCTTTATGATCAAAAACAATTCCTTTTATTGTTGACAGGTCTTCTTCTAATGCAACATATCCCCATATTGCATCCCACAGGCCTGAGCCCCGAAGAGGAATAATAAAATATTTTTTTTCGTTCATCTCTGCAACAAAAAGTGGATATCTCTGCTGATTAACATCCTTTTTTATTTCTGTTGAAAGATCAATTAAAAAGGCATTTTTATTTTCATCAATAGAGCCATCTTTTAAAAGAGATAGTTCACTTTTAATGTATTTTTTGTAAAGATCTTGGGCCTCGTCTCTGCTCGCCCTTATCCCAATAGTTGAAATGATATTCTGCATCTTTTCTTTGACAACATTTTCATTTTGTTTTTCTTTCAAAGATTCTGAAGTTAAGGCTAAAGAAGAAGCAACAACTAAAACCATTAGAAGTGAAAACAAAAAAGTATAAAAATTACTATCCTTATTCATTGTTAAGTTAAATTAATTTTTGATGATTCCCACCTTAATCGTCTTTTCTTAATATTTCTCTCAATCACATAATGATCTATAGTTGGAGCAAATACGTTCATTAGTAAAATTGCAAGCATTACCCCTTCAGGATAAGCTGGATTAAAAACTCTTATTAAGATACAAAACACACCAACTAAAAATCCATATATCCACTTCCCAGTTTGAGTTTGAGATGCGGAAACAGGATCTGTAGCCATAAAAACTATTCCAAAAGCAAAGCCTCCTACAACCAAATGATTTATCCAGTTAAATTGCATTAGAGGGTTGATTCCCCAAAGGTTAAATAAAATACCCACCAAAGATGCACCTAAAATACCCCCAACAATAATTCTCCAACTAGCAACACCTGTAAAAACTAAAATTATGGCTCCCACAATAATCCATAATGTAGAGGTTTCTGCGATCGAACCGGGGATAGAACCGTTAAACATTTCAGTAAATGTGTAGTCAATATTACTTCCTGCGGCCAAGTATCCTAGAATTGTTTCTCCAGAAATACCGTCTATACCAGACGCCTCCGAGACCCACACTTTGTTTCCGGACATGTAAGTAGGGTATGCAAAAAATGCAAAAGCCCTTGCAGTTAGGGCTGGATTTAAAATATTCATTCCAGTTCCTCCAAAGGCTTCTTTAGCAATTAAAACTGCAAAAGCTACAGATACAGCAACCATCCATAAAGGTATGTCAACAGGCATAATCATTGGTATGAGTAGACCTGTTACTAGATATCCTTCATTGACTTCATGTCCACGATATATAGCAAATATAAACTCAATTAAAAGCCCCACAGCGTATGATACAGCTATCATAGGTAATATTTTTTTTGAACCATGAAGAATTGCATCAAAAAAGGTAAAGTCGATGTCAGTTTGAACAAAATACTGATAACCCGTATTATAAATACCATAAAATAAAGCAGGTAGCAAAGCAATAATAACTGTTACCATCGTCCTTTTTAAATCAACTGCATCACGAATATGTGAACCAGTTTTAGTTGTGTGATTCGGGACAAAAAGAAAAGTATCAAAAGCGTTAATTGCAGGAGCAAATCTTTCGAACTTCTCTCCCTTGTTAAAAGGTTTTCTAATAATATCTATTTTTTTTCTAATAAATTCCATAAAACGTTAACTTTCTTCATTAATTATCAATTCGATTCCTTTTTTAATTATTTCTTGAGCTTCGATTTTTGAAGAACTACTAAAATCTATTAATCCGAAATCTTCAGGAACAACTTCGTATATACCTAGTTCCTCCATTCTTTCAATGTCATTGTTTAAACAAGCCTTGACTAACTGCATTGGAAAAATATCCATTGGAAAAACTTTCTCCATCTCTCCGGTAACAACCATTGCTCTTTCTTCTCCATTTAAATTTGTACTTATTTCTAATTTTTTTTTATTTAAAAATCTTGAAAATGATGTTTTAGATATACTTGGGATAAAATTATCTTTAAATGGTAACCAACCAAACATTCTATATTTTTTCCCTTCAGGAATAATGGTTAACAAATTATCACTGTATGACAAATAACCGTCAATACTAGTAGTTTTACCTGAATAAACATCACCATTTATTAATCTACATTCTTTTGATTCATCAATTTTTATTTTTTTCAATATACTAGAAATTGATGCACCTATTGTAGATGTAAAGTATTGTGGATTCTTAACGCTTGGACCAACAACAGCAACTGTTCGTTCGGAACAAAATTCTCCGTTTTTAAATAAAGATCCAATGTTTGAAACATCTTCAGGTTTTACAGTCCATACTTTTTCACCAGGTGAGATTGGCTTGTGATTGTGAATTTGAACTCCAACGTTACCAGCCGGGTGAGGTCCTTTGACCTTCAATACTGTAGCATCTTTTATATTTTTATAAAAACTTGGAAAATTTGAATCCACTGTTAAATAAAGGTTGTCTGTTAACCTAGAAAGAATGCTTAAACCCAATTGAAATCTATCTTTTTTATTTTTTAAAATGAAATCGAAATCAACACCTAACGGTGAAGTTGAGTAAGTTGAGATGTAAATTGCCTTAGGCTTATCTTCGGGTTGGGCTATAATCCCGTAAGGCCTCTGTAAAATAAAAGGCCAGGTTCCAGATTTAAGAAGAAGATCTTTGATTTCTTCTTCAGAAAATTTTTCAAAATTAGTTGTTTTAAATTTTATTGCAGAGTCATTAATATTGTTTTGAGTGGATACAACTAATTCGAGAATTTTTCTCTTTTCTCCTCTAGATATTGCCAAAACTTCTCCAGCTACTGGGGATACAAAATGTATTCTTGGATTATTTTTGGAAAAAAACAGAGGGGTACCTTTCTTAACCTTATCGCCCTCTTTGACTAGAAGCTTAGGATTCAGATAAAAAAAATCATCTGGCCTTAAAGCATATGTTCTTGATCGCTCGGACTCCGATAGAATTTTATTTGCCTCACCATTTAGGTTTATATTAAACCCTTTCCTTATTTTTATGTCTACAGACATATTTTACTTTTAATTCAAATCGAATGTAAATTTAATAATTTAATGCATCTATTAAAAGATATTCTTAAACTAAATTATATAATTTTCTTATAGTCAATAATACTTTTAAGTTAAACCATTAATTAAAATATTTTAATGTTGATTTTATATATTAGTCAAATGAAAAATAGACTATTTATTATAATATTTTTTTGTTTTAACATGTTTGTGTTTTCTAAACCAAAAAAAGATTTAGCAGAAAACCCATTAATTAAAACAGTGGTCTTTTTTGGTGGAACTTTTGATTCCCAGTTTCCGATAATTAAGATGAATCAGACACTTTTTCTATCTTTTGATGACATTAGTGGTGAAGAAAATTTTTATTATTATAAAATAATTCATTGCAATTTTGATTGGAGTGAAAGTAAACTTTTAAAATCTGAATACCTAGACGGCAATGACAATAATTTGATTGATAATATTGAGAGCTCTTATGGAACACTTCAAAGATACACTAACTATAAATTATCACTCCCAAATAATGATGTAGGTTTTAAAGTTTCGGGAAACTATTTATTAGAAATTTTGGACTCAGATGATAATGTAATCTTAAAAAGAAAATTTTTAATATTAGATGAAAAGGTGAGTGTTGATTTAAATGTTTATCCTTCTCAAAAAAGTGACAGATTTTACACACATCAAAATGTTCAGTTTGTCATCAATACCAGTAGATATAAAATTAGAAATCCAAATAATGACATAAAAGTAATTGTTCTTCAAAATGATCAGTGGGATAATTCCAAAACAATTTTAAAGCCTCAATTTATAGAAAAAAACAGGCTTCTTTATCGATACAATGAAGAATCAGAATTTGAGGGAGGAAATGAGTATCTCTTTTTTGACACCAAAGATTTAAGGTCAACTAATCAAAATATCAGTTTTGTGAGAAAAGAGAGTATTTACCAACACTTTTTATTTACCGATAATCCAAGAAACAATTTAAATTATTTAAGTTTTCCCGACATAAATGGAAATTTTATTCCTAACTCAACTCTTGGTGAAAATCCCAACAACGAATCTGATTACAGCATAGTTTACTTTAGTCTAGCTAAACAATTTGAAATTGATAACTCAAAAATTTATATATACGGAAAGTTTAATAACTATGAGTTGACTGATGATAACGAAATGATTTATAACCCAAGTTTGGAGACCTTTGAAGGTATTTTAATATTAAAACAAGGTTTTTATAATTACAAATATGTAATTGTAAAAAATAATATGATTTTAAAAAATCAAATTTCAGGTTCATTTTTTCAAACTGAAAATAGTTACACAGTTTTAGTGTATAAAAAGGGATTTGAAGATTTATATGACAATTTAATTGGAGTTGGTCGAACTAATTCATTTGAACTGAAATATTAATGTATAATTTATTACCTGCTTTTTTGAAAAGTTTTTTTTAACTAACTTGTTGTAAGTTTATATATCATGTTTCAACAAATAACAAAAGGCATAAGAATTTCGGTATTTACCAAATACGAGGGTGAGTTTTTAAATGACGGTTTAATTAATTTCGCCTTCACATATACAATTAAAATTGAGAATCAAAGTAATGATGTTGTTCAGTTAATTAATAGAAATTGGAAAATATTGCAAACTAACAGACGTCCTTACTTTGTGGAAGGTGATGGTGTAATTGGGCAGAAACCTATTTTGAAATCTGGAGTTTCTCATACATATAGCTCCAACTGCTTGTTAACATCACCAATTGGGTCTATGGGTGGATTCTATACTATGATTAATTTTTCCACTGCTAAAGAATTTGAGGTTGAAATTCCCGTTTTTGATTTAGCAGCGACATATACGCTAAATTAAATTTCCAATAATGAAAAATAGTTACATTAAAACTCCTAAAGTAAAAAATGAAAAGGTACTTCTATATGAACCTGGAAGTAAAGAAAAAGATGAGGTATTGAAAGCATATGATTATCTTTACAATAAGACACTTAATATAAAACTTAAAATTAATGGTAAAGAAATTGATACTAAGGAAAAAATTAATATGTATCCCCCTCATGACCACAACCACAACTTGGGCACCTACTCAGTAGCGAATGAAGATCATGTTGATTTAGCCATTAAAAGTGCACTAAATGCTAAAGAAAAATGGAATGATCTTGGATTTTCAGAAAGAGCAAGTATTTTTTTAAAAGCAGCCGAACTTATTTGTGGACCTTATAGAAAAATTATAAATGCATCCACTATGATTGCCCAATCAAAAACAATCCATCAGGCAGAAATAGATGCAGCTTGCGAGTTTGCAGATTTTTTAAGATTTAATGTGAAATTTGCTGAAGAGATATACAATGAACAACCTGTTTCATCTAATGGAACATGGAACAAACTATCTTATCGTCCATTGGAGGGGTTCGTTTACGCAATTAGTCCATTTAATTTTACCGCAATAGGAGGAAACTTATGTGCAGCTCCAGCCCTAATGGGCAACACTATTTTATGGAAACCAAGTGATTATCAAATTTTTTCTGCTAAAGTGACTATGGATATATTTGAAGAAGCTGGTCTTCCAGACGGAGTTATAAATATGATTTTTGGTGATCCAGAAATGATTACAAATCAGGTTTTATCCTCAAATCAATTTGCTGGTATCCATTTTACTGGATCTACTTCAGTGTTTAAAAACATATGGAAAATAATAGGGAATAATATCGACCATTACAAAAATTACCCAAGAGTAGTTGGAGAAACTGGAGGAAAGGACTTCATAATGGTACATCCAACAGCAAATATTGAAGAAGTTTCAACAGCTATAATTCGGGGTGCATTTGAATTTCAAGGCCAGAAGTGTTCCGCAGCGTCAAGAGTTTATCTTCCAAAATCAATTGGAAGAGAGGTTTTGGATATGATTGGAAATAAATTAAATGAGATTAAAATAGGACCTCCAAATGATTTTCAAAATTTTATAACGGCTGTGATTCATAAGAATGCTTTTGAAAGACTCAAAAGCACAATTCAAGACGCGAAAGACTCAAAAGAGGTTAAGGTTTTGTACGGGGGAAATTGTGACGATTCGGTTGGTTATTTTGTAGAACCAACGGTTTTGGTTACCACAGATCCAAAATATATTACAATGGAAAAAGAGTTGTTTGGACCTATAGTAACAGTCTATGTTTATGAGGACAAAGATTATAGCAATATTTTAAATCTTGTTGACACTACTTCACAGTATGCATTAACGGGTGCTATTTTCGCCAAAGACAGATATGCCATAAAAGAAGCTTTAAATAAATTGGAAAATTCAGCTGGAAATTTCTACATAAATGATAAGCCTAGTGGAGCCGTTGTTGGTCAGCAACCATTTGGAGGAGCAAGAGCATCAGGAACAAATGATAAAGCTGGCTCTAAATTAAATTTACTAAGATGGGTTTCCCCTAGACTTATAAAGGAACCTTTATTAACACCTAAAGACTACAAATATCCTTTCTTAAAATAAAAGTTAAAAATCAATTTGTGATATGTATATAACTTTTTTGGTGTCAAAAAAATCTGATTTGAAATTATTTTTTAGTTTATAGATTTTGATATTTGGGAATCTTTCCATTTCGTATGCAAGTTCTCCACCTTTCAAATAAATTATTCCAGATTCATTTTTTTGCGTCAAAATGTTTTTTTTGACAAGTGGAACAAATTTTTCCATTTTTGTAACAGCACGACCTATTACGAAATCAAATTTTGATTTTAGATTTTTAACGTCTCCAACTATAGTCTTTACATTTTTGATTTTTAAATCTTCTTTAATCAAGTCTATAATTTTTATTTTTTTTTCAGTTCTGTCAATTAATGTGAAATCAACATTAGGAAAAAATATAGCAAGAGGGATACCTGGGAAACCCCCGCCGGTTCCAACATCCAATATTTTTGTTTTAGGTTTAAATTTGAAATGAAGGGTAATTGCTAAAGAATAACAAATATGCCTTTCAAATAAAAAATCTACATCCCTTCTCGAAATTAAATTTACTCTATTATTCCATTTTTTAAATAATTTTTCAAACAGCACAAACTTGTCAATTTGTGATTTAGACAAGACAGGAAATTTTTTTTTAAGTTCCACAAATTTTGAAACAATTAATTTATTTTTGCATCTAAAATTAGACAAACATAACCATAATGAATAATCTTTCAGAACGAATTGAAAATTTACCAGCCTCAGCTACCCTTGCTATGGCAGCCAAGGCTAGAGAATTGAAAAGTAGTGGAGCAGATGTAATAAGTTTAAGTCTAGGTGAACCTGACTTTAATACACCTGATTTTATTAAAGAAGCTGCAATAAGAGCTATTGAAGAAAATTATCATTCATATCCCCCTGTAGATGGATACGCAGAATTAAAAAAGGTGATCTGTGATAAATTTAAAAGAGACAACGACTTGAATTATGAACCATCGCAAATTGTCGTATCGACTGGAGCAAAGCAATCCATAGCAAACGTTTGTATGGCTATTTTAAACAAAGGTGATGAAGTATTACTTCCCGCTCCGTATTGGGTAAGCTATTCTGCAATTGTCACTTTGTCTGAGGCAAAATTCAAAATTATTCCAACCTCAATTGAAAGTGGTTTTAAAATTACCCCAACTCAGTTGAGATCAGAATTGACATCTAGAACAAAACTAATAATGTTTAATTCACCAAATAATCCTAGTGGTATAGTTTACTCTGAAAAAGAATTAGGTGAATTTGCCAAAATCCTTGAAGACTATCCCTCCACTTATGTTTTATCAGATGAAATATATGAACACATTATTTATGGAGAAAAACATTTTAGTTTTGCAAATCTTCCGAACATGTACGATAGAACTATAACGGTAAACGGACTTGCCAAAGCATTTTCTATGACAGGGTGGAGGATTGGATATATAGGGGCACCAGAATTTATTGCTAAAGCTTGTAACAAATTTCAAGGTCAAATCACCAGTGCTGCAAATTGTATAGCTCAAAGATCAGCAATTACAGCCCTTAATGCTCCTGTGTCTAAAATAAAGTATATGATTGATGAATTTAATTCTAGAAAAGAATTAATTTTTGATTTAATTTCAAAAATTCCTGGATTTAAACTTTTAAAACCATCAGGGGCTTTTTACCTATTCCCAGATATTTCGTTTTATTTTGGAAAAAAAATAAAAGGTAAAATAATTAACGACGCTAATGATTTTGCAATGACAATTCTTGAAGAAGCGAGTGTAGCCACAGTTGCTGGGGACTCATTTGGAAACAAAAACTGCTTACGGATTTCGTATGCAGCTTCGAAAGATGAAATAATAGAAGCGGTTTATAGGATTAAAAATCTTTTATCAAATAATTAAATTATTTAACAATTACTTTTTCTTGATGGTTAATTGATTCTTGGTGTATTGCTTTAAACAATTTAAGCACAAATTCTTCAGATAATCCGTGATTTTCACCATCAAGTACCATTTTACCAAGTATTTCATTCCATCTCTTGTTCTGAAGAACAGCAACATTATTTTTCTTTTTCAATTTTCCAATAGAATCAGATATTTTCATCCTTTCTCCAAGAATTTGAAGCAGATTTTGGTCAACAATATCAATTTGTGTTCTTAAATTATCTAATTCATCAACATAGTCCTTCTTCTCGATAGTTGTATTTCGCATTTTCAAATCTTTCATTATTTGTATCAATCGGTTTGGAGTTACCTGTTGTGCAGCGTCACTCCATGCATTATCTGGATCTATATGACTTTCAATCATCAAACCATCAAAGTTAAGGTCCAATGCCATTTGACTAAGATCAAATATCAAGTCTCTTCGTCCTGAAATATGAGACGGATCGCAAATAATAGGAATATCTGGAAACTTATTTTTTGCATCAATAGCAATTTGCCATTCAGGGTTATTTCTGTATTTCGATCTTCCTTGGGATGAAAAACCTCTGTGGATAAGCCCCAACCTGTTTATGTTTGCGGACTGAAGTCTTTCAATAGCACCAATCCAAAGTGATAGGTCTGGATTGACTGGATTTTTTACGAGAACTATTTTGTCTGTACTATTCAACGAATCAGCAATTTCTTGAACTATAAAAGGACTAACTGTTGATCTGGCTCCAATCCACAACACATCTATATCATGTTCTAATGCTAATTTCACATGATGTTTATTAGCTACCTCAGTAGCTGTTAAAAGTCCGGTTTCTTTTTTAACTCTCTGAAGCCATTTTAAACCTATGGAACCAACACCTTCAAAATTACCTGGTCTAGTTCTAGGTTTCCAAATTCCGGCTCTGTAAGCAGTAACATCTGTTTCCTTTAATTGGTGAGCTATTTTTAAAACCTGTTGTTCAGTTTCAGCACTACAAGGGCCCGCAATAACAAGTGGATGGGATAAGTTAAATTTTTCTAACCAGTCGTTTGTTTTTATTTTTCTTTCCATTTTGACTTAATTTTTGGGTTTAATTGTATCAAGTATTTTCTTTAATTTATTTGTTTTAATCATTTGATTTTTTAAATCGATATAATCTTCATTTTCAATTTTCAACTGAAATTGTTTTAAATTATCAATATATGTATTTAAAATTTCAACTATATTTTCCCTATTATCTTTGAAAATAGAAGACCACATTTCCGGGGAACTTTTTGCCAATCTTACTGTAGACTCAAATCCACTTCCTGCAAAATCTAATATATTTTGATTATTTTTTTCGGACTCCATGACCGTCTTTCCAAGCATAAAAGAACTTATATGAGACAAATGTGAAACTATTGCCATTTTTTTATCATGCTCTTCTGGCTTCATATATCTAATTTTCATCCCCATCAAATTAAAAATTGATTCAGCCCATTGTAGTAAATCAGGTCTTGTCTTATTGGTCTGACAAAGAATCTGAATTTTTCCATTGAAGAGATTTTCTATACTTGCATCAGGACCAGACAGTTCATTGCCTGCTATTGGATGTGTAGCTAGGAATTGATCTCTTTTAGAATGTTTTTCAACTGAATTACACAAACTAAACTTTGTTGAACCAACATCCCATACTAGAGCATCTTTATTCAAATTGTCAAGTATAAAAGGTAAAATTTTCAAACTTTCACTTACAGGAACCGATAAAATAACCCTATCAGCTATATTTAAATTTTCAAAACTATCAATAATATCAATCAACCCAATATTCTTTGCACGCCTCACACTTAATTCGTTTTTATCAATTCCATGTATTTGAATATTACCTAAAAGATTCCTTAAATCTTTCGACATAGAACCTCCTATTAAACCGGTTCCAATTAAAAATAATTTCATGATTTCAATCTTTTCAAAACTTCATTCATTTTTTTTGTATCTGTACATAAAGAAATCCTAACATATCCCTCACCTTGAGATCCAAATATTGATCCAGGGCACACAAAAAAGTTATATTTATCCAACAAATGGTCAACAAAATCCTCAGATTTTAGAGATTCATCTAACATTTTACACCATATAAACATACCAACACCACTTTTAGAATAAGAAAGATTTAGTTGACTTGCAATTTCTTCTGCTAATTTTCTTCGTTTATAATACTCTTTATTAAGAGTTTCAAACCATTTATAACTACTAGCTAAGGCTCTTATTGCTCCATACTGAACACAATAAAACATACCTGAATCAAAATTTGATTTGACTTTTAACACAGCATCTATGAATTTTGACTCACCTACCATCATACCAACTCTCCATCCCGCCATATTAAACGATTTACTAAGGGAATTTAATTCTATAGTAACTCCTTTTGAATTTTTTAATGATAAAATACTCCTAGGTTTTTTATTTAAAATAAAACTATATGGGTTATCATTTATTAAAATGATGTCATTTTTGTATGCCCAAGAAATTAGCTCATTTAATTTTTTTTCTGAAAAATCTGCGCCTGTTGGCATATGGGGATAATTTATCCACATAAGTTTGATGTTTTTTGTGTCTAAAGTATTTAAATCATCCATTTTTGGGTACCAATTATTTTCCTTTGACAAACCGTAATAAAATATCTCTGCTCCTAATAATTTTGAAACTGCGCCATATGTTGGATATCCAGGATTCGGAATTAACACACCATCGCTCTTATTAAGAAAAGCCATAGAAATATGCATAATACCCTCCTTTGATCCCATCAGAGGTAAAATTTCATTGTTTGGATTTATTTCAACACCATATTGTTTATCATAAAAATTTGAAATAGCCTCCCTAAGTTCTGGTAGGCCAATATAGCTTTGGTACATACTCGATCTTTGATGATTAATGCTTTCAGACAAAGCTTGCTTTACTTCTAAACTAGGTGATAAATCTGGGCTTCCAATGGCCATATTGATTATGGGCCTTCCAGAAGAAATATAACTATTTACTTCTCTCATTTTTTTTGAGAAATAATATTCATCTACATATTTTAATCTTTCGGCTGTAAACATTAATTTTTGTGTTCTAAATATTGTCCAATTATTTTAAATTCTAAGGCCATAATTTTAAGGATTGAGACTGCTTTTTGAAAAAAATCTGTTTTTTTAAATTTTACATCTACAAAAAAAGCATACTTACCTGGTGTTTTTATAACCGGTAAGGATTGTATCTTGGTTAGATTTAAGAGACAATCACTTAAAACATTTAGAACTGCGGCCAAACTTCCTCTTTGGTGGTCCAATATAAACTTAAGGGATGCTTTGTTATAAGATTTTTTTCCAAATGGCTCAAGATTATTCTTTAAAATAACGAATCTGGTCACATTATTATTTATTGTCTGAATAGACTCTGATAAAACATTGAGATTATAGGTTTTAGCTGCTTCTTTTGATCCTATAGCTGCAATTCCTTTTAATTTTTCTTTTGAAATTAGTTGAGCAACCTTTGCTGTATCAGTTGCTTCAACCAAACTAATACGGTCATAATCATTAAAAAATTCTTTACACTGTAAAAGTGCCATGGGATGAGAGTGTACTTCTTTAATATCTTCTAATGTCTGATTTTCATAACACATCAAATTATGATCAATAGAAAAATTAAATTCTCCTATCACATGCATATCATAGTCGTCAATCAAAGCATAATTTGGTAAAATTGATCCTGCAATTGAATTTTCAAGAGCCATTACTCCCCTCTCAACTTCCTTTTGATTTAACTTATCAATAATTTCTTGAAAAGTAATACATTCAATCACGTCAACTGTTGGTCCAAAATAATTTAGAGCAACTAAGTGATGAAAAGAACCTTTGATGCCTTGAATAGCTATTTTCATTTCATTCATTTAAAAAAAAAGTCCTGAAAATTCAGGACTATTATTTGCTTTACAACTGTGTACTATAGCCCTACATTCTATTAAAATAAAAGTAGGAATAGTACAAATTAATTGTAGAAATTGTTTTCATTTAAGCAGCAAATCTAATATCCTATGAGATAAAAACAAAATATTTAATATGTTAATTAAATAACAATTACTAATTTAAATCTTAAAATTATAATATAATCATGTCCAATTTAAAACTAAAAATAACTTTAATATTATCTTTTTTTGTACTTAATAGCTGTCAAAAAAAAACCGAAACTGAAGATTTAAATGACTTTATCTATTTAGAATCGACAATCGAAAGTCTAATTAATGGATATAAAAGTGGGGATATAAAAGCTGTAGAGGTTATTAAAGAATATATAGACAGGATTAAAAAAATTGATATGGCTGGTCCCAATCTTAGGTCTATCATACAAATCAATCCCGATGCCGTTAAAATTGCAACTGAACTTGATAATCAAATAGCTAAAGGTGATTTGAAGGGTCCTTTACACGGGATACCGGTAATTTTGAAAGATAATATTGATAGTGGTGACAAAATGAACACGACTGCAGGTTCAAGGGCATTGGTTAATTCAAAAGCAAATGAGGACGCATTTATAGTAAAAAAGCTGAGAGAGTCAGGTGCGATTATATTAGGAAAAGCAAATTTAAGCGAGTGGGCAAATTTTCGAGGTCAAAATTCAACAAGTGGCTGGAGCGGTATCAACGGTCAAACCAAAAATCCTTACGTATTAACTAGAAACCCCTGTGGTTCAAGCTCTGGGTCCGGGGTTGCTGTTTCAGCTAATTTAACTGTTTTAGCTATTGGTACCGAAACCAATGGTTCAATCGTATGTCCATCAAATGCCAATGGGATAGTAGGAATAAAACCTACAGTTGGGCTTATTAGTAGAACAGGAATTATTCCTATTTCATTTACTCAAGATACATCTGGTCCAATGGCAAGAACACTAACTGATGCAGTTATAGCACTCAATGCAATGAAAGGTGAAGACCCCTTGGATTCCAAAACATTGTCCATCCCTAATAAAAATTTGGACTACACTAAATTTTTGAGACAAGGAGGAATTAAAAATAAAAGAATTGGAGTATATAGTTTGCCATTAGGAAATAAATCCAGAAGGAAAGGATATAATGCCGATGTTGACACTTTGTTTAAAAAATCAATTAAATTAATTCGTTCACTGGGTGCAGAAATTATCGAGATAGATACAATAAATCACAGAGATAATGGTATCCATTCATACAATGTAATGCTTCACGAATATAAAGATGGATTAAACAAATATTTTAAAAGTTTAAAAAATGGTTCTCAGATTAAGAATTTAGAAGACTTAATTGAGTTCAATGAAAAAGATTCAATTGAACTTAAATATTTTAATCAGGCATATTTAAAACTAGCAAATGAAACAGGTGGAATGAAAAGTGATAAATATAAAAATTCACTACTATTACTAAATAAATATAGTAAAGAGGAGGGTATTGACAGAGTTATGAATAAATACAATCTAGATGCAATTATATCTCCAACTGGCAGTCCTGCGTGGAGTTCGGATCTTTTAAACGGTGATAATTATCATATTGGAAGTTCATCCCCTGCAGCTCGAGCTGGTTACCCGAATATCACGATCCCTATGGGAAATGTTCATGGACTTCCAGTTGGAATTTCATTTTTCGGCAGAGCTTGGAGTGAGGGTAAACTAATTGAAATTGCATTTGATTTCGAACAAGTTTCAAAAGAAAGAATCATTCCGAATTTCATATTAAACGATGAAGATCTTTAATTTATGTGATCAATTTTTACCTTAAGAATAAATAAAATTTCTAAAAATTTAAAAAACAGATTCTGCGATACATTTAATATTATCCGAACGTCCCATAGTGTAATAATGAAGAAAAGGGACTCCAGCTTTTTTTAGTTCCTTACTTTGTTCAATACACCATTCAATTCCAACTTGTCTAATCTGATCGTTGTTTTTACATTTTATAACTGATTTTATTAAATCATCTGGTAGATCAACATAAAATCTTTGGGGAAGGACGTTTAGTTGTTTTTTTGTTGAAATTGGTTTTAACCCAGGAATTATTGGAACTTTGATTTTATTTTCTAAACATTTTTTTTGAAAGTCAAAAAACTTTTGGTTATCAAAAAACATCTGAGTGACGATATAATGAGCGCCTGCATTAATCTTTTTCTTCAAAAAATGTATATCACTGTCAAAACTTGGAGCCTCAATGTGCTTTTCTGGATAACCTGAAACTCCAATACAAAAGTTTGTTTTTGCGTTATTTTGAATTTCTTCGTCTAAATATTTTCCTTTATTTAGGTCATCAATTTGTTTCACAAGATCACTTGCGAAAGAGTTTCCATCAACACTTGGTTTGAAATACACCTCAGATTTTAAAGAGTCCCCTCTAAGAGCAACAACATTTTCAATTCCTAAGAAGTCTAAATCTATGAGCAAATTTTCCGTTTCTTCTTTTGAGAAACCGCCACAAAGTACGTGTGGGACAGCATCTATATTATATTTATTTTGAAGGGCGGCACATATTCCTACTGTTCCTGGTCTTTTTCTTATGACATGTTTTTGCAATAAACCATTATCTAATTCTTTGTAGACATACTCTTCTCTATGATACGTGACATCAATAAAGGGCGGTTTAAACTCCATAAGTGGATCAATTGCATCAAAAATTGATTCAAGATTTTGTCCTTTTAAAGGCGGCAAAATCTCGAAAGTAAATTGGGATGTATTCTTATTATCATTAATATGGTCTATAATTTTCATAGTTTAAAAGTTTAAGTTTGGTTTTAACCACTTAATGGCATTTTCAAGAGTTATTTTTTTTCTATTTGCATAATCCTCTACCTGATCCTCAGAAATTTTTCCCAGTCCAAAATATTTTGCATTAGGATTTGCAAAATAATATCCTGAAACAGAGGCCGCAGGCCACATCGCCAGACTTTCTGTCAATGAAACACCAATATTTTTTTCAACATTGAGAATATTCCAAATTGTTTTTTTCTCTAAATGATCTGGACATGCAGGATATCCTGGTGCAGGTCTAATGCCAGAATACTTTTCCTTAATTAAATCATCATTGCTAAATTTCTCCTCTGGAGCGTACCCCCAATATTTCGTTCTTACCTTTTTATGTAAATATTCTGCATAAGCTTCAGCTAATCTATCGGCTAAAGCTTTTACCATTATTGAATTATAATCATCATTTTTATTTTCATAGTATTTGGATAGTTTATCTGCTCCAATACCTGTAGTAACGCAAAAAATACCTAAATAATCGCAACTCCCAGTATTTTTAGGGGCAATGTAATCAGATAGAGCCAAGTTCGGTTTGTCATTTCTTTTCATTAGCTGTTGCCTTAATGTATAAAAAGTTCCTAAAAGCTTTTTTTTATCATTTATAGAATATACCTCAATATCGTCACCTACACTATTTGCAGGAAATAACCCAAAAATAGATTTTGCTTGAAGAGATTTATTTTTTAAAATTTTTTGAAGCAATTTAGTAGCGTCAGAAAATAATTCTTTGGCTTGTTTACCAACAATTTTATCATTCAATATTTCTGGATACCGACCATGTAAGTCCCAAGATCTAAAAAAGGGACTCCAATCAATATATCCAATTAGTTCCTCTAAATTTTGATTTTTTGTGATTGTGATCCCACACTTCTTAGGAATGCAAGGTTCAAACTCTTCCCAATTTAATTTAATTTTATTTTTCCTAGCTGATTTTATACTTATAAGTTCTTTTTTTACCTGCCTTTGTAAAAATTTGTTTCGAAAATCTTCATATTCTTTCCTAATTGTTTGTTTATAAACAACAGATGTTTTTTTATTTAATAAACTCCCTGCCACGGTAACTGCTCTAGATGCGTCATTTACATGTACTACTGGAGTGTTTAGTTCTGGGGCTATTTTCACGGCCGTGTGAGCTTTGGAAGTTGTAGCTCCTCCTATTAATAAGGGAATGTTTATTTTCTGTCTTTTCAACTCCTGAGCTATAAAAATCATTTCATCCAAGGATGGTGTAATTAATCCTGATAATCCGATGAGATCAACATTTTCATCTTTTGCAGTTTTTAAAATTTTTTCGGGTGGTACCATAACTCCCAAATCTATTATTTCAAAGTTATTACAGCCTAGAACAACACTAACAATATTTTTTCCAATATCATGTACATCCCCTTTAACCGTTGCCATCAGAATTTTACCCGCAACTTTTTGTTTTCCACTTTCTTTTCCCGACTCAATATAAGGTAACAGGTATGAAACTGCGTTTTTCATAACTCTTGCGGATTTAACAACTTGTGGTAAAAACATTTTACCAGACCCAAACAAATCTCCAACCACATTCATACCATTCATCAAAAAAACTTCGATAACCTCAATTGGTTTATCAACTATTTTTCTGGCTTCTTCAACATCATAATGAATAAATTCATCTACACCTTTAACTAAAGAATGTGTGATTCTACCCTGTAAATCTAAATTTCTCCAAGACTTTTCTTTGTGTTTGATTGTTTTCTTTTCATCAGAAAGATCTTCAGCAAATTCTAACAACCTTTGGGTTGCATCATCCCTTCGATTTAATAAAACGTCCTCAACATGTATAAGCAAATCCTTAGATATTTCATCATAAACTTCTAGCATTTCTGGATTTACAATACCCATGTTCATCCCATTTTTAATTCCATGATATAAAAATGCAGAGTGCATTGCTTCTCTTACTAAGTTATTACCTCGAAAAGAAAAAGAAACATTGCTTACACCTCCACTGACACTTGCGTAGGGTAAATTTTTTCTTATCCATTTCGCTGACTTAAAAAAATCTACAGCATTTGTCTTATGCTCATCCATCCCTGTTGCAACTGGAAAAATATTTGGGTCAAAAATGATGTCCTCAGGAGGGAAAAGAACTTTTTTTGTTAAAATTTTGTATGCTCTTTCACATATTTGAATTCTCCTCAAATAATTATCTGCTTGCCCATTTTCATCAAATGCCATAATAACTACCGCAGCACCATACCTTCTAATCTTTATAGCTTTTTCAATAAATTTCTTTTCACCCTCTTTTAAACTTATAGAGTTCACTACGCACTTACCTTGAACCAGTTTTAATCCAGCCTCTACAACCTCCCACTTAGATGAATCAATCATTATTGGAATTCTAGAAATATCTGGTTCTGAAACAATTAAATTTAAAAATTTTGTCATTGCCTCAACTCCATCAATCATGCCTTCATCCATGTTGACATCCAAAATCTGCGCTCCTCCTTCAACTTGATCTCTTGCGACTTCAACTGCAGATTTAAAATCATCTTCTTTAATATATTTTAAAAATTTTCTAGATCCAGTGACATTTGTCCTTTCTCCTATATTTACAAAATTTGATTCTGGAGTTATAATCAGTGGTTCTAGACCAGATAAATTTAGATACTTATCCATGGTGAATTCAAATTTTTCTTGGTTTGTAATTTCTAGCAACTTCAGATATTAATCTTATGTGTTCAGGCTTTGTTCCACAACAACCTCCAACTATATTAATTATATTTTCTTTTAAATAATTTTCAATAAGCTCTGACATTTCAGTTGCTGTTTGGTCATACACACCAAAGGCATTTGGGAGACCTGCATTTGGATGTACAGAAGTGTAGGTGTCGGTGATTTTAGATAATCTCTTTACGTAAGGTAGGAGTTGGTCAGCTCCCAATGCACAATTAAATCCTATACTTAAAAGTGGGATATGTGAAATTGAAATTACAAATGCTTCAACAGTTTGACCCGACAAGGTTCTTCCACTTGCATCTGTAATTGTACCACTAACCATTACTGGAATATCTAATTTTTTTTTACTTTTTATTTTATCAATTGCAAATAGTGCTGCTTTAGCATTTAAAGTGTCAAAAATAGTTTCTACAAATAAAATGTCAACACCACCATCAATCAAGCCATGAACCTGCTCTGAATAAGAGTCTAC
The DNA here is from genome assembly GCA_902635965.1 of uncultured Bacteroidota bacterium. Lineage (GTDB taxonomy): Bacteria > Bacteroidota > Bacteroidia > Flavobacteriales > Flavobacteriaceae > TMED96. The sequence goes on from CACPQA010000009.1 coordinate 50,838, forward strand.
TAAATTGTCAAATGATACAGCCCTGTATCCAGGATCATTAACATCTGGAGATAAACTTGCTGTTCTATTGGTTGGTCCAATTGAACCGGCAACAAATATCTCAGACTTTTTTGTATTATTACAAAACTCATCTTTTACCTCTTTAGCAATATTTGCACCGGCATGATTAAAATCATAAGCATATTTTTCCATTCCGTAGTCTGCGAGACTTATAGATGTAGAATTAAAAGTATTTGTCTCTATTATATCAGCTCCCGCCTCTAAATAATCCCTATGTATGGATTTAATTAAATCTGGCTTAGTTATGTTGAGTAAGTCATTATTACCTTTCAATGGATCCTTATGATCAACAAACCTTTTTCCTCTAAAGTCATTTTCGTCAAGAGAGTGTTCTTGAATCATAGTACCCATTGGTCCGTCTAATATCATTATTCTTTCATTAAGGATTTTTTCTATCATCTTTGTTATATTTAATTACAAATGATTAAAAAAACAGGTTTTTGTTTTTTTTAATTTCTATATCCTTTTACCGTTTAGAATAATTTTAAAATTTATAGTTGCAACACTATCTATCATTTTAGAAACTGAGCAGTACTTTTTGTAAGATAATTCTGCAGCTCTTTTGGCCTTTTCACTAGAGACGTTTTCTCCATCTAAGAAAATTTCAATATCAATTGAATCAAATGTTGAAGGAACTTTATCTTTATTTCTGTTACCTAAAACTTTCATTTTTAATGATGTTGGGTTGACTTTTTGTTTATTCAAAATGTCAATTATATCAATACTACTGCACCCAGCCAGACCCATAAGTAAAACTTCCATTGGACTAACCCCTCTTACAACTCCAGATTTTTTTGATCTATTGTCTAAAAAAACTCTATGTCCTTGAGTGTTTTTTGCTTCAAATAGATAGTCGCTGTTTACTCTTTCTAGTGTTATTTCCATTTTTAGATTCAATTAATATTTTACTTAAAATTTTCGACATTTTTTTATTTTCTATTAAAAAACCATCATGCCCATGAACAGATTGTATAATATAATGATAAGTATTTTTTTTAACTGACTTGATCAGGTTGTAGGTATAAATATCTCTCTCAAGAGTAAAATAATAATCACTATCAATACTTACAATATGTATATTAGATTTAATTTTAGATAGTACTTCCCGCGGGTCTTTATCCTCTACTGTAATATCTACGGTTGACAATAAGTGATTCATCGTTACATAAGCCTCAAGGTTAAATCTTTTTGAAAGACTATCACCATGAAATGAAAGCCATTCTTCAACCAAATAGCTGCCCTTTTCGTTTTTTTTATTGGAAAATCTATTGTTTAAGGAAATAGGAGTTCTATAACTTAACATGGCGTGTATTCTGGCATCTTCGATTGGGTTTTGGGAATTTTTTAAAATTCTTTTTTGTAAATAGGTGTTAGCTAAAATCCAATCCGATGTTTGCCAATCGCAAGCTATAGGGATAATGTTTTCAGCGAATTTATTTTTTAACGAAGCCATTTCCCATGTTATACCTCCTCCAATAGACCCACCAACAATTGCAAATAAACTAGAAACGCCAATTTTTTCAAGCCCTAAATAAAATATTTTGGCTATATCCTTACAGCTCAATTCCATATAATTTTCAATTGTTGGATGATAATATCCGTTGCCAGGTATGTCGAAGGCAATGACAGTGAAATAATTCAGATCAATAGCTTTATCGATACCCACAATTTCTGACCACCACCCTTTGTCTCCAGTTAAACTTGAATTTCCTGTTAAAGAATGATTCACAAGTATAATCGGGAAATCGCCAATATCTTTCCCATATAGTTGATAGGATAGAGAAATATTATCAAACACATAACCTGTATTTGATTGAAAGTCTTTTATATCGATGCTATCCAATTTTGGCATATTTGAAATTATATTTTTGCAAATGATTGTTTTAAATCTTCTTTCAAATCTCCTAAGTTTTCAATTCCAACTGATATTCTTACTAGGTCAGGTGTAACACCAGTACTTTTTTGTTCATCGATATTTAATTGTGAATGTGTAGTACTTGAAGGATGGATTATTAAGGATTTTGTGTCCCCAATATTAGCTAGTAGGGCAAATATTTTTGTGCTTTCAGCAACTTTTTTTGCACCTTCATAACCTTTTTTTAGACCAAATGTTACAATACCACTCGAGCCCTTTTTAAGATATTTTTTAGCTAATTGATTATATTTTGAAGAATTAAGTCCAGGATAATTTACCCAACTTACTTCACTTTGCTCCTCCAACCATTTTGCAATATTTAACGCATTTTCAGAATGCTTTTGCATTCTAACTTCTAAAGTTTCTAAACCTTGAATTACCTGAAAACTATTCAAAGGGCTTGGTGCACTTCCTAAATCTCTTAGACCTTCAACTCGAGTTTTTGCAATAAAAGCTAGAGGTCCTAGTGCTTCATGATATTTCAGACCGTGATAGGAAGGTGATGGTTCGGTAAATTCTGGAAATCTTCCACTGGAATAATCAAAGGTTCCAGCGTCAATAATTATTCCTCCCAAGGTTGTTCCGTTTCCTGTTATATATTTTGTAAGAGAGTGAATGACTATGTTAGCTCCATGTTCAATAGGATTTAAAAGTGCGGGAGAAGCTATTGTATTGTCAACTATAAAAAGGACTTTTGCATCTCTTGCATGATTAGTAATGCCTTCCAAATCAATAACATCTAGCTTAGGATTTCCAAGAGACTCAGCGAAAAAAACTTTTGTGTTTACCCTAAGAGCATCTTTGAAATTATCAACATTATCTGGATCAACAAAGGTTGTAGTTATACCAAACCTTGGTAGAGTATTTTTGAGCATATTGTATGTCCCACCGTATAGACTATTTGATGCTACAATATGGTCACCTGATTTCAACAAAGTCATAAATGTAGTTGCAATAGCAGAAGTTCCAGAAGCAGTTGCTACTGCAGCGACACCTCCCTCTACAGATGCTAACCTTTGTTCTAAAACATCATTTGTTGGATTATTAAGTCTAGTATATATATAACCTGACTCAGATAGCGAAAATAAATTTGCTGCATGATCAGAGTCATTAAACACATATGATGTTGATTGATAAATTGGCACTGCTCTAGTGCCCTGTGTTTGTTTCACGTCATGTCCAGCATGAAGTGCTTTAGTTGCTAATTTTAAACTCATTTTTCAAATATTTATTTATTTTAAGTAATTATTGATTTTTTGAACGTAATTCAAATTTTCCCAAGTAAATAAATCCACTTTGTGATTTACCTCCTTATTATTTTTGTTTATAAAAGTTTTATTAATTTCTTTATTATCTCTCCCCATGTGTCCATAAGAGGAAGTTTCAAAGTAGATAGGATTTCTTAGAGCCAGATTTTTTTCAATAGAGTAAGGTCTCAAATCGAAAATCTTATATATCATTTCAGTAATTTCTGAATTTGTAAGTTTAACCTTAGAAGTACCAAAAGTGTTTACATTAATTGATGTAGGTTCTGCAATTCCAATAGCATAACTCAATTGAACTAGTATTTTGCTTGCAACCCCTGAAGCAACTAAATTCTTGGCTATATGCCTTGAGGCATAGGCTGCACTTCTATCAACTTTACTGGGATCTTTACCGCTAAACGCTCCTCCTCCATGTGCTCCCCATCCTCCATATGTATCAACGATTATTTTCCGTCCCGTAAGACCTGTATCTCCATGAGGTCCACCTATAACAAATTTACCTGTTGGATTCACAATTATTTTTGTATTGTCGTTATAGAGAGATCTTATATTTCGGTGCTCTTTGTCAAATACACGAGGTAATAAAATTTCGACAACATCCTGTTTAATTTTATCAACCATTTTCTTTTCGTCTTTTTCGAAAGGATCGTGTTGGGTTGAAATTAAAATTGTATCAATTGAGACTGGAATTCCGTTTTTATCATATTCGACCGTTACTTGAGATTTAGAATCTGGACGTAAATATCCAATTTTACTTCCTTGCCTTCTTAAAACAGATAATTCCTTTAGAATTTTATGTGATAAATCTAAAGTTAAAGGAACTAGGTTTTCTGTTTCGTCAGTTGCATAACCAAACATTATTCCTTGATCACCAGCCCCTTGGTTTTCCTTCACACTTTTTTCTACACCTCTGTTAATGTCTTCAGACTGTGAATGAATTAAAGAAGTTACTTCACATTCATTTGCGCTAAAATTAATCTTTGAATCAGTGTATCCAATTTTCTCAATTGTTTCTCTTACGATTTTCTCAATATTTATTTGAGCAGATGATTTCACCTCACCCGCAACAATAACGTTATTTGTTGTTACCAACGTCTCACAAGCCACTTTACTGTTGGGGTCAAATGCTAAATAATTATCTAGGATTGCGTCACTAATTTGGTCAGATACCTTATCAGGATGGCCCTCACTTACAGACTCAGAAGTAAAATATGTATTCATTTTATTGCTTTCAGGAAGGATTTGAAGATTACTTTTGAAAGCAATTCTGCTTTAGCATTTTTTTTTCGAGGTTTGCAATCAGACAAATCCTTCCTCGTTATCAGGCTATAAATATAATAAATTTTATTAATAGATAGTCTAAAAAAAACCTGCTTTATTTTTTTATGTATTAAAATTGGTATTATTTTAGTGAGAAACTAAAACATTTTATTTTATTCATGCATATAGCAATTGCTGGTAATATAGGAGCTGGAAAAACTACACTTACAAAATTACTTTCTAAACACTACAGGTGGCAGGCTCATTATGAGGAAGTTTTAGAGAACCCGTATTTAGATGATTTTTATCATGAGATGGAAAGATGGTCATTTAATCTACAAATCTATTTTTTATACAATAGATTTAGTCAAATTCTTGACATACAGAAGAGTGGGAAAAAAATTATTCAAGACAGATCAATATATGAAGATGCATATATATTTGCTCCAAATTTACATTCAATGGGCCTGCTTACAAAAAGGGATTTTGAGAATTACAAAAACATGTTTTCACTAATGGAAAAATTAGTTAAAGGCCCGGATGTTATGATTTATTTGAGGAGCAGTATTTCAAAACTTGTTGAAAATATACATCGCCGAGGAAGGGAATTCGAAAACTCAATAAGCATTGATTACTTAAGTAGATTAAATGAACGTTACGAGGCGTGGGTTCAAAATTATGATAAAGGAAAAATCATCTCAATTGACGTAGACAAAGTTAATTTTGTAGATGAACCAAAAGATTTCGGTAATGTGATCAACCTTATTGACAAGGAAATTAACGGTTTGTTCTAATCCAACTAATTAGTCCAAGTAAAGTAATCTTCTAAAAATATTTAATATTATATTTGCCAAAAAATTACAGTATGAAAGCAATTTACTTTATTCCTATTTCTGGTATTATAGCTCTAGTTTTTGTCTACATCAAAAATAAATGGGTAACATCAAATGATGTTGGATCTGAAAAGATGGAAAGAATTGCAAAAAACATTTCGGACGGTGCGATGGCTTTTCTTAAAGCAGAATATAAAATTTTAGCTGTTTTCGTTTTCTTTACTTCTCTCTTACTAGCTCTTAAAGGAGAAAACGAGGGGACAAGTTGGTTAGTTTCAGTGTCCTTTTTACTTGGAGCAGTTTGTTCTGCTTTAGCAGGTCTAATTGGAATGAAGGTGGCTACTAAAGCAAATGTTAGAACTACTGAAGCAGCTAGGCATTCTCTTGGAAAGGCTCTAGAAATTGCTTTCTCAGGAGGAGCAGTTATGGGTTTAGGTGTTGTCGGACTGGGGGTTCTCGGAATTGGCTCACTTTTTATAATATTTTCGGAATTTTTTGAAAGTACCGACACTGTTATTAAATTAATTTCAGGTTTTTCACTTGGGGCATCTTCCATAGCCTTATTTGCTAGAGTTGGTGGGGGTATTTATACAAAAGCTGCAGACGTTGGAGCAGATTTAGTTGGTAAAGTTGAAGCTGGTATTCCAGAAGATCATCCCTTAAATCCAGCAACTATTGCTGATAATGTTGGTGATAATGTTGGTGATGTTGCAGGAATGGGAGCAGATTTGTTTGAATCTTTTGTTGGTTCAATAATTGGAACAATGGTTTTAGGAGCTGCGTTTATGAATGTTAGTGAATTCCAAGGAATCGAAACTAACGCAGTAGTTTTACCTCTTTTTATAGCCGCTACAGGAATAATTATGTCAATTATTGGAACTTTTTTTGTGAGAGTTAAGGAAGGTGGAAGCCCACACAAAGCCCTTAATACGGGGGAGTTTTTATCTGCTTTTTTTGTTTTGATTGCCACTTATTTTTTAATTGACTTTTTCTTGCCAAACATGTGGGTTTTAGACGGTAAAGAATACACATCAAATGGAGTTTTTATGGCTACAATTTCAGGCTTAATTGTTGGTCTTTGTGTTGGAAAAATTACTGAATACTATACTGCAACTGGGAAATCTCCTGTTCTTTCAATTGTTAGACAATCGGAAACAGGACCTGCAACTACTATTATTGCAGGTCTTGGAGTAGGGATGATATCAACTGCTATTCCAATATTATTAATTTCAATAGCAATTCTCTCATCATACTATTTTGCAGGATTATATGGTATTGCCATATCTGCTGTAGGTATGCTTGCAAATACAGGAATTCAATTAGCTGTAGATGCCTACGGCCCAATATCTGACAATGCTGGCGGAATTGCAGAAATGGCTGAATTACCGTCTGAGGTTAGAGAAAGAACCGATAAATTAGATGCGGTTGGAAATACAACAGCTGCAATTGGAAAGGGTTTTGCAATTGCGTCAGCAGCCCTGACTGCTCTAGCTCTATTTGCAGCATTTATGCAAACTGCAAAAATTAAAAGTATAGATATTTCAAACCCAACAGTTATGGTTGGTCTTTTAATCGGTGCTATGTTACCATTTGTTTTTTCAGCTCTTTCTATGAATGCAGTTGGGAAAGCAGCTATGAGCATGATTGAGGAGGTAAGACGTCAATTTAAAGAACTTCCAAAGCTTAAAGCAGCATTAGAAATAATGAGAAAATACAATTCTGATTTATCAAAAGCTAGCAAGGCAGATATGAAAATTTTTGAAGAAGCTGATGGTATTGCAGAGTATAGTAAATGCGTTGAAATTTCTACAAATGCAGCTTTAAGGGAAATGATAATTCCTGGACTTATGGCAATACTGGTCCCAGTAATTATTGGTTTCGGTGGAGGTGCCGAGATGCTTGGGGGACTTTTAGCGGGAGTTACTTCATCCGGTGTTTTGATGGCAATCTTTCAATCCAATTCTGGAGGTGCATGGGACAACGCTAAAAAAATGATAGAAGAAGATGGTAGAAAAGGAAGTGAAGCTCACAAAGCTGCTGTTGTCGGCGATACCGTTGGTGATCCTTTCAAGGATACTTCGGGACCTTCTTTAAACATATTGTTAAAATTAATTTCTGTGGTTGCTTTGGTAATTGCTCCTCTGCTAATTTAATTTTTGTAATACAATACTTTTTTTACAGCTTTTATTACACTATCAAAATTCGGCAACCATTCCTCTAGCAATTTTGGAGAGAAGGGTGCTGGAGTATCAGCTGTATTAATTTTTTCAATTGGAGCGTCTAAGTAATCAAAAATCTGATTCTGAACCTGATAACAAATTTCAGTAGATACATTACCAAAAGGCCATGCTTCTTCTAATATTACCAATCGATTGGTTTTTTTTACAGATTCCATAATAGTTTTATGATCCATAGGGCGAATTGTCCTTAGATCAATAATCTCGCAACTTATACCTTCACTTTCTAATTTTTCAGATGCCTTCAATGCTTCTTTAATTATTTTACCAAAAGACACTATGGTTACTTGTTTGCCTGATTTCACGACATCTGCTACACCAATAGGAAGAGTATATTCATTTTCTGGAATTTGTCCTTTATCCCCATACATTTGCTCAGATTCCATAAAAATTACTGGATCATTATCTCTTATTGCTGATTTGAGTAATCCCTTAGCATCGTATGGATTAGAAGGTACAACTACCTTTAGACCAGGACAATTAGCATACCAGCTTTCAAAAGCCTGTGAATGAGTTGCGGCCAATTGTCCTGCGGAACCTGTAGGGCCTCTGAATACTATAGGGCATGGAAACTGACCTCCTGACATTTGTCTTATTTTAGAAGCATTGTTAATTATTTGATCAATTCCAACAAGTGCAAAATTAAAAGTCATAAATTCTATAATTGGTCTATTCCCGGTCATTGTAGAACCAACTCCTATCCCAGCAAATCCTAACTCTGAAATAGGGGTATCAATAACTCTTTTAGGACCAAATTCATCTAGCATCCCTTTGGAAGCTTTATACGCACCATTATATTCGGCTACTTCCTCACCCATCAGATAAATACTTTCATCTCTTCTCATTTCTTCTGACATTGCCTCCGCAATGGCTTCTCTAAACTGAACTTCTCTCATTCCTTAAAAAATTGAATTCAAATTTACAATATTTAAAATTTAAAAATAAAAATTGTTTGATTTTGCTTTCTGTTTGACTTTGTTGAAAATTATTTAATTTATACATTAGTTGCAATATGGTACTTGTTGAGATGATAATTAAAGGTATTTCATACAGCCAAGGGCAAAGTGGCGCATATGCCTTAATTCTTTTAGAGGCCAACGGTGATAGAAATCTCCCTATTATTATAGGAGCATTTGAAGCTCAATCAATAGCAATTGGACTTGAAAAAGAAATAAATCCTCCAAGACCAATTACGCATGATTTAATGCATAGTTGCTTTGTTAGGTATGGAATAACGGTAAAGCAAATTATCATACATAAATTAGTGGATGGAGTATTTTACTCTAGTCTGATATGTGTCAGAGATAAAATAGAGGAAATCATTGATGCTAGAACGTCCGACGCAGTTGCCTTATCAGTTAGGTATAATGCTCCAATTTTCACTTATGAAAATATTTTAAAAAAAGCAGGGTTTACAAGTGAAAAAAGCAATCAAGGCAATGGAAATAAAGATGATCAGTGGATAAAAAACTTCATTAAAGAACAAACCTCAGGAGATAAAGAAAGAGATTTTAGCAAAATTTCTATAAAAGATTTAAAAGCATTATTGAAGAAGTTTGTGAAAGACGAAGATTATGAATCGGCTGCCAAAGTAAGAGATGAGTTATCCAAAAGAAAAGAGGGCTAGATTACTTATCAACTTATTCTCTTAATAAAAAATAAAGCTGATGTTAACATAAATCAGATTACGAATATATCTTTGTGAAATGCAACAATACTTAGATTTATTAAAGAAAATTAAAACTTCAGGTGATTTTAAAAAAGATAGAACTGGAACTGGAACTATAAGTATTTTTGGACATCAAATGCGTTTTGACTTGTCAAAAGGATTCCCTATGGTGACAACCAAAAAACTCCACCTGAGATCAATAATTTATGAATTACTTTGGTTTCTAAAAGGGGATACTAACATCTCTTATTTAAATGAAAATGGCGTCAAAATTTGGAACGAGTGGGCAAATGATAAAGGTGATTTGGGACCCATTTACGGATTCCAGTGGAGAAACTGGAATAACGAAGGGATTGACCAAATTAAAAGCGTTATAAATTCCTTAAAAACAAATCCTAACAGTAGAAGACTCCTTGTAACGGCTTGGAATCCAAGCGTGCTTCCTGACAACAGCAGTAGTTTTTCGGAAAATATTGAGAATGGAAAGGCAGCATTGCCTCCCTGTCATGCATTTTTTCAATTTTATGTTTCAAATTCAAAGCTTTCCTGCCAACTATATCAAAGGAGTGCAGATGTTTTCCTAGGAGTTCCGTTTAACATTGCTTCTTACTCGCTTTTAACTATGATGATTGCTCAAGTTTGTGATTTAAAAATTGGAGAATTCATACACACATTCGGAGATGTCCATATTTATTCTAATCACTTTGACCAAGTAAACATTCAACTTAAGAGGAGGCCAAAATCATTGCCAAAAATTAAAATCAATAGCTCAATTAAAAATATTTTTGAATTTACTTTCGATGATTTTGAACTTTTTGACTATAATCCTCACCCAGCAATCAAAGCAGAAGTTTCTATATAAAATTAATTATATCCATTTAAAGTAAACTTATTAATAAAGATGAACAATTTAAATCAAGAAATCACAATGATTGCAGCTGTTGAAAAAGAAAACGGTTTAGGTTTGGACAATAAACTTGTTTGGCATATTCCTAGGGATCTAAAACATTTTAAAGACTTAACCCTAGGTCATTGCATAATTATGGGAAGAAAGACTTTTGAATCTCTCCCAAAAGCACTCCCTAACAGAAAAAATATAGTATTATCAAGAAGAAAAAATATTGCATACAATGACGCAGTTGTTGTTGACAGTATTGAAAAAGCAATTGAGGAAACAAAAAATGACTCCAAACCATATATAGTGGGTGGGGGTGAGATCTATAAATTATTTATGAATTATTCAACCTATATTGAACTTACTATAATTCATCATAAATTTAAAAGTGACACTTTTTTCCCAAAGATTAATTTAAAAAAATGGGAGGTTATCAAAAGACTTGACATAAAAAAATCCAAAAAAGAAAAATATAATTATTCATTTTTAACATACAAGAAAAAGTCATGAAATACGCTCAAGTTTTCCCAGGGCAAGGGTCACAATTTACAGGAATGGGAAAAGATTTATTTGATAAATTCGAAGAAGCAAAAAAATATTTTTTGGAAGCAAATAAGGTTCTTGATTTTAAAATTACAGAAATTATGTTTGAAGGAAATCAAAAAGATTTGACAGAAACAAATATTGCTCAGCCAGCTATATTCATTCATTCAATTATTGAATCCAAATTTAATAAAAAAAAAGGGGGAATTGCAGCTGTAGCTGGCCATTCACTTGGTGAGTTTTCTGCCTTGGTAGCTTCGAATTCAATTTCATTTCAAGATGGATTAAAACTTGTGAAAGTTAGAGCTAATGAAATGAAAAAGGCGTGTGAGATAAATCCTGGAACAATGGCTGCCGTAATAGGTCTTGACGATGAAACTGTAAAAAATTGTTGTCTGAAAATTAAAGAGGTTGTAGTTCCAGCAAATTATAATTGTCCAGGACAAGTTGTTGTTTCAGGAGAAAAAAGGGCAATTATCAATTTAACAAAAATTTTAAATGAAAGAGGTGCAAGAAGAGTTATTCCATTAAATGTTGGTGGGGCTTTTCACTCACCTTTAATGCTTCCAGCTAAAAAAGAATTAGAAAAATATATTCAGAAAATTGAATTTAAAAAACCCTTGTATCCAATTTACCAAAATTCTGTTGGAAAGGGTGTTTTAAGCGTTGAAGAAATTAAAAAAAACTTAGTTGATCAACTGATTTCTCCTGTGCTCTGGACACAATCCATAAATCAAATGATCACAGATGGTATAAATAATTATATTGAAATTGGACCTGGAAAGGTGTTAAGAGGTCTGATTAAGAAAGTAAATCCTGATGTATATTTTGAACTATAATATTTTTTAATTTAAAAATTCAATTATTTTTTCTGAGATAAAATCAATCTGTTCTATTGAAAGCTCTGTATGCATGGGTAGTGATATGACTTCTTTGACGGCCTTATTTGTAACAGGAAAAAAATTATTATCCACCTCAGGACTATAATATGCTTTTTGTTTATGTAGAGGCACAGGATAGTATATTCCAAAAGGAATAGAATTTTTGGTTAAATATTCAGCTAACGAATCTCTTTTAGAGTCTAAAATTCTCAAAGTATATTGATGGAAAACATGGCTTTGGGAGTCAGAGGGTATATTTGGAGTTATAATGTTATTAATACCTTTAAGATTATTTGAATACCTTAAAGCTGAATTTCTTCTTCTTTCATTATAATTATCCAAGTATTTGAGTTTTACATCTAAAATTGCCGCTTGCACAGAATCCAATCTGGAATTCACTCCAACTAAATCATGATAATATCTTTTATCCATTCCGTGATTAGCAAGTATTCTAGTATTTTTTGCCAAAGAATCGTTATTTGTAAAAATTGCGCCACCATCGCCATAAGCTCCTAGATTTTTTGAGGGGAAAAAAGACGTAGTCCCGATATCCCCAATTGTCCCAGTTTTTTTCATCTCCCCATTTTTAAGAGTATATGTTGCACCTAGAGCTTGTGCGTTGTCTTCAATAATTTGAAGTTTATGTTGTTTTGCTATTTTAGTTATTTTTCCCATCTCGGCAGATTGACCAAATAAATGAACTGGAATTATAGCTTTTGTCTTTGATGTAATTGCATTTTCTATAGATGAAGGGTCAATATTAAATGTTTCCTCATTAATATCTACCAATTTGAGCTTTAACCCCATCAAAAGAACTACTTCTGCGGTAGAAGCGAATGTGAAGTTTGAAGTAATAATTTCATCACCAGGACTCAAATTTAAACTCATTAACGCTAACTGAAGAGCATCTGTTCCGTTTGCACATGGGATTACATGTTTAACATTTAAATATTCTTGAAGATTATTTTGAAATTCTTTTACAGCTGGACCATTTATAAAACTAGTCGTATTTAGTACAGAATCTAATGCAGAATCAACCTCACCTTTAATTGCTTCATACTGACCATTTAGGTCAACCATCTTTATAGATTTCATGAAAAAATTTTAGCAAAGGTAAAAAACCATTTAATTTGAAGTACTACAAATAAACTATTTTTGTGTTTATGGTCTACTCTTTTGTTTACGAATTTTGTTTAATTATAGTTAAGATTTTGGGTCGTTTTGTCCCAAAGATCAAGGAGTTTTTAAATAGTCGTGACAGAATTTCAAAAGATATTAGACATTTTAATTATTCTAAAAATAATTTTGTTATATGGGTTCATTGCTCATCTATGGGTGAGTTTGAACAAATAAAACCACTTTTGAAAAAAATTAAAAAAACTAAACCAATTACTGAATTTGTAATTACTTTTTTTTCTAAGTCAGGATTTAGTTCTGCTAAAAAATTTCCAGACGCTAAAATAATTACTTATTTACCCTTTGACAGAAAAAAAGATTTAAATCACTTCATAATTAAAATTAAACCTAAAGCATTACTACTAGTAAAAAATGAGTTTTGGCCAAACCTTATTAATTGTGTGCACAATGCAGATATAAAAATTTTCTCAATCTCATCTACTTTTAGAAAAAGTCAACTATTCTTTAATTTGTATTCTTTTGGTATGGTAAGTGTATTAAAAAAAATAAACTGTTTTTTTGTAGTAAATGAAAATGATAAATTACTCCTTGAAACTTTAAATATATCAAATGTACAAGTTACTGGAGACACTAGATTTGACAGGGTTTTAGAAAATTATACTAATGATTCTAATGATAAAAAAATTAGAAAATTTTTAAAAAATTCCAATAACTTTGTAATAGGAAGTAGCTGGATAGAAGACCATAAAGTCCTTTTAAGTTGTTGTAAAAATAATACACCCCTTAACTGGATAATTGCACCACACAAAATAGACCCAAAATCTATCTATGAGTTAGAAAAATTAATTCCTATTGACTACGCTAAATGGTCAACTTTTGATTTTGGAAGTGATTTTAATAAAAAAGTTTTAATTGTGGATGAAATTGGAATTTTGAGTTCATTATATAAATTTTCAAAATTTGCCTACGTAGGTGGAGGAATGGGAAATAAAGGTCTTCACAACACCTTAGAAGCTGCAGTTTATGGAATCCCAGTAATTATAGGTAAAAATTTTCAAAGATACCCAGAAGCCCTTAAGATGGAAAAGCTGGGGGGGGTGTTGTCTATTTCAACAAAAAAAGAATTTAAAGATACATGGATAAAACTAATAAATAACGAGAAAACACGTCTTCAGATGGGGAAAAAGAATTTTGATTTTATAAGAAGGAGCGTTGGTTCATCTGATAAGATAATTTCTTACCTAAATAAATATTTAGCATAAATAAATGTTTTAGGTTCATTTTAATTTTTAGTTTTACAAACTAAATTTTACAATTAAAAAAAATTATCTACTAGTTAAAATCAAATTCATGAGATTAAAAGTCAAATTAAATGCGAATCTGAATTTTAAAATAAGTTATTTAGTTTGCCTTCTTTCATTTTTAACTATATCAGCCCAAAAAAATTATACAGGTTTAAAGCATTGGGAGATTCCAAGTAAAAACCCTGATAGAATTATATTAACATTTCATGGTGATCCAACATCTTCAAGAGCTGTTACATGGAGGACCAGCACCGAAATAGAAAATGGTGTAGCTCAAATTTCTGAGGCTACTGTAAATGCAAATATAGAGTACAAACCAAAAACCTATAAGGCATCTGTTGAAAAATTAAATTTAGGCCAATATCAAAGAAATAATTCTTTCTCTGTAAATTACCATAGTGTAATTTTTAAAGACCTTAAACCTAATACCCTTTATGCCTATAGAGTTGGAGATGGTGATAAATTCTGGTCAGAATGGATACATTTCAGAACTGCAAAAAAAGAGTATTCAAAAACAGAATTTGTTTTTTTTGGTGACTCCCAAAATAGGCTTTTATCACACTGGAGTCGGGTAATTCGGATGGCTTACCAAACTGCTCCTAATGCTTCTTTTGCAATTCATGGAGGAGATTTAGTTGATGATGCTCACCGAGATTATGAGTGGGCAGAATGGTTTAAAGCGGGAGGTTTTATTCATAGCCAATGGACAAATATACCTGTTTTGGGAAATCATGAATACTGGCCATTAATTTCAGAAAGTGAACAGGAATTCACCTCGATTCACTGGCGTCCTCAATTTACGCTTCCAGTTGAAGACGATATCAACAAGAATTTACACGAAACCGTTTACACAGTGGATTACCAAGATGTCCGAATTATTGTTTTAAATTCAAACTTTAATCTAAAAGCGCAAACAAAATATATTGAGGAAAAGCTCAAAACCTCAACCGCCAAATGGAATATAATTACTTGTCATCATTCTATCTTTTCCCCAGCCTTAGGGCGAGATTTCAGGTATGGTCGTAAAAATTGGAAACCATTGTTCGATAAATATAATGTAGATCTTGTACTTAATGGACACGACCACACTTATGCTCGAGGACACGTACCCAAAATTTATGAAGATGATATCAAGTCAAATGAAATTAAAACGATATATGTAACTTCAGTTAGCGGACCAAAATTTTATAGATTGGATCGTAAACAGTTGAAAGAAGGGTATGTTGACGATGGATATAAGTCAGATAAAATATCCCACCTTGTCCAATTTTTTCAGGTTATTACAATTGATAAAAACAAACTCACTTATATTGCCTACACAGCCACTGGAAAAGAGTATGATAGAGCCGTAATTGTTAAAGACTTTGAAAGCGGTGCAAAGAAGTTTTTTATGAAAACCGAAGATCCTAAGTAATTAAGTTTAAAAAATTAAATATGAGAACGTTTTTCTTTTCAATTAATTTGCTTGTATCCTTTAACTTATCTTTTTCCCAGTCTATAAAACTTGAGCTGTCAAAAAAAAATAAAGTTCCAACAAATATCATTCTTATGATTGCTGATGGGGCTGGATTATCACAAATAACAGCGTCAATGTATAAAAACGAAAACAATTTAAATTTAGAAGACTTTGATGTAGTGGGGCTACAGAAAACCCATTCTGTTAATTCACTTATTACAGACTCCGCTGCTTCAGGAACTGCAATGGCGTGTGGAGTAAAGACATTAAACGGGGCTATAGGGATGGACACTGAAAGTAAGCCATATGAATCAATTTTAAAAATATGTGAAAAAAAGGGATATAATTCGGGGATGATTGTAACATCTAGTATTGTTCACGCAACCCCTGCATCTTTCTATGCAAATGTTAGTTCAAGAGCGAAATATAATGAGATAGCATATCAATTGAGCAAAAGCGAAGTGGATTTTTTTATTGGAGGTGGTGAGAAATATTTTACAAGAAGAAATGACAAGAGAAATTTAATTTATGAAATGAAAGATTGGGAGTTTGTAAATAGTCTTGACCAATTTGATTCATCAACTTCAAAAAAAGTTGGTTATTTTATAAGTTATGAAGAACCCTTAAGTTTAATTCAAGGAAGAAAACCACTTCTCGATATTGGACTAAATTCGATCTTAAAAAAGTTAAATTCTAGAAATAAACCTTTTTTTTTACTAGTAGAGGGGTCCCAAATTGACTGGGGTGGACACGACAACGACCTTGAATACCTTACAAGCGAATACATTGAATTTGATAGAGCAATTGGGGTTGCTTTAAAATTTGTTGATGAAAACCCAAATACCTTATTAATTGTTACTGCTGACCACGAAACAGGTGGCTTAGGAATAACCTCTAGTAAAGTTGAAAAATTAAATTCAAAAGTGAAATTTTCAACAAAAGGACACACAGCTTCAATGGTTCCAGTTTTTTCAATAGGAATTGGGTCAAAAGAATTTTCTGGAATTTATGACAACACTGAAATTTTTAACAAAATGATTTTGCAAGTAAAATAATTATTTAGTTCTAGCAGCCAAAATTACATTATCTTTAAATTTACCATCGTCTTCTATAATATCGAAAAAGCTTTCAATGTAAGAATATGCTTCATCATATTCAGTAGCATTATCAAAATCGGACTCAAATGATTTTATTAAGGCAAGCATATCATTTTTTTTCTCTAAGAAAATGTCTCTGACTTTATAAAATACATCTTCGTCTCTTTTGAAACCTCTGTACTTTCTTTGCCTTATGTTAGCGATATTAAGAGTTTCGTTGACCACTGCGTAGCTTGGATTTATAAATCCAGACATATCAAAATCATATGGAAGGGGGATGATTAGTTTGTCAATGTAAAGAAGTTTATTATTATGCTGGTAGGCTGTTGAAAAATCAGTATTCCCGATCATATATTGGAACATTGCATTTCGTACTGAAGCATCTGCATCCATAGCTAGTGGAGGTATAAATCTTTCAAAAACTTTCCCATTATGCAATTGAGCAACCTTTTTATCATCCTCAATTAAAAATGCGTTTAATTTTTCAACTACTGGTTTTTTCTTTTTAGATAAATCAGTAAACTCAAGTGATAATCTTCTTGTTTTAAAATGATATGGGTACACCATTTCAAAAAGTTTATAAACTATAAATTCTTTCAATATATTATCGTTTTTGTCTTTTTGCTTCAAGCATGGTAGAACTAATTTCATTTTTTTATGACCTTCAAAAATAGTTCCTTTAGTTTGTTTCTTTTTAAAATCAACTTTTATCGGAGGATAATAACAGGTAGATCTTCTAAAATTACCTCTAGCTCGGATACCTATTTCCATATCCTGAAATTTATTATCTATTTTATACGCAAGATTGGTATCAAAGTATACTGTGTCGACTATACTTTTCTTAAGTACTTTTGGAATAAATGATATTTTTGCATCTAGTGTTTCGTTAGAAGAAAAGAATTTATCCTCGGTTTTTTGTGCGGTTATTAGTGAGGAGGTTAATAATAGAATAAAAAATTGTTTCATATATTGCAGTTTAAATGTGTACTAATTTAAAAAAAAAATAGGTGAGTCAGTATTTTTCCATCATAAATGTAAGAACACTTTATACAATGATTATTTCAGTACTAGTTCCTCTTATCTGTTATGAATATGATGTGATTTATGATATTGATTTAACTCTAATAAGTATTGCAATTATATTCCCACTTGTATTCGCTATTAGAGGGGCATTTAGAAGACGAGAAAAAGCTCTTGAACATCTAAGTAAAATTCGAAGTTCGTTAATGTCAATTAAGTTTGCACTTATGACAAATGAAAAATTAACCAAAGAGGAGGTTGAAACTGGAAAAGTACTTTTAATAAGTATTTTAAATGAGTTAACATCCCATCTTCAAGGCGATAAAAAGACTAGATCTAAGCTTGATAACTCTATCCAAGATTTAGTAAACTTTGCAAATAGTAATCCTGAAACTATTTCGAGAAGCGTAAAAGGAAAAGTTGTGGGATATCTTCAAAAGGTTCAGGAAGGGATTGAAAATTGTCTTGCTATTCATATACATAGAACACCCATTAGCTTAAAAGCATATTGTAAAATATTTATTTATATTTTCCCTATCATTTATACTCCATCAATAATAAATAAAATTGGAGTAGAGAATCCTCAATGGTTAACATATTTTGTAATAATTCTAAGTGAATTCATCTTAATTTCATTGTATAACATACAAGACGATATGGAATACCCTTTTGATAAACAAGGCCTTGACGATATCAAACTTGAAGAGTTTTTAATAAAAGAGGAAAAAAGCAATTAGAAGTCCTTTTGAAGAATCACTATTTTGATCTTAAATTGAGAAAGACTCCTAGGATAAAAGTAAGTGCGGGTGAAGGGACTCGAACCCCCACGCCGTGAAGCACTAGATCCTAAATCTAGCGTGTCTACCAATTTCACCACACCCGCTAAAGATTGCAAATATAGACAAGTTTTATTAAATATTTTTTACTTTCACATTTCTAAACCTTATATAAAAACACTTTATCTAATGATAAATTTTTCAGAAGAAGAGAAAAATAAATTTTTACACGAACTACATGAATTTTTGAAAATTCCATCTATAAGTGCTGACCCAAACCATAAAAAAGAAATGGTAAAATGTTCAAATTGGTTGGAAAGTTGTTTTAAAAAATCAGGGTGTGAAAACGTCAAAATAATTAAAACAAATGGACATCCCATAGTTTATGCTGACAAATTTGTTGACAAAACTCTTCCTACCATCTTAGTTTATGGCCATTACGACGTGCAACCACCCGACCCTATTTCGTTGTGGGATTCTCCTCCATTTAAACCCATGATTAAAAAAACTAATATCCATCCAGAGGGTGCAATTTTTGCAAGAGGAGCATGTGACGACAAAGGCCAAATGTTTATGCATATAAAAGCATTTGAATGGATAACAAAAAACGCTAAGTTAAATTTTAACATAAAATTTCTGATTGAGGGTGAAGAAGAAGTTGGTAGTGATAATCTAGAAGTTTTTATATCTAAAAATAAAGATTTACTAAAGTCTGATGTTATTTTAATTTCTGACACTAGCATGAAAAGTAATGCTATACCATCAATAACAACAGGGCTGAGAGGAATTTCATATATGGAAATTACACTTAAAGGTCCGAACAGGGATCTTCACTCAGGAACTTATGGTGGAGGGGTTGCAAATCCAATTAATATTATGTCTAAATTAATTGCAAGCATGCACGATGAAAATAACAGGATTACTATCCCTGGCTTTTATGATAAAGTAATAGATTTAAGTGATAAGGACAAAAATGAAATTTTAAAAGGCAAAATTAATACCATTGAATTTAAAAATTCAATAGGGATAAAAGAATTATATGGGGAAACCGACTTTAGCCTTACCGAGAGAATTGCTACCCGTCCAACATTAGATGTTAATGGAATTTATGGAGGATATACTGGAGAAGGATCAAAAACGGTTCTACCAAGTGAGGCTCATGCGAAAATTTCAATGAGATTAGTACCTAATCAAGACTGGAAGGAAATTAGTGACTTATTTAAACAGTATGTGCTAAATTTTATTCCAAAGAGTGTGACAGCAAAAATAAAAACCCACCACGGAGCAGAACCTTATGTCACACCAACTACAAGCACAGCATATGAAGCTGCCATATTGGCCTATAAAAAAAGTTTTGGGGTCAATCCCTTTCAACAAAGAGGAGGTGGAAGTATCCCGATTGTTCCAATATTTGAAAAAGAGTTAGGTGTAAAAAGTATTTTAATGGGTTTTGGATTAGATTCTGACGCAATTCACTCACCTAATGAACACTTTGGTTTATTTAACTTCTTTAAAGGTATCGAAACGATAATTTATTTTTATGAATTCTACACTTTTAAAATCAATCTTTAATTTTTAAAAAAATCAGAAGCAATTTCGTCTGTGAAGTACCTACGTTCTTGATTAACTTTGATAAATTTTTTTTCTAGATACAAATTTCCAAGCCCTAAATGCTTTTTTACTTTAGCTTGAAAATAAGGATCAAAAGATTTGAATTTTTTTCTGATTACTAATATCGACAAACCTTTAGAAATTGAAAGTCCTGTCATGACAGTTTCATTGTAAATATCCTTCTTGGATAAGTATTCACTATAAAGCGGTTTTTGAAGCTTATTTATTTCTAACAAGTAATCGTTTGTGTCGCTTAAGTTTACACTTCTTGATTCTTTAAAAAAACTGCATGCTGAAGGCCCAAATCCTAGGTATGGTTTTCTACTCCAATAGTTTAAATTTTGTTTGGAATAATTCCCGTTTTTCGCAAAATTCAGATATTCATATTGTTCAAAACCGCATTCAAATAATTTTTTACAACAAAAATTATATTGATCAACAATTAAATTATTATTAAAAGATTTCTCTTTACAGGAATTACCATTTGGTATATAATTATATTCCTCTAGTGTAATATGACTTATGCCATTTTTATTTAAT